>NZ_MAUD01000045.1 GCF_001700515.1 Streptomyces lushanensis
GGTGCGTGCACGCACCCCAAGCGAATGGCCCCCGACCTGCGTTTCCGCAGATCAGGGGCCATCTCATTTATCGCGTGGCGGCGCCAGGATTCGAACCTGGGTAGGCTAAGCCGACGGATTTACAGTCCGCTCCCATTGGCCACTCGGGCACACCGCCATGGGATGTCGCTGCCGTTCGGATGGGCCGCTGTGGGGCGGTGCTCCGTGGCAACGACGTAAACGATACCCGATGCCCGGGGGTGCTCCGCCACCGGATTGATCAGCGCTGGGGACGGGTGCGGGTGACTAGGCTTTACGGGAGCGACCGGCGGTGTCCGGCCGCGCTGCGAGCATGCGACGAGCACCCGATGTGCTGCCCGGGCAGCCCCCGGGAGTACCGATACAAGGAGCCACAGGACATGGCCGACTCCAGTTTCGACATCGTCTCGAAGGTCGAGCGGCAGGAGGTCGACAACGCCCTCAACCAGGCCGCGAAGGAAATCTCTCAGCGTTACGACTTCAAGAACGTCGGAGCCTCCATCGGCTGGTCCGGCGAGAAGATCCTGATGGAGGCGAACTCCGAGGAGCGGGTCAACGCGATCCTCGACGTCTTCCAGTCCAAGCTGATCAAGCGCGGGATCTCGCTGAAGGCGCTGGACGCCGGCGAGCCGCAGCTGTCCGGCAAGGAGTACAAGATCTTCGCCACGATCGAGGAGGGCATCTCCCAGGACAACGCCAAGAAGGTCGCGAAGATCATCCGTGACCAGGGTCCCAAGGGGATCAAGGCGCAGGTGCAGGGCGATGAACTGCGGGTCAGCTCGAAGAGCCGCGACGACCTCCAGACCGTGATCGCGCTGCTGAAGGGGCAGGACTTCGACTTCGCCCTCCAGTTCGTGAACTACCGGTGACCCCCACCACCTCCGACCTGCGCAGACGCCGTCAGGACCCGCACGGACACCGTCGGACCGGCTGAGCAGGGCACAACGGGGGCACAACGCCGAGCCGGGCCCCGACTCGACGGCGGCCCCCGTTGTGCCCTCCTCGTCGCACCGCGGTTCGTGTACGAGCACCCTGGTCCCGTCAGTGGTGTCCTGGACGTGGTGTCGGATTTCCGCCAGCTTTGATGTCCGTGGAGGCGGAGACTCGTCACTGGAGACAGCGGAACGCGCTCCGGAGAGGAACGAGTGATGAGCATGACCGTGTACACGACGATGGACAGCCCGCTGGGTGAACTGCTGCTGGTCGGCGAGGAGTCGGCCACCGCGAAGGGGGGCGTCGCGCTCGCCTCGCTCTCCCTGCCGGGGCAGAAGGGTGGCGCTGTCGTCCGGGACGGATGGGTCCGGGCGCCCGAGGCGTTCGGCGAGATCGCCGGGCAGCTCCGGGCGTACTTCGAGGGCGGGCTGACGCACTTCGACCTGGAGTACGTGGACGGCGGCACGGACTTCCAGCGCCGCGTCTGGCAGGCGCTGGACGCCATTCCGTACGGCGCGACCGCGACCTACGGACAAATTGCCGCGCGGGTCGGCTCTGCCGGGCCCGGGGTGCGCGCGGTGGGGACGGCGATCGGCCGCAACCCGCTGCTGGTCGTACGGCCGTGCCACCGCGTGATCGGAGCGGACGGAGCGCTCCGCGGGTACGCCGCCGGGGTGGAGCGCAAGGAGCGCCTCCTCGGGCTGGAGGGCGCGCTCGTTTCATGAGCGGCGAACTCTTCCCCAGGCCCCCCAGGCCGCGCGCGGAGATCGCGCCCGGGGCGGTGCATGTCCCCGACTGGCTGCCGGAGGAACGGCAGCGGGAGCTGGTGGACGTCTGCCGTGACTGGGCGCGCGGGCCCGTACCGATCCGGCATACGGTCCTGCCGAACGGCGGTGTCATGTCCGTGCAGACGGTCTGTGTCGGCTGGCACTGGCAGCCGTACAGATACACCCGGACCGCCGGGGATGTGAACGGCGCCCGGGTCGCGGAGTTCCCGGACTGGCTGCTGCGGCTGGGACGCGCGGCGCTCACCGAGGCGTACGGCGATCCGGCGGCCGGTGCGGCGTACACACCGGACACCGCGCTGATCAACTTCTACGACGGCGACGCCAGGATGGGGATGCATCAGGACAAGGACGAGAAGTCCGAGGCTCCGGTGGTGTCCCTGAGCGTCGGCGACCGCTGTGTCTTCCGCTTCGGCGGTACGGAGAACCGGGGGCGGCCGTACACGGACGTCGAACTCTCCTCCGGCGACCTCTTCGTCTTCGGAGGACCGTCCCGCTTCGCCTATCACGGCGTGCCCAAGGTGTACCCGGGAACGGCCGACCCGGCGACGGGCATGCGCGGCGGGCGGCTGAACATCACCCTGCGCGAGACGGGCCTCCCCGGCTGAGGCGCTGTCGCCGCCGGCTCTGCTGCCTACCGGCCGGCCGCGTCGCGCGCCGCGGCTTCCGGCCGCCTCAGCGGGACCGTGAGTGGCCGAAGAGGATCCGGTATATGACGAGCAGTACAAGCGCCCCGCCGATGGCGGCGGCCCAGGTGGCACCGTCGTAGAAGTCCGCGTTGATGGGGTGGTCGAGCCAGCGGGCCGAGATCCAGCCACCGATGAACGCCCCCGCGATACCGATGACGGTCGTGCCGATCAGCCCGCCGGGGTCCCTGCCGGGGAGCAGGATCTTGGCGACGGCTCCGGCCAGCAGCCCCAGAATGATCCAGCCGATGATGGTCATGCCCTGAACCTGCCTTTCGTTCCTGTCGTCCCGTACGTGTGGTCCTGTGTGCGTCGTCAGGGAGGACGTCCTGGAAGCGGCGCGCGGTTGCGGCTTCCGGTCGCGGTCACGACCGCGCACGGACCCGGCGGCGGCGTGCGGGAAGGCCCTAGCCTTCTCACGCCTTTGCCGTGGCGCGCGTCGCGCGCTACGCCCCCGCAGGGAGGACTGTGCCCCCCGCGGGCGCGGCTATGCGGGCGCGGTAATCCGGCCAGGGCGGCAGATCCATGTCACTGTCCTCGTCCTCGAACCAGGCCGTGCCGTCCAGCCAGCCGGCCAGCCACGCCGCCAGACCGGGCGAGTCCAGCCACCAGGCGCTGTCGACCGTGCCGGGATTCGGTTCGAAGAGCAGGACCGGCTCGTCCTCGCTGCGGCAGTCGACACAGGCCAGCATCGCGCAGCCCCAGTCGGCCAGCGGGAAGACGCCCTCGGGCCAGCCCCAGCCGCCGTCCGCGCTGTCCCCGTCCCCGTCCGCGCCGTCCTCGCCCTCCGCGCCCGCGCGGTTCGTTCCCCGCCCGTCGAGATACGCGGCGACAGCCGCGTCGAGGGACAGCAGACCGTATCCGGGGCCGAAGCCGCCGTCCGCTATCCGCAGATAGAGACCGGCCAGCAGCGGCGGCAGGGAGAAGCCCAGGGCGGCCTCGGCACGGGCCACCGCCTCCCGTGTGGCGGGGGCGGGGAGCGGGGCGCTGCCCGGGTGCGCGGACGCGGCGACATGGGCCACTGCGGCCGTCAGCAACTGCTCGGTCTCGGTCATGTGTTCATGGTGGACCACGGCACTGACAATCGGCCGTGAGCCCCGCGCCCCTGACGTCCTGCCCGCTGCCCGCTGCCCGCTGCCCGCGGGCCGCGCCCCGCGCGTCCGCCCTCGCCCCGGCCCGTCCCCGCGCCGGGATCAGCGGGCCGCGAACGGCTGGTCGGTGCGCACGATCTCCTTGCCCAGCGGCATCAGCGAGATCGGGATCAGCTTGAAGTTGGCGAAGCCCAGCGGGATTCCGATGATCGTCACGCACAGTGCGACACCGGTGAAGACATGGCCGAGGGCAAGCCACCAGCCCGCGAGGATCAGCCACAGGACATTGCCGACGAACGACGGCGCGCCCGCGTCGGGGCGGTCGACCGCCATATGGCCGAAGGGCCACAGCGCGTACAAGCCGATACGGAACGCGGCGACGCCGAACGGGATTCCGATGACCGTGACGCACAGAAGCAGTCCTGCCAGCAGATAGCCGAGGCACATCCAGAAGCCGCACAGCACGAGCCAAATGACATTGAGGATTGTCTTCATGGTCGGCGACCTGCCATCTGTTCCAGTCGGGCGATGCGCTCCGCCATCGGCGGATGCGTCGAGAACAGTTTCGCGAACCCCTGTCCCGGCCGGAAGGGATTCGCGATCATCATGTGGCTGGCGGTCTCGATGCGCGGCTCGGGCGGCAGCGGGAGCTGTCTCGTACCCGCCTCCAGCTTCCGCAGCGCGCTCGCCAGGGCGAGCGGGTCACCGGTGATCTGCGCGCCCGAGGCATCCGCCTCGTACTCGCGCGACCGGCTCACCGCGAGCTGGATGACCGTGGCCGCCAGGGGCCCCAGGATCATGATCAGAAGAAAGCCGAAAATACCGGGGCCGTCATCGTCGTCGGAGCGGCCCACGGGGATCAGCCAGGCGAAGTTCACCAGGAACATCACGACCGAGGCGAGGGCGCCCGCGACCGAGGCGATCAGGATGTCCCGGTTGTAGACGTGGCTCAGCTCATGGCCGAGGACACCGCGCAGCTCCCGCTCGTCCAGGATCTGGAGGATCCCCTCCGTGCAGCAGACGGCGGCGTTGCGCGGATTGCGGCCGGTGGCGAAGGCGTTGGGCGCCTGGGTCGGTGAGATGTAGAGCCGCGGCATGGGCTGGCGGGCGGCGGTCGACAGCTCCCGGACGATGCGGTAGAGCTGCGGCGCCTCGAACTCGCTGACGGGACGGGCACGCATGGCGCGCAGCGACAGCTTGTCACTGTTCCAGTAGGCGTACGCGTTGGTCCCGACGGCCACGACAAGCGCGACGATCAGGCCCGTACGGCCGAAGATACTGCCGATCCCGATGATGAGTGCGGACAGTCCCCCGAGGAGTACGGCGGTCCTCAGCCCGTTGTGCCGGCGGTGCACGGTACGCCCTCCAGGTGGTGCGGCAGGGGAACCCTTTGCTGGTGCTTCTCCACTCTCCAGTGGACCCTTCCGTACAGGTCAACGCCAGGCGAGCGGTACGGGTTCCCTGGCGCGTCCGGCCGAGGGCGTACGCCGTACGGGTGGGGGCGCGCGAAAGAGCGCCCGAAGGGGAGCGTGGTGGTGCGCGACGGAGTCCGTGGTGCCGGTGAGGGGTCCCGGCGGTCCGGGAGAGGCCCGGAGCGGGCCCCGGTGGGCTCAGAAGAGGCTGGTGCCGGCGAAGCGCAGCACCAGTTGCGGCGCTCCCGAGAGGGCGACTCCGGCCGCTGCGGTCAGGGCGATGGCCACGGCGAGGGCCGCGGGGACCTCGCGTATGACCAGTTCCCCGGGCCCCGACGGCTCGCCGGCCACGCCGGGTCCCACGAGTCCACCGGTCTCCACGGCACCGCCTCGGTCGGCCGCGGTCTCATCGGCTCCCTCCGGGGCACGGAAGAGGACCACCGCCCATTGGAGGTAGTAGTACAGCGCGATCACCACATTGACGGCCATGACCACGGCCAGCCAGCCGAGTCCCGCGTCCACGGCCGTCGAGAAGACGGTGACCTTGGCGAACAGCCCGATGACGCCCGGGGGCAGTCCGGCCAGGCAGAGCAGGAAGAAGGCCATCGCGAGGGCGACGACCGGCCGCCGGGCGGCGAGGCCCTGGTAGTCGGAGAGACGGTTCAGTGGTTTCGTACGGGCCACCAGGGCCACGACGGCGAAGGCGCCGAGGTTCACGACTGCGTACATCAGGGCGTACGCGACGGTGGAACCGATCGGCGGGGCGGAGCCGTTCGGCTGTCCGTCCGCGTAGCCCGCGGCGGCGATCGGCACCAGCAGATAGCCGGCCTGGCCGACGGAGGACCAGGCGAGCAGCCGTACCGCGCTCCTCGCGCGCGCGGCGGACTGCCGCAGCGCCGCGACATTGCCGACGGTCATGGTGAGCGCGGCCAGCACCGCCAGGACGGGGCCCCAGACGTCCGCGTACGAAGGGAAGCCGACGACGGCGACCAGGATGAGGCCCGAGAAGCCGACCGCCTTGCCGACGACGGAGAGATACGCGGCGATGGGCAGCGGCGCGCCCACATAGGTGTCCGGAACCCAGAAGTGGAACGGCGCCGCGGCCGTCTTGAACGCGAACCCGACGAGGGTGAGGGCGACGCCCGCCTGCGCCAGGGTGGCGAGTTGGCCCGGGACGCCGGCCTCCAGCCGCGCGGCGATCCGGGTGAGATGGAGTGTCCCGGTCGTGGCGTACACGAAGCTGACGCCCAGCAGCATCACGGCCGTCGCGACGACGGAGGAGAGGAAGAACTTGAGCGCGGCCTCGGAGGAGAGCCGGTCGCCCCGCCTCAGCCCGACCAGTGCGAAGGCGGGCAGGGAGGCGACCTCCAGAGCGACGACCAGGGTCGCGAGATCGCGTGAGGCGGGCAGCAGGGCCGCACCGGCCGCGGAGGAGAGCAGCAGGAACCAGTACTCCCCCACGGGAAGTCTCCGTGTCCCGCCGCCGAGCGTCAGCAGCGCGGTGAGCAGCGCTCCGCCGAGCACCAGGAACTGGACGACCAGCGCGAAGTGGTCGGCGGTGTAGCTGCACACGGTGGCGTCGGTGGGGAGGCAGAACGTCGAGCGGTCACCGTGACGCAGTGGCAGGAGCACGGCGAGGGCGGCGGCCAGACCGGCGATCGTGAGCACGCCGAGGAGCGGCTTGCGGTGCTCCGGTACGAAGAGATCGGCGACCAGGACGATCAGGGCGGCCACCGCCGTGATGGTGGGGGGCGCGATCGCGAGCCAGTCGACCGACTGGACGAGGCTGGCGGCGCCGGCGGCGCTCTCGGCGGCCACGGTCACGACTTGCCTCCTGCGAGGAGCTGCTGCACGGCCGGGTCGGTGAGACCGAGGAGGACCGCGGGCCAGAGTCCGGCGAGCACGGTCAGGGCGACGAGCGGAGTCCAGGCGGCGAACTCGTACGTCTGGACATCGGCCAGGTGCGGCGCCTCCTGCGGCCGCGCGCCCATGCAGACCCGCCGTACGACGACCAGCAGATACGCGGCGGTGAGCAGGGTGCCGAAGCCCGCGATCGCCATGAAGGTGAGGAAGGCCGGGCGGCTCAGTCCGTCGGCGGGATCGAAGGCGCCGAACATCGCCAGCATCTCGCCCCAGAATCCGGCGAGTCCGGGCAGCCCCAGGGAGGCGACCACCGCGAAGGCGAGCAGAGCGCCGAGGCGCGGGGCGCGGCCGTAGAGCGCGGCGCCGGTGGCCCCGGCGAGGGTGTCGAGATCGGCGGTGCCGTACCGGTCCTTGACGGCTCCGACCAGGAAGAACAGCAGGCCGGTGATCAGGCCGTGGGCGATGTTGGCGAAGAGCGCGCCGTTGACGCCCGTCGGTGTCATGGTCGCGATACCGAGCAGGACGAAGCCCATGTGGCCGACGGAGGAGTAGGCGATCAGCCGTTTGAGGTCGCCGCCGGCGCCCTGCTTGGCGAGGGCCAGACAGGCGAGGGATCCGTAGATGATGCCGACGACGGCGAACGCCGCGAGATAGGGCGCGAAGGTCCGCATCCCGTCCGGCGCGACGGGCAGGATGATACGGACGAAACCGTATGTGCCCATCTTGAGCAGCACACCGGCGAGAAGGACGGATCCGACGGTCGGGGCGGCGGTGTGGGCGTCCGGCAGCCAGCTGTGCAGCGGCCACATCGGAGTCTTCACGGCCAGCCCGAGACCGATCGCGAGAACGGCGATGACCTGCACGGATGTACTCAGTCCACGGCCGTTGTCAGTGGCGAGTGCCACCATGTCGAATGTGCCTGCGCGGAGCCCGATGAGCAGCAGGCCGAGCAGCATGACCACGGAGCCGAGCAGCGTGTAGAGGATGAACTTCCAGGCGGCGGCCTGCCTGCCGCCGGTGACTCCTTCCGATCCGCCCCAGCGGGCGATCAGGAAGTACATCGGGATCAGCACCATCTCGAAGGCCAGGAAGAAGAGGATCAGATCGAGGACGGCGAAGGTCGCGAGCGTGCCGGACTCAAGAAGGAGCAGGAGGGCGACGAACGCCTTGGGTGAGCCGCCCTTCGGCTGCTTGAAGTAGCTGTAGAGCGCGCAGAGGAAGGTCAGCAGCGCCGTCAGGACCAGAAGGGGGAGTGAGATGCCGTCGATGCCGAGATGGATCCGCACGTCCAGTGCCGCGATCCAGCTGATGTCCGTCGTGGCCTGGATCCTCGACGGGCGGTCGTGGTCGAAGCCGAGGGCGAGGACGATCGCGGCGAGGAGGACCGCGCCGGTCACGGTCACACCGTGGCGCAGCACGGCCTGGTCGGGGCTCGTGCCGCGCAGCCCGGGCGGGGCGGGCAGGAGTGCCGCCACCGCGCCGACGAGCGGTCCGGCGACGATCAACGCCAGAAGGAACTGCATCACGGACTCACTGATATCGATCACGGCTCACGCTCCGGCGGCGACGAGTACGGCGGCGATCGCCAGGACGAGGGAGCCGGCCAGCAGGGCGCTCAGATAGGTCTGCACATTGCCGGTCTGGGCGCGGCGTACCGCGGCGCCGAGCCAGCGGGTGCCGGTGCCCGCTCCGCGTACGTAGGTGTCCACGACCTCCCGGTCGAGGAAGCGGACCAGTTGGGCGGCGGCCAGCACGGGGCGCACGAACAGCCGGTGGTGGACGGCGTCCAGATGGAAGCCGACCGCCGCGTGGCGGTGCAGCGGTCCCAGCAGCAGCCGGCCGGGGTCCGCCGGGTCGGGGGCCGAGGCGATGGAGCCGTAGACACGGGTGTGGATCTCCATGGCTTCCACCTCCGCGACGGCGGGCTCGGCATCGGGATGGGCGATGACGGCACCGATCGGGGTACGGGCGGCCAGTGCGGTGGTGTGCCGCCAGCACGCGTAGGTGACCAGACCGCCGACGAGCACGACGCCCGTACCGAGGACGGAGGTGGTGAGGTTCGGGGCGAGGGTGTGTCCGTCGAACCAGTCGGGGAGATAGCCGACGGCCAGACCGAGCCCGATGGACGGGACGGCCAGCACCCACAGGACGGCGTTCATGGCGACCGGCTGGCGGCCGTGGTCGGGCGCTTCGGCGCCGCGCCCCCGGAAGGCCAGCAGCCAGAGCCGGGTGGCGTAGGCGGCGGTGAGCAGGGCGGTGAGCAGCCCGGCGATCAGCACCGTCCAGCCCGCGGCCCCCGAGGCGTTGCCGGCCTCGCCGAAGGCGGCGTGCTCGGCGGCCACGAGGACGGACTCCTTGGAGAAGAAGCCCGCGAAGGGAGGGATCGCGGCGAGGGCGAGCAGTGCGACGGCCATCGTCCAGTAGGCGTCCGGAATGCGCTTGGGCAGGCCGCTCATACGGGACATGGCGGCCAGGGAGTTGGTGCCGGCGGCGTGGATGATCACGCCGGCGCCCAGGAAGAGGAGGGCCTTGAACACACCGTGCGCGAGGAGGTGGAAGACGGCCGCGCCGCGGTCGCCCACGGCCAGGGCGCCCGACATGTAGCCGAGTTGGCCGATGGTCGAGTAGGCGAGGACCCGCTTGATGTCGTCCTGGGCGAGGGCGGCGAGCGCCGAACCGACCATGGTGATCGCGGCGATCGCGGCCAGCACCACCAGGGCGGCCGTCGACGCGGCGAAGACGGGCAGGAGCCGGGCCACGAAGTAGATACCGGCGGCGACCATCGTCGCGGCGTGGATCAGCGCGGAGACGGGCGTGGGGCCGGCCATCGCGTCGGGCAGCCAGGTGTGCAGCGGGAACTGGGCGGACTTGCCCGCCACTCCCGCGAGCAGCAGCAGCGCGACAAGGGTGGGATGGTCCAGTCCGCCGCTCGCGACGGTGTCCAGGATGCCGCTGATCCGGAACGTACCGGCGTCGGTGGCGAGCGCGAACAGCCCGAAGAGGAAGGGGACGTCGCCGAGCTTGGTGACCAGGAACGCCTTCAGGGAGGCGGCACGTGCCTCGGGGGTCTCCCAGTAGTGGCCAACCAGGAAGTACGAGCAGATGCCCATGATCTCCCAGCCCACCAGCAGCACCATCAGATCGCCGGAGTAGACGACGAGCAGCATCGCGGAGGTGAAGAGGGAGACCAGGGCCGCGTACGAGGGATAGCGCGCGTCTCCGCGCAGATAGCCGGTCGAGTAGATCTGCACGCAGGAGGCGACGACGCCGACGAGGACGGCGACCAGCGCGGCGAAGCCGTCGACGGAGAGAGCGAGATCGATGGGCACCGAGCCGGTCGGGGTGAGCCGGGTCGCGGCTTCCAGCGGCGCCGTACCGCCGCCGGAGCCACCGCCCTGGCGCACGGCCACGACGACGGCGAGGCCGGCGGCCGTCAGCGTGGGCAGAACGGCCAGCGGGCGTACGAAACCGGGTGAGGTACGGCCGAGGAGCAGTCCCGCGACGGCGCCGAGGAAGGGCAGAAGGGGGACGAGGACGGCGAGGGTCGTGGTGGTCACGCGGTGGCCTCGGCCTTCTGCGCCGGAGCGTCGGGTTCCTGCCGCTCGGCGGTGTCACGGAGCCTGTCCACGTCCGAGGTGCCGCGGTTGCGGTGGACCATCAGGACGATCGCCAGGCCGATGCCGATCTCCGCGGCGGCGACGGCGATGACGAAGAGGGTGAGCGCCTGGCCGGTGTGAAGCGTGTCGCGGAGCCAGACGTCGAAGGCGACGAGATTGAGGTTGACGGCGTTCAGCATCAGCTCGACGGACATCAGGACGAGGATCGCGTTGCGCCGGGCGAGTACCCCGTACAGCCCCGTGCAGAACAGGAGAGCCGACAGCACGGCGGGATAGACGAGATGCATCAGCGCTGCTCCTTTCCGCTGCCGCCGGCGGCGTTGCCGTCCGCGCGCGCCGCGCCGTTCTTGCGGGACAGGACGATCGCGCCGACGAGGGCCGCCAGCAGAAGCACGGAGAGCGCTTCGAAGGGCAGCACCCAGTTCCGGAACAGGAACCGACCCGACACCTCGGTGGAGCCCTGGGCCGGTCCTCCCAGATCGATCCAGGTGGTACGGAAGGCGTCGACGACCACCCAGACCAGGGCAGCGGCGGCGGCGACCGCCACGGCCGACGCGACCGGGCGGTTGCCCGAATCGGCGTCCGGGGAGCGGCCGATGGGCGCCTTGGTGAGCATCAGCCCGAAGAGAAGGAGGACCACGACGGAACCGACATAGATGAGGACCTGCACCCAGGCGATGAACTCCGCTGTCAGGAGCAGGTATTCGACGGCCAGACCGCCGAGTGTGACGACCAGCCACAGGGCCGCGTGCACCAGTTGTCTGGTGGTGACGGTGACCAGGGCGGCGCCGAAGGTGACCAGACCGACCAGAAGGAAGGCGATCTCGACACCGCTCGGTGACAGGAAGCCGGGTCCGGCCGCCGCGGTGGCACTCGCCGCCGTTGCTGCGACGCTCACTCGCCGGCCTCCTGCCCCGGCGCCGGGCCCGGTCCCTGGTCCCGTGACTGGCCCTCGTCCCGGTCCTGGCCCTGGTGCTCGCCTTCCTTGCGCTGTGCGGCTGCGAGCTTCTCGGCCGTCTTGCGGGCCGCGGCGATCTCCTTGGGCTCCTCGGCGCCCGGGTCGAGCGCGGGCGGCGCCGGCACCGTCCACATCCACTCGCGCAGCCGGTCCCGCTCATGGGTGAGTTCCCGGATGTCCGTCTCCGCGTACTCGAACTCCGGTGACCAGAAGAGCGCGTCGAAAGGACAGACCTCGATGCAGATACCGCAGTACATGCAGAGCGCGAAGTCGATGGCGAACCGGTCGAGGACGTTCCGGCTGCGCTCGCGGCCTCCGGGAGCCGCGGCCGGGACGGTCTCCTTGTGGGAGTCGATGTAGATGCACCAGTCGGGGCACTCACGGGCGCAGAGCATGCAGACCGTGCAGTTCTCGTCGAACAGCGCGATCACGCCCCGGCTGCGGGGCGGGAGTTCGGGCTGGGCTTCCGGATACTGCGCGGTGACGGACTTCCTCGTCATCGTCCGCAGGGTGACGGCCAGGCCCTTGGCCAGGCCGGAGCCGGGAATCGGGGGCATCAGTTGATCGCCACCTTCACGATGCCGGTGAGCGCGATCTGCGCGAGGGCGAGCGGGATGAGTACGGTCCAGGCGAGACGCTGGAGCTGGTCCTCACGCAGCCGCGGATAGCTCACCCGCAGCCAGATGACGACAAAGGCGAGCACGGCCACCTTGAGCAGCGTCCACACCCAGCCGAGGCCGTCGGCGCCGTACGGACCGTGCCAGCCGCCGAGGAAGAGGACGGTGGTCAGGGCGCAGAGGACGACGATGCCCACGTATTCGGCGAGGAGGAACAGCGCGAAGCGCAGACCCGTGTACTCGGTGTACGCGCCGAAGATGATCTCGGAGTCGGCGACCGGCATGTCGAAGGGAGGGCGCTGGAGTTCGGCGAGGCCCGCGACGAAGAAGACCAGCGCGCCGACGATCTGCCAGGGCAGCCACCACCACTCGAAGGCATGGAGGATGCCGGGGATCGAGACGGTGCCCGCGGCCATCGCGACCGATGCGACGGCGAGCAGCATCGGCAGTTCGTACGCGAGGAGCTGGGCGGCGGTCCGCAGTCCGCCGAGGAGGGAGAACTTGTTGGCCGAGGCCCAGCCCGCCATGAGCGAACCGAGCACTCCGACGCCCAGCACGGCGAGCACGAAGAAGACGCCCGCGTCGACGGTCTGGCCGACCGCGCCCCGGCCGGGGCCGATCGGGATCGCTACCAGGACGAGGAGATACGGGAGGAGGGCGACGGCCGGCGCGAGCTGGAAGATACGGCGGTCGGCGTCGGCCGGGACCACATCCTCCTTCTGCGCGAACTTCACACCGTCGGCGACGAGTTGGGCCCAGCCGTGGAAGCCGCCCGCGTGCATGGGGCCGAGGCGGCCCTGCATATGGGCCATCACCTTGTGCTCGGCCTGCCCGACGACGAGCGGGAGGACCAGGAACACGGCGAAGACAGCGATCAGCCGGAGGGCGACGTCGAGTACGTCGTTCACGCGTCTCCTTCGGGGCGGTCGCTCGCGGGGCCGTCGCCCCGGGGGCCGTTCCTGTCCGGGCGGTCGCCCCGGGGGCCGCCGCCGCCCGGGCCGTCGTTGTCCGGGCGTTCGGCGCGCTCCGGGCGCCCGGGCGGCGGGTTCCCGTCGCCGGGAGCCGTCTCGCCGTCGTCGAAGGCCGGGCGCGGCTTGTGCCAGGGCGCGTCCGACGGCGCCGGGGGAGGTGTCCGGGGCGGGGCCGCCTCCGTACCGCCCGTCGGCTCACCTCCGCCGTCCTCGGGCCGGGCCGGGCTGCTCGCCGAGCCCTCCGAGGCGCTCCGCGTACGGCGCACCGGACGGTCACCGGCGGCGCGGGCGCCGCGCGCGGGACGGGCCGGGGCAGGCGGGAGCTGGCCCTTGAGCGGGCCCCACTCGTTCGGGTCGGGCACGCCGGGCGGAAGCATCTGACGCCGCTTGGGTCCTCCGTGGTCCGACTCCCCCGGCTCCTTCGCGCCGGGCCAGGCCTTGGCGACCCGGGCCGCGAGGACGAAGTCCTTGCGCAGCGGATGGCCCTCGAAGGTCTCGGGAAGCAGAAGAGGGACGAGGTTCGGGTGGCCGGTGAAGGAGACACCGAACATCTCGTGCGTCTCCCGCTCGTGCCAGCCCGCGCCCGCGTAGACACCGACGGCGGTGGGCAGGACGGCCGCCCCGTGCGGAACGGTCGTACGGATCAGCAGCCGGCGGACCGTGCCGCCGCCCAGGGCGACCACATGGGCGCAGACGCGGAAGCCCGTACCGGGCTCGTCGACGGCGCTCAGCCAGTCGAAGTAGGTGCAGCCCAGCCGGTCACGGGCGGTTTCGAGCGAGGCGGTCCAGGAGGCGGCGGGAACGTCGACCGTCAGCAGGTCGTACGCGCGCTCGGCCGTGGCCTCCTCGCCGAAGATCTCGGCGACCGCCTCCGGGAGCCGGTCGTAGGCCGGGGTGCCGCCGCCGTTCCGGTCGTCGCCGTCCCCGCTGTCCCCACCGGACCCGCTGTCGCCGCCGGACCCGCCGGTCGCGCTCATGTCCCGCTCGTTCATCGGGCGCCCTCCCCCGGTGTCGGCGGCGCGGCGACCAGCCCGCTGCGCAGCGCGGCGGCCGAGGGCCGGCCGCCCGAGGCATAGCGCTCGCCGAGCGACTCGCGGGCGATCTTCTCCTGGAGCTTCAGAATGCCCTGGAGCAGCGCCTCGGGACGAGGCGGGCAGCCCGGTACATAGACATCGACCGGGATGACCTGGTCGACGCCCTTCGTGACGGAGTAGGAGTCCCAGTACGGGCCGCCGCAGTTGGAACAGGCGCCGAAGGAGATCACGTACTTGGGCTCGGGCATCTGCTCGTACAGCCGCTTCACGGCGGGCGCCATCTTGTCCGTGACCGTGCCCGAGACGATCATCAGATCGGCCTGGCGCGGCCCTGGCGCGAACGGGATCACACCGAGCCGGATGAAGTCGTGCCGGGACATGGAAGCGGCGATGAACTCGATCGCGCAGCAGGCGAGCCCGAAGTTGAAGACCCAGAGGCTGTAGCGGCGGCCCCAGTTGAGGATCACCTTCATGGGCTGGGGCGCCAGCCGGGAGAGCACGCCGAGACGGCTCGTCCCCGGCAGCACCTGCGGCTCCGGCAGCGGCTGGGGCCGCGAACCGGCTCCGGAGGCGGCGAGCGGGCCGGAGGCGGCGGGAGTCACGTCCATTCCAGGACGCCCTTCTTCCATGCGTAGAGCAGTCCCACGGCCAGGAAGCCGAGGAAGATGAACATCTCGACCAGCGTCGTGGCGCCGTATCCGGGCGCGGCGAAGATCGTCGCCCACGGGAACAGGAAGATCGAGTCGACCGCGAAGATCACATACAGGAACGCGTAGACGTAGTAGCGGACCTGGGTGTGCGCCCAGCCCTCGCCCACGGGATCGACACCGCATTCGTATGTGAGCAGCTTCTCCGGCGTCGGCACCACCGGCCGCAGCAGCCGGCCCGCCCCGAAGGCCACGGCGACGAACAGCACACCGACGACCGCGAGCAGGCCGACCACCGAATAGCTCTGGAAGTAGTCCGCCGCGAGAACGGTCGATCGCGACACGTCCGCCCCTCGCTCCCTGACCTCGTAGCAGTTTCTTCGACGATCTGTACGGACGGGAGTCTAGGCCCTGTTAAAGAGATGGTAAGCAGCCGCGTCCCGACAGTGGGGTTATCCCTACTTCAGCCCACCCAGCTACCCCATGGCGCCCGGCATCCCGTCCGTGCAGGCTAGGGCTCATGACCGTGAGCGACAGCCTCCCCGACGACCGGCCGCCCGCCGCACGCTTCGCGTACGACCGGCACACCTGGAAGGAGATCGCGCATCTCCTCGCGAACCTTCCGGTCTCGCTGGCCGGATTCATCTATGTGATGTTCACCGTGTCCACCGGTGCGGCACTGTCGGTGACGGTGATCGGTCTGCCCTGGCTCGTCGCCGGTCTCACGGGCGCCCGGCTGCTCGGCCGCGCGGAGCGCGCGCGGGCGCGCGCGCTGCTGGGTGTACGGATCGACGAGCCGAGCCCTCTGTTCGGGCGCCGGCGCGCGCGCCGTCCCGACGGCTTTCTGAGCTGGGTGTGGGCGGGGCTGAAGGATCCGGTGGCCTGGCGCACCGTGCTGTACGAGTTCATCCGGCTGCCCTGGGGCGTGGTGACATTCACCGTCACCCTGGTGGGTCTGTTCGTGCTCTGGCCGGTCCTGCCCTATGTGGCGCGCGGGCTCACCAATGTCGACCGGGCCATGGTGCGGGGGCTCCTCTCCCCCTCCGACGAGCTGGAGCGGCGGATCGCGGAGCTGGAGTCGGACCGTGGTGTGGTCGTGGACACAGCAGCCGCCGATCTGCGCAGAATCGAACGCGACCTCCACGACGGCGCCCAGGCCCGCCTCGTAGCCCTCGCCATGGACCTCGGCCTCGCCAAGGAAAAACTCACCGAAGACCCCGAAGCAGCCGCACGCATGGTCGACGAAGCACACGGCGAGGTCAAAACAGCCCTCCAAGAACTACGCGACCTCGCACGCGGCATCCACCCCGCCGTCCTCACCGACCGCGGACTCGACGCCGCCCTCTCCGCCATCGCCTCCCGCTGCACCGTCCCGGTGGACGTGAGCGTCGACCTGCCTTCCCGGCCGGCCGCCGCGATCGAGGGCATCGCGTACTTCACCGTCTCCGAACTCCTCCAGAACGTCAGCAAGCACGCGCGGGCCCGGCGGGCCACGGTCGATGTGTGGCAGAGGCACGACCGGCTGATGCTCCAGGTCACCGACGACGGCCGGGGCGGCGCGGACACCTCGGCGGGCAGCGGGCTGGCTGGACTGGCGGAGCGGCTGGACGCGGTGGACGGGATCCTGGTCATCGAGTCCCCGGCCGGGGGCCCGACCACGGTGACGGCGGAGCTGCCCTGGCGCGGGTGAGAGCCACGGGTGCGGACGCGGGTACGGGACGGGTACGGGCGAGTGCCCGCACAGGTACGGGTCCGGGCACGGGCGCGGGCAGCCATGCCCCTGCATCGGGCAGCCCTGGCCCTGCGTACGGAGCGGTATTTCCGCATACGGAGCGATGCCTCCCGGGTGACCTCCCCGGGAGGCATTCGCACGGGGCTGTCCGGTTTTCCACAGGCAGGCGCGGACCGGTCCGAATACTGCGATGCTGGGACGCGTACCGGGCCGAGCGGGTCCGGCCGGAGTCGGCGGTGACAGCCGACGGTGACGGACTTCGACAGTGGGGGCTACAAGGTCGTGGAGGACAGGGTGCGGGTGGTCATCGCCGAGGACTCGGTGCTGCTCCGGGAGGGCCTGACCCGGCTGCTGACCGACCGCGGGCACGATGTGGTCGCCGGCGTCGGTGACGGAGAAGCGCTGATCAAGACCGTGGGCGAGCTGGCGGACCAGGACGCCCTGCCGGATGTGGTGGTCGCGGACGTGCGGATGCCGCCGACCCACACCGACGAGGGCGTGCGGGCGGCGGTGCGGCTGCGCCGGGAGCACCCGGGGATAGGCGTGCTGGTGCTCTCGCAGTACGTCGAGGAGCAGTACGCGACCGAGCTGCTGGCCGGCAGCAGCCGGGGCGTGGGCTATCTGCTCAAGGACCGGGTGGCGGAGGTCCGCGAGTTCGTCGACGCCGTCGTACGGGTGGCCAGGGGCGGCACCGCGCTGGACCCGGAGGTGGTGGCCCAGCTTCTGGGCCGGAGCAGGAAGCAGGACGTCCTGGCCGGGCTGACTCCCCGCGAACGGGAGGTCCTCGGTCTGATGGCCGAGGGGCGGACGAACTCGGCGATCGCCAAGCAGCTCGTCGTGAGCGACGGCGCGGTGGAGAAGCACGTCAGCAATATCTTCCAGAAGCTCGGGCTCTCCCCGAGTGACGGGGATCACCGCAGGGTCCTGGCCGTGCTGACCTATCTGAGGAACTGACCCCGAGCAACCGACCGCGGGCCCGGGGGACCGGGCTCGCACGCCTCCGCCGACACTCCGTCAGATGTGCGGCGGCACGGCGGCCCCGGGCAGGACTTAGTACCAAAGGATGAGAGCCGAGCGAAGGCAAGGAAGAATTCGGGGGCGGGCAAACCATGACAAACCGGTACGCCGACCCATCTCAGCCCGGCGTCCATCATACGATCGGTCAAGGGAAGGCGACCCTTACCGACGTAGGGTGGTCTCCGGGACCGCCGGGCGGCCGGCCGGTCCCGAGCCGCCGCCTCGAGGGAGGTCCAGTTCAGTGACCAGCCAGGTCAGTAGCCCAGCAGAGCACGCCGATGAGGCCGACGACACGGGCAGGAGTCCGCGCGCCGTCGGTGAGCGGCGCGCCTCTCTGTCCGGGGACGAGGGCCGGGAGGGCGCGGGCGAGAAGCAGGTCCGCCGTCTGGACCGGGTCATCATCCGCTTCGCGGGCGACTCCGGGGACGGGATGCAGCTCACGGGTGACCGCTTCACCTCGGAGACGGCGTCGTTCGGGAACGACCTGTCGACGCTGCCGAACTTCCCTGCCGAGATCCGCGCGCCCGCCGGGACCCTCCCGGGTGTCTCCTCGTTCCAGCTCCACTTCGCCGACCACGACATCCTCACGCCGGGCGACGCGCCGAACGTACTGGTCGCCATGAACCCCGCGGCCCTCAAGGCGAACATCGGCGATGTGCCGCGAGGCGCGGAAATCATCGTGAACACCGATGAGTTCACCAAGCGCCCGATGGCCAAGGTCGGCTATCTGACCTCGCCGCTGGAGGACGGCTCGCTCGACGGCTACCAGGTCCACCCGGTGCCGCTGACGACACTGACGATCGAGGCGCTCAAGGAGTTCGGGCTCTCCCGCAAGGAGGCCGAGCGCTCGAAGAACATGTTCGCGCTCGGACTGCTGTCGTGGATGTACCACCGGCCGACCGAGGGCACCGAGCGGTTCCTGCGCACCAAGTTCGCCAAGAAACCGCAGATCGCCGAGGCGAACGTGGCCGCGTTCCGCGCCGGCTGGAACTTCGGCGAGACCACCGAGGACTTCGCGGTCAGCTACGAGGTCGCGCCGGCCGACTCCGCGTTCCCGGCCGGCACGTACCGCAACATCTCCGGGAATCTGGCCCTGTCGTACGGGCTGATCGCCGCCTCCCACCAGGCGGAGCTGCCGCTCTACCTGGGCTCGTACCCGATCACCCCGGCCTCGGACATCCTGCACGAGCTCTCCCGCCACAAGAACTTCGGCGTTCGGACCTTCCAGGCCGAGGACGAGATCGCCGCCATCGGCGCCGCGCTCGGCGCCTCCTTCGGGGGCTCCCTCGGCGTCACCACCACCTCGGGCCCCGGGGTGGCGCTCAAGTCGGAGACGATCGGGCTCGCGGTCTCGCTGGAGCTGCCGCTGCTGGTCGTCGCCATCCAGCGGGGCGGTCCCTCCACCGGGCTGCCGACCAAGACGGAGCAGGCGGATCTGCTCCAGGCGATGTACGGGCGCAACGGCGAGGCGCCGGTGCCGGTGATCGCGCCGCGGACACCGGCGGACTGCTTCGACGCCGCGCTCGAAGCGGCCAGGATCGCGCTGACCTACCGCACGCCGGTCTTCCTGCTCTCCGACGGCTATCTGGCCAACGGCTCCGAGCCCTGGCGGATCCCCGAGACCGAGGAACTCCCCGATCTGCGGGTGCGGTTCGCGACCGGACCGAACCACGAACTGGCCGACGGCACCGAGGTGTTCTGGCCGTACAAGCGCGATCCGCAGACCCTGGCCCGCCCCTGGGCGGTGCCCGGCACCCCCGGTCTCGAACACCGCATCGGCGGGATCGAGAAGCAGGACGGCACGGGCAACATCTCGTACGATCCGGCCAATCACGACTTCATGGTGCGCACCCGCCAGGCCAAGATCGACGGTATCAAGGTGCCCGATCTGACCGTCGACGATCCGGACGGCGCCCGTACCCTGGTGCTGGGCTGGGGCTCCACCTACGGCCCGATCACCGCCGCCGTCCGCCGGCTGCGCAGAGGCGGAACACCCATCGCCCAGGCCCATCTGCGTCATGTCAATCCCTTCCCGCGCAACCTCGGGGAGATCCTCGGGCGTTACGACAAGGTCGTGGTGCCGGAGATGAACCTGGGGCAGCTCGCCACCCTGCTGCGGGCGAGGTATCTGGTGGACGCGCACTCGTACAACCAGGTCAACGGCATGCCGTTCAAGGCCGAGCAGCTCGCCACGGCTCTCAAGGAGGCCACCGATGTCTGATGCGAACGAGCTGCTGACGCTGGTCCCCAAGGCCGCGGCCAAGCAGTCCATGAAGGACTTCAAGTCGGACCAGGAGGTCCGCTGGTGCCCGGGCTGCGGTGACTACGCGGTGCTGGCCGCGGTCCAGGGCTTCATGCCCGAACTGGGCCTGGCCAAGGAGAACATCGTCTTCGTCTCCGGCATCGGCTGCTCCTCCCGCTTCCCGTACTACATGAATACGTACGGGATGCATTCCATCCACGGCCGCGCCCCGGCGATCGCCACCGGTCTGGCCACCTCGCGCCGCGATCTGTCGGTCTGGGTCGTCACGGGCGACGGTGACGCGCTCTCCATCGGCGGCAACCATCTGATCCACGCGCTGCGCCGGAACGTCAATCTCAAGATCCTGCTGTTCAACAACCGGATCTACGGGCTGACCAAGGGCCAGTACTCACCCACCTCCGAGCTCGGGAAGATCACCAAGTCGACGCCGATGGGCTCGCTCGACGCGCCCTTCAACCCGGTGTCGCTGGCGATCGGCGCAGAGGCGTCCTTCGTGGCCCGTACGGTCGACTCCGACCGCAAGCACCTCACCGAGGTGCTGCGGCAGGCCGCCGACCACCCGGGCACGGCGCTGGTGGAGATCTATCAGAACTGCAACATCTTCAACGACGGCGCCTTCGACGTGCTGAAGGACAAGCAGCAGGCGGAAGAGGCCGTGATCCGGCTGGAGCACGGGCAGCCGATCCGCTTCGGCGCCGAAGGCTCCAAGGGTGTGGTCAGGGACCCGGCGACCGGCGATCTCCAGGTCGTGCCCGTCACACCGGAGAACGAGTCGCGGATCCTCGTCCATGACGCGCACGCGGCCAGCCCCACCACGGCGTTCGCGCTGTCGCGCCTCGCGGACCCGGACACCCTGCACCACACGCCGATCGGGGTGCTGCGCAGTGTCGAGCGGCCGGTCTACGACACCTTGATGTCGGACCAGCTCGACCGGGCCGTCGAACAGCAGGGCAAGGGCGACCTGTCCAAGGTGCTCGCGGGCGGCGACACCTGGACCGTCGTCGGCTGAGCCGCGCCGGCCGAGCAGCCGTACGCCGGGTGAGGCCCGGACCTCCTAGGAGGTCCGGGCCTTGTCCTACGCCTCGGACGCCCGGCCCTTGTCGGGTGTCTCGGAAGCCCGGGCCCTGTCGTATTCCTCACGGGCCAGGAACACCTCGTCCAGCCGCCGTTCGGTCCAGCGGGCCAGCCCCCAGACCTGCTCGGCGGCCTCCCTGCCCAGATCGGTCAGCGTGTAGTCCACGCGCGGCGGAATGACGGGCCGGGCGTCGCGATGGACGAAGCCGTCGCGCGCCAGGGTCCTGAGCGTCTGCGTGAGCATCTTCTCGCTGACGCCGCCGACCTCGCGCCGCAGCTCGCTGAAGCGGTAAGGGCGCTCCAGCAGGGCGGCCAGCACGAGCACGCCCCAGCGGCTCGTGACGTGCTCCAGGACCAGCCGGGAGGGACACATCTGCCGGTTGACGTCCGGCGCGCTGCTTACGGTCACATCGGTACCTTACTTCAAAGTGGGTACTTTCACTTGGTTAGTGCAGCCCATAGGGTGAGCACCAGAGCGCTACGAAACCGCACGAACTGGAGAAATCACCCATGAGCATCGTTGTCACCGGAGCCACCGGACATCTCGGCCGGCTCGTCGTCGAGTCCCTGCTCGCCGCGGATGTCCCGGCCGACGGCATCGCGGCCGTCGCGCGGAGCGAGGAGAAGGCGGCGGCCCTGGTGGCGCGCGGTGTCGAGCTGCGCCTCGCCGACTACGACCGCCCCGAGACCCTGGCGGGCGCGTTCCGCGCGGGCGACCGGGCGCTGCTGATCTCCGGGAGCGAGCCCGGCAGGCGCGTCCCGCAGCACACCGCCGTCATCGAGGCGGCGCGGGCGGCGGGCGTGGCCCAGCTCGCGTACACCGGCGCGCTGGGCGGACAGGAGGCCGACTTCGACCTGGCGGACGACCACAAGGAGACCGAGCGGCTCATCCTCGCGTCGGGCCTGCCCTACACCTTCCTGCGCAACGGCTTCTACACCGAGGTCTACACCGAGAACCTGGCTCCCGTACTGGAGCACGGCACCGTCGTCGCCAACGCGGGCGAGGGCCGGACGGCCACCGCGTCCCGCGCGGACTACGCGGCCGCCGCGGCGGCCGTGC
>NZ_MAUD01000449.1 GCF_001700515.1 Streptomyces lushanensis
GAGCTCCAGGTCGACCTGGAGGAGCTGGAGGCGGACGTCTTCGCGCCGAGCGGCGGCGACGGTACGCCGGGCCCGTCACGCGGCACGGCGTCCGCGACGTCGACGGCGGCGCGGATCTACAACTTCAAGCGGCAGGTGCTGGAGTTCCGGCGGGCGAGCGGGCCGCTGGCGGCGCCGATGGCCCGGCTGGCGAGCGCGGGCGTGCCCTTCGTCCATGACCACTCGCGGCCCTTCTTCCGGGACGTCAACGACCATCTCCTGCGCGCCAACGACCAGGTGGAGGGGCTGGACCGGCTGCTGTCCGACATCCTGTCGGCGCATCTCGCGCAGATGGGGGTGCGGCAGAACGACGACATGCGGAAGATCTCGGCCTGGGCCGCCATGGCCGCGGTGCCCACGCTGGTCGCGGGGATCTACGGCATGAACTTCACGCACATGCCGGAGCTGCACTACGTGTGGGGCTATCCCGCCGTGATCGGCTTCATGGCGGTCGTGGTCACGGCGCTGCACCGCCAGTTCAAGCGGCGGGGCTGGCTCTAGGTCCGGGCGGGGCCGGCGGGACGGGGCGCGGCCGGACCTGCGCAGTCCCCGGGGCGGGCCTGGGGCGTGGTCCGAGACAGGTCTAGAAGGCCGGGGCCGCGGTCGCGGGGCCGCCGAGGGCGTCGCGGCGCTCCGGCATCCTGAGGCGAACCATCCGGCGCCAGCCGAGGGTCCGCTCGTACACGTACAGGCCGTTGATCGCGGCGGCGAGCAGCGCGGCCTTGGGCGCGGGCCAGTCGAGGAGCCGGCCCATCCGCTCCATCACGGCGAGGCTCACCTGCCGGTAGACCTGGATCTCCGCGAGCGCGCACTCCCGGAGGATGCGGTGGATCGTACGGGCGTGGCCCTGCCGGGCCAGTCCGAGCAGCTCCTCGTGGCAGTAGGCGAGATGGTTGTCCTCGTCGTTGCCGATCATCCTGACGGCCCTGCCCACCACGTCATGGTCGCCGAAGTACTTCACCAGCATCACCATCTGGTCCGCGGCCCGCTGTTCGGTGATCCTGCTGTGCGAGAGATAAATCACGATGTCCGCCTCGGTGAGCCGCTCGTCGCGGCGCAGCTTGGCGTGGGTGAGCCCGATGCCCCGGCGCTCCAGCAGCATGGTGTAGTCGGTCTCGCGCGGAACCTCGACGGGTTCGAGACCGCGCTTCTTGAGGAGGGCGTGGAAAATGCGCCCGTGCTTGTCCTCGTCGGCGCCGTGCCGGGCGATCTTCGGGGCGAGGTCCCGCATGGACTCCGGTACGAGGGCGGCGATCCGGCCGTTCTCCCAGCCGCCCTGGGCCTCTCCGCTGGCCGCGATGGAACAGAAGAGCCGGAAGGAACGGTCGTCGTCCAGGATTTCCTGGAACAGGCTTCGGGCCGAGAGCATCACTGTCACCTCCATACAGACATCCGCAGAAAACGAGTCAAATGGGGTGCGGGACAACAGGCAACAGGTGCGCCGCACGGCTGAGCCGAAAGAAGGAGCGCGAAGGCGGGCCCGGCGCGTAACCGGGCGGGGGCCGGAGGCGTTGTCGTACATGACGGCCGTGGCGGGGAAGACCCCCCGAGCCCCCACCACGGCCGCGGACTTTTCCCGTCGCGCCCCGGACCGCCGCCCGCGTCCGTCCGGGCCAACGGGGCCGGCGCCCGAGGGCCCCGGTCCGGACCCGGAGTTGGGGCTGGGACCGGGGCGCCTTCGTCAGGACACCAGGCCCGCGCGCTCCAGGGCCTCCGTACCGGCGCGCAGGGCGGCGACGCGCTCGGCCGGCGTGAAGCCGGCCGGAGCGAGGGTCAGCGTGGTGACACCCGCGTCGGCGTAGGCGCGCATCCGGTCGGCGATCCGCTCCACGGAACCGAGCAGGGTGGTCGAGTCGATCAGCTCGTGCGGAACGGCCGCCGCCGCGCCCTCCTTGTCCCCGGAGAGGTACTTGTCCTGGATCTCCGCGGCCTCCTTCTCGTAGCCCATACGGCAGGCGAGCTGGTTGTAGAAGTTCTGCCTGCGGCTGCCCATGCCGCCCACGTACAGCGCGGTGTACGGGCGGAAGACGTCGGCCAGCGCCCCGATGTCGTCGCCGAGCGCGAGCGGCACGGTCGGACAGACGTCGAAGCCGTCCATGGTCAGCCCGGCCTTCTCACGGCCCGCCCGCAGATGCCGGACCGCGGTGTCCTCGAGATGCTCGGCGGAGGGGAAGATCAGCAGCGCGCCGTCCGCGATCTCGCCGGTCTGCTCCAGGTTCTTGGGACCGATCGCGGCGATGTAGAGGGGGATGTGCTCGCGCTCCGGATGCACCGTGAGCTTGAGCGGCTTGCCGGGACCGCCGGGCAGCGGCAGCGTCCAGTGCTCGCCCTCGTACGACAGCCGCTCGCGGGACATGGCCCGGCGGACGATCTCGACGTACTCCCGGGTGCGGGCGAGCGGCTTGTCGAACTTCACGCCGTACCAGCCCTCGGAGACCTGGGGGCCCGAGACCCCGAGGCCCAGCCGGAACCGGCCGCCGGAGAGGGAGTCGAGGGTGGCCGCGGTCATGGCGGTCATGGCGGGCTGACGGGCCGGGATCTGAAGGATCGCGGAGCCCACGTCGATGCTCTCCGTCTGCGCCGCGACCCAGCTCAGTACGGTCGGGGCGTCGGAGCCGTACGCCTCCGCGACCCAGCAGACGTCATAGCCGAGCCGGTCGGCCTCCTGCGCGACCGCGAGGTTGTCGCCGTCCATCCCCGCACCCCAGTACCCGAGGTTGATGCCGAGCCGCATGGCCACTCCCTACTACTGATGGGTAACGTCCCTGTGCCGGGGACTCTAGCGCGCCGTACGGGCTTCCGTCAGCGGCGGGTTGTCCACAGGCTCTCTCCGCGTGGGGTCCTGGCCAGTAATCTCAGCAGCCATGGAGCAGAGGCATCTCGGCCGTACCGGCCTGCGCGTGTCCCGGATCGGGCTCGGCACCCTGACCTGGGGACGGGACACCGACGAGCACGACGCCGCCGATCAGTTGAAGGCCTTCTGGGAGGCGGGCGGGACACTGGTCGACACGGCGGACGTGTACGGCGGAGGGGAGTCCGAATATCTGCTCGGGCAGTTGATCGAACGGCTGGTGCCGCGCCGCGATCTGATCGTCGCGACGAAGGCCGGCAGTGTGCCCGATCCGTACCGGCGCTTCGACGGATCGCGCGGGCATCTGCTCGCCGCGCTGGACGCGTCGCTGGAGCGGCTCGGCACGGACTATGTGGATCTGTGGCAGATACACGCCTTTGACGACGAGACACCGCTGGAGGAGACGCTCCACGCCCTGGACATCGCGGTGAGCAGCGGCCGGGCCCGGTACGCGGGAGTGTCGAACTACTGCGGCTGGCAGCTCGCCAAGGCCGCCACCTGGCAGCTCGCCGCGCCCGGGATACGGACGCGGCTGGCCAGCACACAGATGGAGTACTCCCTGTTGCAGCGCGGTGTGGAGCGTGAGGTGCTGCCCGCCGCGCTGGATCTGGGCGTCGGGCTGCTGCCCTCCTCGCCGCTGGGGCGGGGGGTGCTCACCGGCAAGTACCGGCACACCACCCCGCCCGACTCGCGGGGCGCCTCGGAGCAGATGGCGCCGTTCGTCGAGCCGTATCTGGACGAGGCGGCGAGCCGGATCGTGGACGCGGTCGCGACGGCCGCGGACGGGCTCGCCACGACACCGCTGGAGGTGGCGCTGGCCTGGGTCAGGGACCGCCCGGGCGTGGTGGCCCCGATCATCGGGGCGCGGAACGCGCAGCAGCTCACGGCGGCACTGTCAGTGGAGAGCCTTAGTCTTCCTGACGAGATCTGCCAGGCGCTCGACGACGTGTCGGCGCCCGTGCACCGCTATCCCGACCAGGACTGGAGCACGCTGTGAGTACGGACCGCGACATCGCTGCCACGGAGGAGGCCGGCGCCATGGCCGACACAGGCGAGCACCCCGCGGCCGGGGCGGGACCATCCGCGAGCGGCACGGACGCGGGGTGCTCGCCTGTGTC
>NZ_MAUD01000450.1 GCF_001700515.1 Streptomyces lushanensis
AGTGCGCGCCGCGGCGCGCACCGGTCCGCCTGCCGTCGGGCGAGCCGTCGGCCGCGTCGGCACGGGGCGACGAGCGGGGCGACGTCGACCGACCCGGCGCAGGGCAGCCGGGCAAGCAGGGCGGCCGAGCCCATCGAAACGACAAGAGGTCGCGCCCATGACGACCTGATTCCTTCCCTCTCTCCCACACTCCTCGTCGGCCGGCTTCCACGGCAGGCGAGCCGAGCCATGTCATTTCCCGCCCCTGAAAGCGGAGACCCTCAATGGCACCCACCCTCACTCCTCAACTGACTCTGTCGCTGAAGCCCGGCACGGCCTGGTCCGACGCCTGGGAGCGCTGCCTCGCCGTGGCGCCCGAGGCCTTCCAGGACGACCGTGTCCTGAACCTCTGGGACGGCTCGTGGCAGTCCGACGGCCGGGCCCTGCCCGCCACCAGCCCGGTCGACGGCAGCCCCATAGCGGGTCCGCCGCGGCTGGACGCGGCCACCGCCCAGCAGGCTGTGCGAGCCTGTCTGGACGAACACCGCGTCTGGCGGCACGTTCCGCTCACCGCGCGCAAGGCGCGGGTGAGCGCCACGCTCGACGCGCTCACCGAACACCGTGAACTGCTCGCCCTGCTCCTCGTGTGGGAGATCGGCAAGCCGTGGCGCCTCGCCCAGGCCGACGTCGACCGTGCGATCGACGGTGTGCGCTGGTACGTCGACAACGTCGACCGGATGCTGGAGGGCCGCAGCCCGCTGCCCGGCCCCGTCTCCAACATCGCGAGCTGGAACTATCCGATGTCCGTCCTGGTCCACGCCATGCTGGTGCAGGCACTGGCGGGCAACGCGGTGATCGCCAAGGCCCCCACCGACGGGGGAGTGGCCTGCCTGACCCTGGCCTCCGCGCTCGCCGTCCGCGAGGGCATCCCGATCACCCTGGTCAGCGGCAGCGGCGGCGAACTCTCCGAGGCGCTCGTGCGCTCGCCGGAGATCGGCTGCGTCTCCTTCGTCGGCGGCCGGGACACCGGCGCCAGGATCGCGACCGCGGTGGCCGATCTCGGCAAGCGCCATGTCCTGGAACAGGAGGGGCTCAACACCTGGGGCATCTGGAACTACAGCGACTGGGACGCCCTGACGGCCGTCATCCCCAAGCTGTTCGACTACGGCAAGCAGCGCTGCACGGCGTATCCGCGTTTTGTCGTCCAGCGCTCGCTCTTCGCGGACTTCCTCGCGGCGTACCTCCCCGCCGTACGCTCCATCCGGCTGGGCCATCCCCTGGCGGTCGAGAAGCCGGGGGACCCGCTGCCCGAGCTCGACTTCGGGCCGCTCATCAACGCGGCCAAGGCCAAGGAACTGGCCGACCACGTGGCCGAGGCGATCAGCCGCGGCGCGGTCCCGCTGCACGAGGGATCGCTGTCCGACGGTCTGTTCCTGCCGGGCCAGGACACCAGCGCGTACCTCCCGCCGGTGACCCTCCTCAACCCGCCCCCGTCCTCGCCGCTGCACCACGCGGAGCCCTTCGGCCCGGTCGACACCATCGTCCTGGTCGACACGGAGGCGGAACTGCTGGCCGCGATGAACGCCTCGAACGGCGCCCTCGTCGCGACCCTCTCCACCGACGACCCGGCGACCTACGCCCGGCTCTCCCCGCAGGTCCGCGCCTTCAAGGTCGGCCACGGCAAGCCGCGCTCGCGCGGCGACCGCGACGAGCTCTTCGGCGGCTTCGGCCACTCCTGGCGAGGCGCCTTCGTCGGCGGAGAGCTCCTGGTACGAGCGGTCACGGACGGCCCCCCGGGCGAACGCCCGCCGGGCAACTTCCCGGACTACCACCTGATGCCCTGACCCACACCCCCCGACCCGCACCTGACCACACCCCCTGACACACCGCCCCGTCGGGCGCTCCCACCCCGGGGCCACCCGACGGGCCGGCCGGTCAGGCGCGTGGGGTGCCGTACGGAGCCCCTCCGCACGGCACCCCACGCATCCCTGACCACCGGATATACGGGTGAGGACCACCCCGATCCCCTGGTATCGTTGTCCCCGTCGCCGCGCACAGACCCGCGGTTCGACCACTCGTCCGGGTGGCGGAATGGCAGACGCGCTAGCTTGAGGTGCTAGTGCCCTTTATCGGGCGTGGGGGTTCAAGTCCCCCCTCGGACACTGACTGAACCGACCGGTAGCCCATGGGTTGCCGAAGAGTGCTGGTTGAGATCATCTCAGCCGGCATTTTTTGTTTTCCGGATTCCGCCAGGTGCACTGGGCCCTGGCCTGGGTGATCACCGGTTCGCTGCTGGTCCATCTCGGTGCCAGGACGCCCACGATCGCCGAGCATTGGCGACGCCGGCGGATGACCCATCCGGCCAGGACCGCGACCGCGGCCAGTGTGTAGGCCACTGTGCCCGTCCCGCCGCCCAGCGCCCGGCCGGTGACATAGGCGGCGGCGCCCGCGACGGCGACACCGAGCCACTCCCAGCGGCCGTCGAGGGCGACCAGCGCGACCAGGAGCAGTGCGTACCAGGAGTAGCCGGGGGTCAGGACCAGGAACGCTGTCCCTGTCACCAACAGGGCCCCGCTCCAAGGGCGTTCCGGGTCACCCCTGCGCAGTACGTGTCCGACTGCCGCGAGCATGACGGCCCCGACCACCGGCAGTGCCCAGGAGTCGGGGACCAGCAGCCGCAGCAGGGCGTAACGGCTGCGGGCCGAGGCGTCCTCGTATCCCTCCTCTTCGGCGTAGCCGCCCAGATAGCCGAGGACGGACGCGTGAGATCCGAGGACGTAGGGCAGATAGACCAGGCCCACCACCACGGCGGCGGGCAGCGTCACGGCCACCACATCGCGTCCGCGGCGTACACCGGACAGGGCTCCCGGCAGGAGGACGGCCGGCAGCAACTTGGCCGTGATCGCGAGGCCCAGCAACGCGCCCCCCGTCGCCCGCCGCCGCACGACCACGCCGAGCGCGGCGACGGACAGCAGGACGGCGAGTACATCGGCATGGGCGTTGTTCACCGCCTCGACGGGTACCGCCGGACACCAGGCCCAGAAGGCGGCGTTCCGCGGATCACCACGCCGCCGCAGGATCATCAGGAGAGCGCCGGAGGTCATCACGGACAGCAGGGCCGCGCCGGTCTGGAGCCCCTTGTGGCGGACGTCGGGCGGCGAGAGTTCGTGGACCAGCAGGAAGTAGCCCTCGGCCACCGGCGGGTAGATGGTGGGCACCTGGGGGCGGTTGATCCGAGTACACCTCCCCTCCGGCACCGGTGTCCGGTCCGGGCCGGTACAGGCGGCGCCGTGCGGGAAGAGCCAGTCGTCGCGCAGTCGGTCGAGCGCGGGGTCTGCCGGGGCGTGGTCGTACGGGGAGATCCCGGCGGCCTGCACTCTGCCGTCCCAGGCATAGCGGAAGGAGTCGGTGCTCGTGCGGGGAGCCGCTACCAGTCCGGTGGCGGCGATCACGACCGCGCCGGTCAGCACCAGTGTGACGGCCTGCCGCGCGGGCACCTCGCGCAGGCTCCAGGCGGCCGCGGCGAACAGAGCCCAGGAGGCCGCGTACCACCAGGACAGCCCGGCCGGATCCGTGTGATAGCCGTCCTTCCGCACGGTCAGTACGAGTGTGGCGGCCAGGGCTGCCACGAGGAGGGCGGAGACGGTGGTACGGAGGCTGCGCATGGCGACAGCGTGGCAGCGCGAGCGTGGGAAACCGGTCTCACGGGGCACGACGTCCGTGTTTCGTAAGGTCCCGGACGCGCCTGGCGGAGTCCGGTCTGCGGCCCGAGGGCGGGCTCGGGGTGAGCCGAGCCCGCCGCTCAGCGCCGAGGTGGGAGCGGCCCGGGGCGCCGTGTGAGTTCCGTGAAGGCGCGTCCCGCCTCCGTCCACTCACGTCGGCGGACCCAGCCGGCCGCCTCGGCATGGCCGTTCAGGGCGCGGGCGCCGACCCGTGCCCAGGCGAAGGAGGTGCCGAGTCCGCCCCGGCCGTTGTCGAGCCGTACCTCACAGCGCTCATCCACGTCCAGGGCGAGGGACTCGACGATCACGGTCCCCTTCCGGCCGGTGATCTCCCCCAGACGCCTCAGCAGGGTCACGGGATCGCCGCCGATACCGATGTTGCCGTCGATGAGCAGCGCGGTGTCCCAGCGGCCCTCGCCGGGCAGTGGTTCGAACACCGACCGGCAGAGCGCGAGTCCGCCCGACCGCTTGGTGAGCGCCACCGCCGCCGGGCTGACATCGATGCCCAGTGCCGGATGCCCCCGCGCCGCGAGGGCGGCGACCAGCCGGCCGGGGCCGCATCCGACGTCCAGGACCGATCCCTCGCACCGGGCGAGGACGCCCAGGTCCGCGGTATCGGGGGCGGCGCACCAGCGTTCCACGTCCAGGGACAGCAGCCGGCCGTCGTTCCGCCGCAGATGGAGCGGGCCCCGGCCGCCGCGCAGCGCGTCGGAGTAGGGATCCTCGTGCCAGGCCGCCGGGGGCGCGAGGGCGCGGCCGGGAGCCACCGCCGCCGTCAGCGGTCCTCGTACCCTCATGCGCCGGCCGTCCGGCCGCCGGGAGCGGGCGCAGCCAGCCGCGTGTGCAGGGTGTGAAAGCTGCCGCCACCCGCCTCGGCGGCCACCAGCCGCGCGTCCTCGGCGGTGTCGACGTCCCGCAGTGTCGCCATGCGGCCGACGCGTAGGCCGGCGGCGACGAGCCGCGCGTACTGTGCGGCTCCGGTCTCCGGAACCGACATCGGTATCCCGCGCAGCAGCCCGGGGTCCGGTGCCGCGAGTCCCAGCGCCCAGAAGCCTCCGTCGACGGCGGGCCCGAACCAGGCGTCATGCTCGCGCCAGGCGTCCGGGGCGAGCGCGGGGGCCAGCAGACCCGTGGTGACCTGCGGGGTGTCCATCCCGATGAGCAGGGCGGGGCCCGTGCACAGGGCGAAGGCGGCGGCGAGCCGCTCGTCCAGTCCGCCGGTGCGCTGGGGCACCACGTCGAATCCCGGTACCAACCAGGGTCCGGGCCGCCCCTCCAGCACCAGCACCCGCCGGGTGGCCGGAGTCCGGGCGAGGGTGGCCAGGGTGTCGGCGAGAGCGGCCTCGGCCAGCGCGGCGGCCTCCTCCGGGCTGAAGGGCGGGGTGAGCCGGGTTTTGACGCGGCCCGGCACGGGTTCCTTGGCGATGACGAGAACCGTGGTCACCGGGCGGCCCCCGGCACGGTCGCGCCCGGCCTCGCGGTGCCCGGTTCGGCGAGTACCCGGCGCATGTCGCGCACGGCCTGCCAGGTGCCCCGCCAGGTGCCGGTGACCTTGGACTCGCCTGTCCGGGGCAGGTACGGCACGTCGGCCTCTCGTACCCGCCATCCGGCGTCGGCGGCGCGGACCACCATCTGGAGCGGATAGCCGCTGCGCCGGTCGGTCAGGTCCAGGCCGAGCAGCGCCTCGCGGCGCACGGCCCGCATGGGACCCAGGTCGCGCAGTCGCAGACCGGTGCGTCGGCGCAGCATCCAGGCCAGCGCGAGATTCCCCGCGCGGGCGTGCACCGGCCAGGCACCCCGCCCCTGAGGTCTGCGCCGCCCCAGCACGAGATCGGCCCCACCGTCCGCGACCACTTGTACGAAGCCGGCCAGCAGCCCGGGATCGAGTGAGGCGTCGCAGTCGCAGAAGCACACGATGTCGGCCTCGGCGGCCAGCAGCCCGGCGTGGCAGGCCGCGCCGAAACCGCGGCGGGGCTCGTGCACCACGGTGGCGCCGAGCTCAGCCGCGAGTTCCGCGGATCCGTCGGTGGAGCCGTTGTCGACCACGACGGCCCGCCAGCCGGCGGGAACACGGGCAAGCACCCAGGGCAGGGCCTCGGCCTCGTTCAGACAGGGAAGTACGAGATCTACGGTCACGGTCTTCACCGTAGGAATTCCGTACGGACATAGCGGACATCGACTCCTTACGGAACGCGGACGTCGCTCTCCGCGGCCCGCTGCGCCGGGAACGGGCGGGCCGGCTGATGCGACGCTTGGGTCCATGAGCATGGAGATCCCACCGGGCCGCGTCCTGGTCGTAGACGATGACCCGACGGTCGCCGAGGTTGTCAGCGGGTATCTGGAGCGGGCCGGCTTCGCGGTGGAACACGCCGCCGACGGCTGGGCCGCACTCGAAAGCGCTGCTCGGTGCCGACCGGACCTGGTCCTCCTGGATCTGATGCTGCCGGGGCCGGACGGGCTGGAGGTGTGCCGCAGACTCCGCGCCACGGGCCCGGTGCCGGTGGTCATGCTCACCGCACGAGGTGACGAGGAGGACCGGATCGCCGGACTGGAGCTCGGCGCCGACGACTATGTGACCAAGCCGTTCAGCCCGCGTGAACTCGTGCTGCGTATCGAGTCCGTACTGCGCCGCAGCCGGGGTCCGGGCCGGGGACCGGATGCCCGGGCGGCCACCGGTTCGGGGGCCGCACTGCGTGGTGCCGGGCTGGCCTTGGACCCCGCCACCCACCGCGCCTCCAAGGACGGCCGGGAACTCGCCCTCACACTGAGGGAGTTCGATCTCCTCGCACACTTCTTGCGCCATCCTGACCGGGCACACAGCAGGCAGGATCTGATGCGGGACGTATGGGGCTGGGACTTCGGAGACCTGTCCACGGTCACGGTCCATGTGCGGCGGCTGCGCGCCAAGATCGAGGACGATCCAGGCCTGCCGCGGCTCATCCAGACGGTCTGGGGCGTCGGCTACCGCTTCGCCCTTCGACCCGGTACCGGCATTCCGCACGGAAAGGATTCCCGGTCCGGGCCCGACGACCGGCCAGGGGCGGGGGAGGCGCGGTGAAGGACCTGCTGCTCATCGCCGCCTTCGCCCTGGCGGGGGCCGCCTGCGCGGGAGTTGTCGGCGCCGTCGCCCTGCGCCTGGTACGCCATCGCTCGGTCACCGTCTCCCTCACCGTGGTGGCCGCCGTCACGGTCACCGCCATGCTGACCGGAACACTCACCGTCGCCCAGGCGATGTTCCTGTCCGGGCACGACCTCACCGTCGTGACACTCGTGGTGACCATGGCTGCCGTCGTCTCGCTGGTCACCGCCTTGCTGCTGGGCCGCTGGGTGGTGGCCCGCAGCAACGAACTCGCGCTCGCGGCACGTGACTTCGGTGACGAGGGAAGCTTCGCCGCCCCGGCGGGACCGGCCACCGCCGAACTTGCCGAGCTTTCCCGGCAGCTCGCCGCCACCAGCGCCAAGCTGGCCGCCTCCCGCGAGAGGGAACGGGCGCTGGAGACCTCACGCCGCGAGCTGGTCGCCTGGATCTCCCACGATCTGCGCACCCCGTTGGCCGGGCTGCGGGCCATGTCGGAGGCGCTGGAGGACGGCGTGGCCGACAACCCGGCCCGCTACCACCGGCAGATCGGTGCCGAGGTCGACCGGCTCAACTCCATGGTCAACGACCTGTTCGAACTGTCCCGGATCCACGCCGGAGCCCTGACCCTCACCCCGAGCCGGCTCTCGGTCTACGACCTCGTGGGCGATGCCCTCTCGGGAGTCCATCCGCTGGCTCACGAGCGCGGGGTGCGGCTGGTCGGTGACGGGGTCGAACCCGTACCGGTGGAAGTGGACGGCAAGGAGATGACGCGGGTCCTGGCCAACCTCCTCGTCAACGCCATCCACCACACTCCCGCCGACGGCACGGTCGCCGTCGCCGCCGAACGACAGGCCGACGCGGTCATCCTGTCGGTGACGGACAGCTGCGGCGGCATACCGGAGGAGGATCTGGGGAGGGTCTTCGACACGGGCTGGCGGGGCAGCGCCGCCCGGACCCCTCCGGCCGGCGCCGGACTGGGCCTCGCGATCGTGCGTGGCATCGTCGAAGCCCACGCAGGCCGCGCGGAGGTGCGTAACGTACGCGGCGGCTGCCGCTTCGAGGTCACCCTGCCCCTGCGGACGCCTGCACTCTGAAGGCCGCGGCGCGTATTCCGCGGCGGCCGGTCGGCGGACCGGGCCGTACGAGTCTTCGGGGCGTCGGCCGCCGACACCGCCGAAGCACGAGAAAGAGGCCCGGCTGTCTCACATTCCGGGCATCAAGCCTGTCGGGGCGCCGCGGAAGAACGCTGGCGCGCCCGCGCGAACTCGGCCATCCCTTCGTCGAAGCCGACCTGTGGCCGCCAGCCCGACTCGACACGCAACCGCGTGGAGTCGGCCGTGATGTGCCGTACATCGCCGAGCCGGAACTCACCCGTCACGACCGGGGGCGGTCCGCCGTGGGCCCTGGCCAGAGCCTGCGCCATGTCCAGAATGGTGTGGGGTTCGCCACTGCCCGTGTTGTAGACGGTCATCGAGCCGACGGGCCGTCCCGCGACCGCCTCAAGTGCCACGACATTGGCCGCGGCCACATCGAATACATGCACGAAGTCGCGACGCTGGGCGCCGTCCTCGAAGACCCGCGGCGCCTCCCCGCGTGCCAGGGCCGACCGGAAGAACGACGCCACCCCCGCGTACGGGGTATCCCGCGGCATTCCCGGCCCGTACACGTTGTGATAGCGCAATGACACCGCCCGGCCCCCCACGCTCCGCGCCCACGCGGCCGCCAGGTGCTCCTGCGTCAGCTTCGTCGTCGCGTACACACTCCGCGGATCCACGGGCGCGTCCTCACCGATCAGTCCGGGGACGAGTCCGGCTCCGCAACGAGGGCAGCGCACTTCGAACCGCCCCGCTTTCAGATCAGCGGTTTCACGCGGACGGGGCCGTACGGCCCCGTGCCGCGGACACGCGTACCCGCCCTCCCCGTACACGACCATCGACCCGGCGAGTACGAGCCTGCGGACCCCGGCCTCCGCCATCCCGGCGAGCAGCACCGCGGTACCCACGTCGTTGCAATCGGCGTACGCGGGCGCGTCCGCGAAGTCCTGACCCAGCCCCACCATCGCCGCCTGATGGCATACGGCGTCGACCCCGCGCAGGACCGCCCGTACGGCCTCAGGATCCCGGACGTCGCCTCGCACCACCGAGGTGTCCGTCAGCACCGGGATCTCCGGATGCGAGGTGGGCAGGAACGTGTCCAGAACGACGGGCTCATGCCCGTGCTCCCTCAGTGCCGTGACAATGTGGGCGCCGATGAAACCCGCGCCTCCCGTGACAAGTACTCGCATGGGGGGAACGCTACGGAACTCCGCGCGTACGACGCGGTTTCCGCACCGGCACGTAAGAGTTCCGTCACCCGTCACCCGTCACCGCATGGTCGGAAGCCCCGTGAGCCTGGCCGAGGCCCCTGACGGCAGGCCGGCCGTCGTGCTCCTCCGTCGCGGTGCCTGGTGCCCGTGGTGCAGCCGCGCCCTGCGCATCTGTCGGGGTTGCCCTCGCCCTGAAGGACGCGTGCGGGAGGGAGCCTTCCGGAGTCGGTGGATGGGTGGTGGCGCCGGCCTGCCCGGTCACTCGGACGGGTCGCCGGGCGCCGCGGGCCGTGAACCGTTGCGCGGACCGGGCCGGCCTCGGAGCGCGAGGGACAGTACGTACCAGACGGCCGAGGCCGCGAAGAGGGCCGCGGTGACGAGCAGCCAGTGGCCCAGGAAGACATCGGGACTCAGCCCTGTCGCAGCCGTGTATCCCGGAACCCGGCGGAGCACCAGCGGGTACCAGACGAGCAGCAGGAGCAGCGAGACGAGGCCCGGGACCCGGACGTGGTTGATCAGGGCCGCCCGGTCGGCAGCCCCGTCCGCGGAGGCGGTGGCGCCCGCCGGTAGCAGCCGCCGCACCGCGCGGTCGAGGAGGGTGTAGAGGGGCAGCAGTACCAGGTCGTGCACCAGGGCCGCGCCCACGAACCAGACGGCGACGGCCAGGGCGTTCTCTCCCAGCAACCGGACGCCGGCGTACGCCGTCAGGGCGAAGGAGCAGAGGATCAGCAGCAGATGGAGCGGGGAGCGGCCGTAACGGGCACGGAAATACCTCATGAGATGGCTCCCGACTCCGAGACCGGGGTCGTTCCGAAGGTGAGGTTCGTGACCCACTTGGTGTTGTGGACGCCCGGGTTGGCGGGGACGATGATCCGCGCCGGGTAGCCGTGGTCGAGCGACAGGTCGGCGCCGTTGACACGCAGCGCGAGCAGGGAGCGGGGATTGCGGACCTGGTTGTCCCGCAGGACCGTGGAGCCGAAACCGCCGCGTTGCAGGGAGTCGACCCGGACCGAGGGCAGGTCCTCGTGCAGCCCCACCAGGGCCGCCAGGTCGGACAACCGCACTCCGCTCCAGTGCTGGTCCTCGGTCGACCACCCCTCCACACAGGCGATGGGCAGCCAGGCCGAGTGCTGCGGCAAGCGGAGCACCTCGGCGCGGGTGAGCACGGCCTCGCGGGAGCCGCCGCGCACCACGAGCCGCCAGTGGGCGCCCGTGTCCTCGGCCTGGACGCCGACGTCCGCGGCCGTCTTGTTGATCGGGAAGCCGTTGGGACCCTGCCCGGGGTTCCGGCCGTGCGGAGCGAGCAGGGCCGTCCGCCGCAGGCTGCCGCCGATGCTCTGACCGGCCGTCACGACCAGCAGCGCCAGGGAGGCGAGGCCCACCGTGCCGAGGATGCCGCGTCGCGACATGGTCGGCGGAGCGGGCCGCGGGGAGACCAGGCCGGTCCGGTCGGGTGGTTCAGGGCGGGTGTCGCTGAGAGGGGTGCGCAGCTCGGTCCGCAGCCGCCGGCTCCGCAGCGCGCGTGCCACCACGCGGAGACGGAGGGCGACATGCACGACGAACGCGCCGATGAACACCCAGGCACCGTAGAAATGGAGGGTGTAGAAGGAGCCCGGAAAGATGTAGTGAAGCTGGATGTTCAGCAGACCGGTGGCGAACTCGAACAGTGCGCCCCCGACGAGCAGCAGCAGGGAGAGCCGCTCCAACGCCTGGCCGGGCGAGCGCACGGGCGGCCAGGTGAACAGCTTCGGGATGACCGACCACAGCTTGGCCAGCAGTACGGGGACGAGGACGACGCCGAGTGTGACATGGACGCCCTGGGTGACCCGGTAGAGCCAGGACGGACCGGTCGGCCAGGCGAAGAGGTAGAAGCCCAGCACCCCTTTGTCCGGTGTCTGGTCGTTGATCGGGGACAGGTCCGGGTTGTAGGCCGCGTAGGAGAGCAGGCCGGTCACGAAGAGCACCGTGATGCCGACGAGCAGGACCAGTCCGAGGACCGAGGTCAGCCACGGTCCCCGCAGCGGGCTGCGCCAGAATCCCGGCCGGGACGGCCCTGGCGGCGGCCCGCCCGTCAGCCGGGCCCGCAGCCGGGAGCGGGGAGACTCCGGTGCCCGCGTGGAGCCCTCGGCGACGGGGCCGCCGGTCCGTCGGCCGGTCCGGTCCCCTCCCGGGCCGGGCGGGTCGGGCGGCGACTGCGGGCGCTCGGCGGCCGAGGGGCGGTCAGTCGTCATCGTTGCCTCTTCTCTTGGTCGCGTTCGACAGGTCGTGCTTCCCGAGGCACGCACTTCAGGGTTTCTGCCGCTGGTGACGGACTCCGGCCCGACCAGTGGCGGTGGGCGGCCGCGCCGCAGACCACAAGGGCGGCGGCGCCGTACGCCAACGCCTGCAACGGCATCCGAGGGAAGGCCGCGTTTCCGACATAGAGCACCGCGCCGGCGGCGGGGACGGCGAGCCACTCCGCACGGCCGTCGAGCGCGACCAGGCCCACGACCAGCAGGGCGTACCAGGAGTAGCCGGGCGAGACCAACGTCAAAGTGGTGCCGGTCATCAGGAGAGCTCCTTGCCATGGCCGCTCAGGGTCTCCGCGCCGCCAGACGTACACCGCGGTCAGCGCGATGAGCACGGCGGCGACGGGTGCCGCCGCCACGTCGGGCAGCAGCAGCCGCAACAGGGCGAAACGGCGCACGTCGCCGGGCTCGTAGCCCTCCTCCTTCAGATAGCCGGGCAGGTAACCCAGGACCTGGCCACCGGAGACCGCCGCGTACGGCAGATAGACGAGCACGAAGGCGACGACCGCGGGCGCCGCGGTCCGCAGCATGGACCGCCGCCCCGACACGGAGCCGACCAGCGCGAGGACCGGCAGCAGCTTCACCGCCGTCGCGGCGCCCAGCAGAACACCGCGTCGGCTGCCCTGACCCACGGCGCCCAGCGCCAGAACGGTGAGCAGTACCCCCAGGGTGTCGACGTGGGCGTTGTTGACCGCCTCGACCGGCACTGCCGGGCACCACGCCCAGAGCGCCGCCGCACGGGGGTCCCGGCCGCCGCGGCGCAGCACGGCCAGCAGCGCGGCCGTGGTGGCGAACGCGAGTACGGCGCCCGCGGCCTGGAAAGGCTTGTGCCGCCCGTCGGCGGGCGACAACGCGTGGACGGCGAAGAACCACCACTCCGCTACCGGGGGATAGATCGTGTGTGCCTGTGGACGGTTGATGCGGGTGCACTCCGTCGGCCGGGGGCCAGGTCCGTCCTGTGCCGCCGGGAACGTGTGCAGTTCCAGGCGCAGGACGGTGGCGGGGTCCTGACAGGCGGAGTCCGGGGGGAAGAGCCATGGGTCGCGCAGCCGGGCGAGTTCCGGAGCGGCCGGCGGATAGGTGTACGGGGAGATGCCCGCCGCCTGCACGGTGCCGTCCCAGACGTAGCGGAACATGTCGCTGCTGGTGCTGGGCGGTCCGGCCAGGCCGGTCAGAGCCACAACCGCGCTTCCCGCGAGGATGACGCCCGTCGCCCGCCGCACCGGGACCGCCCGCACCGTCCAGCAGGCGGCGGCGAACATGACCCAGGCCACCGCGTACCAGAGCAGGATGCGTTCCGGGCGGGCGAGTACTCCACCGGTGCGGACCGAAACGGTGGTCGCCGTGACGACACCCGCCAGCAGTACGAGTGTGCCGGCCGTCCAGACGCCGGACCGGCCGGCGCGAGCCCGCCCGGCGAACGGGGCGAGCGTGCTCATGTCGGCCCGTTGGGAGTACCGCACCGATGCCACGGCCCGGGGCGGCGTCGGCCGGGCCGCCGGTACCTGAGCGGGAGGGGCACGGGGTCACCGATCTCTGTTTCCTGCACGGAGGATGGTCACGACAAGCCGGGGAAAGCTGGGCAGAGCAGCACGCGGTATAGGCGGTTGCCGACGGAACGCCCGCCGAGGGGCGAGGACGGCGAGCGGAACCGGGTGATCAGGGTGACCAGGGACGAAGATCCAGGAAGCGGCGGCCACCCTCGGACCATTCACCTGCCACCGTCCAGCCCGCTCCGACGGCGACACCACGCAGCGCCGCCGAACCCACCCTGGCCCAGAGGAAAACGGGGCCGCAGCGGCCGAGGCCGTCCCGTACCCGGACAACCAGGCGCTCGTCCACCTCGTGGGCATCCGCCTCGACGAGCAGCCGGCCCCCGGGGGCAAGCAGATCGCGCGCCCGGGCCAGCAGCGTTTCCGGGGCACCGCCGATCCCGATGTTGCCGTCCGCCAGCAGCACCGTGCCCCAACGCCCCTCGGCGGGCAGCCGGTCGAAGACCGACCTGTGGACCACAGGCCGGCCCTCTCGACGGGCGCGGGCGACGGCAGCGGGGCTGATGTCCACTCCGAGGACCGGCCGACCCCGCCGAGCCAGGGCTATGACCAGCCGCCCGGGCCCGCAGCCCAGATCGAGGACAGGCCCTTGGCAGCGGTGCAACAACTCCTGGTCCGCGGAATCGGCGGGGGCGCACCAGCGCTCCACGTCCAAAGGCAGCAGCCAGCCGTCGGAGCGCTGGAGGAAGAGGGGACCGCGGCCGGCATCCAGTGCGTGCAAGTACGGATCGGCGGCCCAAGCGGCGTCGGCGGCCTGTCCACTCAGTACCGTCTCGTGCACTGCGCGACTCCTTCCGCTCGGACGTCGGCGCGGGCCAGTGCCGCGGCAAAACGCGTTCCAGGCGCCTCGGCGGCGACCGCGACGGCGTCGGCTGCGGTGTCCACGTCACGCAGCGGAGGCAGGTCACATACCGTCAGACCGGCAGTGGCGAGGCGACGCCGCTGCAGCCGTCCGGTCTCGGGGGTCGACATGGGCACACCCCGCACCAGGGAGGGGGCCAGCGACGGGTTGGCAAAGCCCAGGGCCCAGAAGCCGCCGTCGGCAGCCGGACCGAACCACGCGTCGCCCCCGCACCAGTCCACGGCATCCAGCAGCCCGGCCGTCAGCTGCGGGGTGTCCATGCCGATGAGCAGCGCCGGACCGTCGCAGACGACGGCGAAGGCTGCCGCGATCCGCTCGTCGAGTTCACCACCGGCTTGCGGAACGACCTCGACTCCCGCGGGCAGCCACGGCCCCGGCTCGCCGTCCAACACCAGCACGCGGTGGCGCACGGCCGCGCGCAGCACGGCGTCCAGGGTGTCGGCCAGGGCGGCCTCGGCAAGGACGGCGGCCTGGGCGCAGCTGTACGGCGGAGTGAGCCGCGTCTTGACCTTTCCGGGCACCGGCTCCTTGGCGAGAACGAGCACGGTGGGCGCTGCGTGCCGTTGCGGGGCGGATGTCATCTCCGGGCCTTTGCGGCGTCGGCCGGGGTGACGGCGGGCGCCTCGGCGAGGACCGCCCCCATGTCGCGTACCGCCTGCCAGGTGCCCCGCCAGGTCCCGGTCACCTTGGACCGACCGACCCGTGGTGCGTAGGACACGTCCGTCTCACGCACCCGCCATCCCGCCTCCGCCGCACGGACGAGCATCTGCAGGGGGTAGCCGGAACGGCGGTCGGTCAGGCCCAGACCGAGCAGGGCCGTACGGCGGGCGGCTCGCATCGGGCCGATGTCATGCAGCTCCGCCAGACCCGTGCGGCGGCGTACCCGCCGTGCCAGCTCCCGGTTGGCGAGCCGGGCGTGCAGCGGCCAGGCGTCTCCGGTCACCGGTCTTCGACGGCCGACCACCAGGTCGGCGGACCCGTCCAGCAGGGGGACCGTCAGAAGCGGAAGCTGAGCCGGGTCGAGGGAGGCATCGCAGTCGCAGAAGCAGACGACCTCAGCGGTGGCGGCACACAGGCCCGCGTGGCAGGCAGCACCGAAGCCACGCTGCGGCTCGTGGACAACCAGGGCTCCCAGCTCGGCGGCGAGAGCCGCGGAGCCGTCGCGAGAGCCGTTGTCGACGACGATGGCCCGCCAGCCGGTCGGGATGCGGCCAAGTACCCACGGAAGGGCGGCGGCCTCGTCCAGACACGGCAGGACCACGTCGACCGGTGCTCCCACGACCACAGGAGAATGAGTGTCGGTCACGGTCACCCTATTCGACAAAAAAGAACATATGGAACATCGCGACCTTATGGGATGCGGAAGTGCGGCGCATCGGCTCGGTACGCGACCTCCTTGCCGCTGTCGGCAACTCCACGGGGGAGGAAGTCCGTCCCGGCGCTCGCCCTTGGTTCGGGACACGTCCCCGTTCACGGTCGAAGGCAGTGACGGAGGTGCGGAGCCACATGTCTCCGACCTGCCGACGGCTCTGGTCACCGGCGCGGGCCGGGCGGCGGCCGTCCGGGTCCTCCACCGTGGAGACAGCCCCGGCAGGGCCACGGCGGGAGCCCCTGGCGAGGCAGCGCCGCTCCCTTCCGATCCCGGTGGCCCGGGCGCGGCCACACGAGTGACCCAGGACATCGTCGAGGCACTGAGCCGGGGCAGGATCCTCGCCGGAAACGTGTGGAAGCGGTGGGACTTCGCACCGTACGACCTCGGGCTGTCGTCGCTCTTGAGGGCGGCGGCGAGGCCGGGGCGGCAGGACCGCGCCGTCGAGGCCGCCGGAGCGCGGCCGGTCGGCGAGCCGTGCCGTACGGCGATCTCGTCGGCGGGCGAGGGGAGTTGCCCAGCGGTCATAGGCGCCGGGCGGTAGCCGTAGGGGCCCGCCGATGTGGGCTACGGCAACGTCGCTGTGGTGGGGGCGGGAACCAGTCCGTCCCCGTCGTCCGTCAGGGTCGAGATCGCGGCGAAGACGTAGAGACAGCCCACCGCCACCACCGCCGCACCGGCCACGGCAGGTGTCCAGGCCCTCAGCTTGGCCATTCGCAATAGGAAGCGAGAGGGAGGGTGATCCACGCCGCCGCAGCCGCCAGAAATCGACCCCGCCCCGGCCGCGGACGTCTGTCGCTCATGTCCGCGGTGCCGGACCGCCGGTATCGCCCTGCGGGTCCCGCCGCTGAGGCTGTGCACGGACAACGGGGTGATGATCGCTGCCATCGGCGATCTGCTGGTGAGGGCCGGTACGGTACCAGCGCGTTGGACGTGCCGTGATCCGTGGGGTACCGGTCCAAGTCCCCCTCGGACGCTGAGGGTGAGTCCGAGTCTTCGGGAGATCTCCCGGGAGTTTGCCGTATTTCAATCCCCGGCGACGGTGGCCGTCGGCTCCTTGATCAGAGCCGCGGCGCGTTCCGCGATCGCGTAGACAGCGGCGTTCGTGTTGGAGTTCACGATGGACGGCATGACGGACGCGTCCGCCACGCGGAGCCCGGTGACACCCCGTACCCGCAGCCGGGGGTCCACCACGGCGGTGGTCCCCTCCGGTCCGATCCGGCAGGTGCCCACGTAGTGGTAGTAGACGAGCAGGCTCTTGCCGAGGTACTCGCGGAACGCGGCCCCGCCGGTCGTGCCGGGGCCCGGCAGCACCTCCTCGTCCCGCCAGGCACTCAGCGCGTCGGCCTCGCCGATCCGGCGGGCGGCCCGCAGACCGGTCGCCATGGTCTCGATGTCACGGCCGTCTCCGAGATAGTCCGGGTCCACGAGAGGCGCCGTTCCGGGCTCCGCGCTCGCGAGGCGTACCGTCCCACGGCTGCGGGGATTCACCGCCGAGAAGGCGATCGTGTAGCCGTCGTCGGGTCCCGGCAGTGACGGGGCACGGTAGGGCAGGCTCGCGAAGAGGATCTGCAGATCCGGTACGGCCGGGCCGGGACCGGTCCGTACCATCCCCATCGCCTCCCCCGGAGGATTGCTCATGATCCGCGGGACGGGCCGCCGGACGGTGTACGTGAGGGTCGACATGGGGTGGTCGTGCAGATTGGCCCCCACGCCCGGCAGGTCGAGCACCACGTCCACTCCCACCGCGCGCAGATGGTCCGCCGGCCCGATCCCGGACAGCAGCAGGAGCTGCGCGGAACCGATGGCGCCGGCCGTCACCACGACCTCCTCGGCGCACTCCACGGAGCGGGTCTCACCGTCCTTCGCGTACTCGACTCCACGGCACCGGTCGTCGGTCACCATCAGACGCAGTACGAGGGCATCGGTCACCACGTCGAGGTTCGCCCGGTCCATGACCGGCCTGAGGTAGGCGTCGGCCGCGCTCTGGCGTACGCCGTCCGCGATGTTGTTGTCACACCAGCCGAACCCCGTCTCCAGGCCGCCGCTGATGTCGTCCGCGCGCGTGTGCCCGGTCTCCACCGCCGCGTCGACACACGCGGCCACCAGGGGATTGGGCTCGGGCGGAGGCCCCACCGTCAACGGACCGTCCATCCCGCGCAGCGCGGGATCATGTCCCCGGGCCCTCTCGCTGCGTCGCATGTACGGCAGGAGATCGTCGAATCCCCACCCCGTGGCGCCCTGCTCGGGCCACACGTCGTAACTGGAGCGATGGCCACGGATGAAGTTCAGCCCGTTGATGCTGGAGGAGCCGCCCAGCCCCCGTCCCCGGGGCGTCGGGATCGCCGAGCCCGTCGACGCCTGTACGACGCTCAGGCCGCCCCAGTCGGCCGAGCTTCCCATCAGCTCCGGCCAGGCGCCCGGCACGGCCATCAGCTCCAGTGGATCCCGGGCACCGGCCTCGATCAGAAGCACCCGGACGTTCTCGTCCTCCGTCAGCCGGGCGGCGAGCACGCATCCCGCTGTCCCCGCGCCCACGACGACATAGTCGTACCCCGTGGTCGAAGCCATCGTCCGCTCCTTCCCTCAGACCTTCCCTCAGACCTTCCCTCAGACCTTCCGTCGGGCCATTCGGCGCACCCATGTTCCTGAGGCGGTTCATGACGGCTGGTTCGCCGGAAATCCGCGCTTGCGTCGCACCGCCGAGTTTTCCTTCCCCCACGGTCGAGACCAGGACGAGCGCGTACGGCAAGAGGCGCGCCGTACGCCGCGTACCTCGGCCGCGTAGTCGCCGGGCGTGTACGCCAGGAACTCCACGTCCGGTAGGAATCGGGAGCCCGCGTGGTCGGACAGCGACATGGCAAAGGGCATCCAGCGCGCCCCGACGCACACCGGCATTCCACCGCTCGTACACCCACCAGCCGCGCATAACCCCGGGCCCATGAGTACCCGGCCACGCTCCGGCGCCGTGGGGTCTCGGGCCTCGCGGATCAGGAGCCCGCCCACGTCGTGGTCGGTCCACTCCAGCACTCCTCCCACGATAGGCGAGGACGCCGGAGGCGGCCGGGGAGCCGGGCCCTCTCCGGCACACCCCGCCCGGCCCGCGGCCCGCGTCGGCCGCGCCTCGATGACACCAGCCGCCCGCCGCCGGCGGGCCCCGCCGCACGACAGTGAGCCGGAAGTGTCAGTCGTCGCTGCTGATCGCCGATGCTCTCGCCTTCCGACTGCGACGCCGTCCGCTCAGCCGCCGCTCATCTTGTCCAGTGGCCATCAGCAGCACGACCAGAGCAGCACGAGCGCGTAGACGCGATGTCAAGGAACAGTGCACGCGCGGGCAAAGACGCGCCTCGTCAGGACGACAAGACTGGCCACAGGGCACGGAGAGCGTCCGGGGGTTTCTTCCGGACCCGAACCGTCATTCGTCTTCGAAAATTGGAGTGAGACATGACACGACTTCGCCGATTTGCGGCAACTTGCGTATTAACGGCGGCACTGACCGGCGTCGTTGTTGCCCCAGCCGGGGCCGGCCCGCTCACGGACACCCTCCCGCATGGTTCGGTAGAGCAGGATGACTGGGCTACGTCGGTACCTGCTTCGGCCTCCGGGGCCGCTGCCAGCTGTGGAGTGGCGTCCACCAAAGTGAACAAGCGCGCCAAGCCGTCACCCTCCGCGGAGCTCCTCGGCACCATCGCTCCGGGGACGAGCGTCTGCGGCGACCTCAAGATCGGCGCACAGTACACAACGTGCGGTCACACATCGACGGTCTGGTTGCGCATCCCCGGGGTCAAGGGACTGCCGACCGGTTTCTCGCCTGCCTGGTGCTTTGTGTGATTGCTTGCGGCATCGCTCCGCTGGACGCGGCGGCCCTGAACGCGGGACCGGCCGTAGTGTCCGGCCCCCGTGTTGACACGGCCGGAGATGTCCGGTGCGCAGAGGTATTTCTGTGCCCGGACGGCGATAAGGCTGAGGCCGCAGTCGCGACTCCGTAGCAGGCTCCGTGGAGCGTATGGCCGGGTGGCGGCGATGGCCGGGCTCGCCCGCCCGTCGCCGTCACCCGCCCCCGAAGCGGTGAACCTGTCGGCCAGATGCCGCAGTCCGAAGAGGAGCAGCTTCTCCCTGGACTCGAAGTAGTACTGCACCAGCCGCAGCGAGACGCCCGCCTCGGCCGCCACGTCCCGCATACCCCCAGCGTGCAGCCCTTGTCGTCCGGCGGCCCGGACGAGGCCCTTCCTGCGGGCGTAGCGCTGAACTGGAAGTTCCGTAGGTGGGCAACGAAGAACAAGGTGGAGCTGCGCTTCACGCCCCCTGCCCGCTGCCAGGCCGGCCCGGCCGCGGTTGCCCGGCCGCGGTTGCCACGCCGACGGGGTGGGCCGGCAGGTCGGGGCGGCGGGCTTCGCGTCGGTCGCGGGCAGGGTGCGTGCGCGTTTCCGGGCCACTTTCATCCAGTACAGGTGTTGACATCGATCGCGTCCGGCGGTCAAGCTGCCTCCGAATCGTGTTAACGATAACATTTGAATCCCCGGCCCCGAAGTCATCTCAGGGACCGGGAACACCGCCGAGCTTGTCAACCCACCAGCGGGCCGCAGGCGCTTTCCCGGGCGCCGCTGTCCCGCTGTCCGCCCTGTTCCAGAAGGAGACCGTGTGTACCGGCTCGATCCGCGCTACGCCCCCGCCCCGCAGGCCGTCCTCAGCACGGGATGGCAGGCAATGGCCGCGCAACTCCCCGACGGACCGGCAGTGGTGGCCGTCGAGGGAACACCCTCCGTGGACTGGTCTCAACTCGGCGACCGCCTCGAACGCGAACTGACCGCCCGCGGTACCCCCGTCACCCTGCTCGACGTACGCGAACACTACGCACCGCCGGCCCAGATCAGGCACCGCACCGAACGGCCGGAGGACGCGGACGACCCCTACTACCGCAAGCTTGCCGAAAATCCCCTCAACGACCTCTTCGACGCCCTCCCGCGGCCCGCACCGCCTCAAGAGGGACTTCTCCTTGTCTACGGGCCCGGCTCCGCACTCGTGGAGCACGACCTTCTGTGGTACGCCGACTTGCCCAAGCGGTACGCGGAGGCTGCCGCCGGCGCCGGCG
>NZ_MAUD01000451.1 GCF_001700515.1 Streptomyces lushanensis
CGCAGGCCGGCCTGCGCGAAGACCTTCTTGTTGTAGATGGCCCCTATGACACTGCTGCCCGCCGAGTACAGATACGTCTTGCCCTCGTACCGGTAGGCGGCGTCGAAGTTGCCGGGGATGCCCTCGGTCCACTTCTGGTCGCCGAGATCGGTGAGGAGCCCGGCCCTGGCCAGCTCGACCATGGACATCGCGCTGCCGCTGCCGGGGAACAGCACATGGACATCGGGCGCGTTGCCGCCGGCGAGCCGGGTGCGTACGACGGTCTGCACCTGGTCGGTGGGCGCGAAGGAGGTGCTGAAACGGTCGTCGGGACGGGTCTTGCGGTACTCGGCGAGCAGTTCGTTCATCGGCTTCTGCTGGTCGGCGACGCCGACGACACGGATCGGTCCCGAGCCGCCGGAACCCGAACAGGCGGTGAGGAGCGGGGGAAGCGCGGCGAGGGTGGCGGCGCCACCGCCGATACGGAGGAAGCCCCGGCGGCTGACCGCACCCGCGCCCGCGTCCATGTCCGCGCCGTCGGTCGTCCCCGGGCCGTGTGCCGTAGCCCGGGCGTTTGCGGTACGCGCGGAGTGTGCCGTACCCCGGCCCGGGACGGGGCCCGGCTCGCTGTGAGAACCCATGGTCATGGTGCGTCCTCCTCGTGGGAGCCGGCGAACGACGGCGCCGCCGGGCTTGGTGTGCGTCGGCTCGTGGTGCGCACCGGTGCGGTGACCGAGGGCGGGTTCGCCGGAGCCGGGGCCCGGACCGGGACCGGTGGGAGGACGGCGGTGAAGCGGTAGCGGCCCGAGGAGACGCGGTAGACGGCGTGGTCGGACCCGGTCGCCACGAGCGAGATGTGCTCACGGTCGCGGCTCTCGTCAGGGGCGCGGCTCTCCTCACATGCACCCTCACCGCTGCCAGCGCCACCGCCACCGCCGCCACCGCCGCCTCCGTGACCGCGACCGCCACCGGACGTCGGCTCCGCGCCCGACGCCCGGACCGAGTCCGGCTCGCAGGTCGGCACGCGCACCTCGGCGGTGGCTCCGGGCGGCACCTGGACATCGAGTTCGAACCGGTCGCCGTCGCGCCGCCAGTTCACCGCGACCGTGCCCCGTACGGATTCGTAGCGGGCGCTCGCATGGGTGAGATCGCCGGGGCGGGGGCGGATGCTCAGCTTCCGGTATCCGGTGGAGTCCGCGCTCTGGTCGAGACCCGCGACACCGCGATAGAGCCACTCTCCGATCGAGCCGAGCGCGTAGTGGTTGAACGAGTTCATCGACGGGGCGCGGAATCCGGTCTCAGGAGTCCAGCCGTCCCAGCGTTCCCAGATGGTGGTGGCGCCGTGGCGCAGCGGGAACAGCCACGAGGGCACCTCCGTACGGCGCAGCAGCGCGTGGGCGAGATCGTCCCTTCCGTACGCGTCCAGCACGGGCGCGGCGAGCGCGACACCGAGGAAACCGGTCCGCAGGGCGGGCCCCGCGCTCTCGACCAGTTCGGCCAGCCGGTGCGCGGCGGCCTCGGCGCCGTCCTCGGGCAGCAGGCCGAAGGCGAGCGCCACGAGATAGCCGGTCTGGGTGTCGCCCGCGACGCGTACGGTGCCGCCGTCGTCCGCGGTGGTCACGAACCGTTCGACGAAGACCTCGCGGATGTCGGCGGCCAGCCGGTGGTAGTGGCGCGCGACACCCCGCTGTCCCAGGACGTCGGCGGTCCGCGCGGTGAGACGGGCGCTGTGCGCGAAGTAGGCGGTGGCGATGACATCGCGTGGAGTGGGCGTGCCGGGCGCGAGCCAGTCGGAGAAGTGCGGTCCCACGCGCCGTCGCCAGATCAGATCCGGGTTGTGACGGTGGATCAGATCGACCCAGGCGCGCATGCCGGGCAGCGCGCGGGAGAGAAAACGCGGATCGTCGTACGTACGGTAGAGATGCCAGGGGATGATCACACCGCCGTCACCCCAGCCCGGCGCGCCCTCGTCGGCGACTCCGACGAGGCGCGGCGCGACATTGGTGAAGCCGCCGTCCGGCGTGCGGGCGTCGTCCACATCGCGCAGCCACTTGGTGAAGAACGCGGCGACATCGGCGTTGAGCGCGGCGGTGGGCAGGAAGACCTGGGCATCGGCGAGCCAGCCGAGCCGTTCGTCGCGCTGCGGACAGTCGGTGGGCACACTGACGAAGTTGGAACGCTGTCCCCAGCCCACGCAGTCGTACAGCCGCCGGATGTCGGGATCCGAGCAGTCGAACTCCCCGGTCCACGGCGTGTCGGAGTGCAGTGCGACCGCGACGACATCTTCCGCGCCGAGCCTGGCGACTCCGCTGATCTCCGCGTACCGGAAGCCGTGGTAGGTGAAGCGCGGCTCGAAGACGACGGGTGTGCGGCCGTCGCCGATCAGGACGTCCGTGGCGGCGGCGGTGCGCAGATTCGCCGTGTGGAGCGCGCCCGTCCCGTCCAGCGCCTCGCCATGGCGTACGACCACCCGGGCGCCGGGCGCGAGTCCGTCGAGGCGGAGCCGTAATCGGCCCGCGAGGTTCTGACCGAAGTCGACCAGATGGACACCGTCACCGATACGGGTGATGGAGCGCGGGCGCAGTTCGGCCATCGCCCGTACGGGTTCGTCCACGGAGGCCACGAGCAGCCGGTGGCCGGTGTCCGCGACCAGCGCCGGAGACCAGCCGGAGGAGTCGAAGCCGGGCAGTTCCCAGCCGTCGGCCGCGGACCGCAGATCGTGGCACTCGCCCATGAGCAGATCGGCGTGGCGGATCGCTCCTGTGTGCGTACGCCATGTGTCGTCGGTGACGATCGTGGTGGTTCGGCCGTCGGTGTCGAGGAGATGCAGCTCGGCCAGAAACTGCGGGTGGGAGCCGTAGTGGGCTCCGGCCCTCCGCGGTTCGAAGCCGACGAATCCGCTCCACCAGCCGTCGGCGACGGTGGCCGCGAGGACGTTCTCGCCGGACCTGATCAGATCCGTCACGTCGTACGTCCGGTACTGGATCCGGCGGGTGTAGTCGGTCCACCCGGGCGCGAGTTCCGCGTCGCCGACCCGGGTCCCGTTGAGCCGGACCTCGTAGAGCCCGCGGGCGCTGACATGGAGACGGGCGTGGACGGCGGGCGCGGAGGCGAAGGCGCGGCGGAAGAGCGGGCACGGCGCGAGACCGTGGTCGTCAAGGGCGCGCTCGCCCTCGGTGGGCGGGTCCATCAGGTCGACGGGACCGGGATCGTGGGCGATCCAGGAGGCCCGCCAGGGACCGGGGCCCGGCGGCACACCGGCCGGCGGCACGCCCGGCGGCGCGTCCGGGTGAGCACCTGACGGCGCGTCCGGCGGTGCGTCCGGGTGAGCACCTGACGGTACGTCCGGCAGTGCGTCCGGCAGGGCTTCGGACGGCGTACCCGGCGGGCCCGGCCGTAACCCTGACGCCGTGACGGACATCCCCGTCTCGAACCAGGAGGTGGCCTCCGCCGGTTGCGCCGTCCCGCCCGGCCATACGGCGACCCGCCAGTGATAGCGCGTACGGGCCTGGAGCGCGGGCCCCTCGTACAGCGCGCCGATCGCGTCCGGATCGTCGACCCGTCCCGTGTCCCAGCGGGCCCGGCCGCCGTCGTCCAGATCCTCCGGCCGTTCCGCGACCCGGATCCGATACGCGGTCGGATCATCACCCCGGTGATCGGACGTCAGACGCCAGGAGAGCAGCGGAGCGGGCTCGTCGATCCCCAGGGGAGTGGTCCGGTGGTCGCATCGCAGGGCATAGGGCCGCAGGGACACGAGCACGTCCTTCCTTCGCGCCGGGAGCGGCGCGGCGCCGTCGGCTGTTCGTCCGTTCGTCCGCTCGTCGTCACCTGTCCGCCGTGAAGACGACCATCTTTGAATGTGAAATCTCACGTGAATTCTGTGGCGTGGAGACTATGAGCCCCCCACGAGAGGTGTCAAGAGTGTTACCGACGCGCTCGACCACCCATCTCATACCGTGACCGAACTCCTCATACAGGGCGCCCGGGACAAGCGTCGCACCGGGCATTGCACCCCCACGGCGGGTGCCCTTGTGGCCCACGATCCCCGTGTGATAGTCACCGTGTGATTACCACATGAACGGACGTTAATTCACGCGGGATTCCGCGCCCTCGGGCGGGCGGGAATCACGCACGACGAACGGACCAGTCTTCATGAGAATGAACTGTGGAACCGGCGGCATCAAAGGCATGGAGAGACGCGCGGTGCTCGGCGCCGGGACCGTCGCGCTGGCACTCGCCGCGAGCGGACTGTCGGCCGTCGACGCCAGGGCCGCGGAGCGGTTCCGCGAGGATCCCTTCACCCTGGGCGTCGCGTCCGGCGACCCCTGGCCGGACGGTTTCGTGCTGTGGACCCGGCTCGCGCCGCACCCCCTCGCTCCCGACGGCACCGGCGGGATGGCACCGTATCCCGTCGACGTCCACTGGGAGGTGGCCATCGACGAACGCTTCCGCCGTGTCGTCCGCAGAGGGTGGACCCGCGCGGTGGCCGAACTCGCCCACTCGGTCCATGTCGAGGTCTCGGGCCTGCCGGCGGGGCGTCAGTACTACTACCGCTTCCGGGCCGGCGGAATCGTCAGCCCCGTGGGCCGCACCCGTACCGCGCCCGCGCCGTTCAGCCGTCCCAAGTCACTGAACTTCGCCTTCGCCTCCTGCCAGGCGTGGTTCGAGGGCTTCTACACCGCGTACCGGCATCTCGCCGAGGAGGACGTCGACCTCGTCCTCCATCTCGGCGACTACATCTACGAGAACCCGATCGACGCGATGGGCGGGGTACGGAAGGTCCCGGTGGCCGCCGAGCTGCGTCCCGAGCCGATGGACCTCACCCAGTACCGCAACCGGCACGCGCTGCACCGCTTCGACCCCGATCTCATCGCCGCCCATCAGGCCCATCCGTGGGCCGTCGTCTGGGACGACCACGAGGTGGAGGACAACTGGGCGGGCGACATCTCCAAGCTGGACAACGAGCCCGACCAGGACCCGGCGGTCTTCCGCACGCGGGCCGCGGCGGGCTTCCAGGCGTACTACGAACACCTTCCGCTGCGGCTGCCGAACAAGCCGAGGGGTTTCGACGCCCGTATGTACCGGAGTCTGCGGTACGGCCGGATGGCCACGTTCCACATCCTCGACACCCGGCTCTTCCGTGACGACCAGCCGTGCGGGGACGGCACCAGGAGCGGCTGCGCCGAACGGCTGCTGCCCGAGCGCAGCATTCTCGGCGCGGAGCAGGAACGATGGCTCTACCGCGGCCTCGGGCGCTCCGACGCGACCTGGAACCTGATCCCCCAGCAGATTCCCGTCGGCCAGGTGGACACCGATCCGGGTCCCGGCCAGTCGTTCGTCATGGACTTCTGGGACGGTTACGCGGCCTCGCGCCAGCGGCTCTTCCAGCAGTTCGCCGACCGCGACGTGAACAATCCCGTGGTGCTGACCGGCGATATGCACCGCCATCTCGCCGCCGATCTCAAGCGGGACTACGACGATCCGGACTCGCCGACGGTCGGTGTCGAATTCGTCGGCAGTTCGATCGCGACCGGCAAGGACGGTATGGACCTGGATCCCTCGGGAGCGAATCTGCTCGCGGCCAACCCGCATATCAAGTTCACCAACTTCCAGCGCGGATACGTCCGTTGCTCGCTGACGCCGAAGACCTGCCGCGCCGACTTCCGGGTACTTCCGTATGTGACCACTCCCGGCGCTCCCGTCTCGACCCGTGTCTCCTACGTCACCGAAGCGGGTCGGCCCGGAGTGAAGCCCGCCTGATCGCTCCGTACAGTTCGTGATCGGTCCGCACAGCTCGCGATCGGTCCTTCGTACAGTTCGTGATCGGTGCTTACAACTCGTGATCAGGCCGCACAGCTCGCCCGACCGGCTCACCCCTACGGCGGCGCAGCGGTTGCCGGGACGGCCCCCAGGTGCACAGGATCGGACATGGGTGGCCGCCCCGGACATGTGTCCGGGCTGTCCGCCCCGGCCTGCCCTGGGGTCCGTCACCGGCTCCGCGGCCGGGCCGGATACGCCCGGGTGGCCGACACTCCAACGGCACTCCCAGTAGCACTCTTATCTCACAACTGAGATAAACTTCCCCCATGGCAGACGACTACCTCGTACGCATCGGCAAGCTCATCCGAGACGCGCGCCAGCACCGGGGCTGGACACAGACCCAACTCGCCGATGCTCTGGCGACCAGCCAGAGCGCGGTGAACCGCATCGAGCGCGGTAACCAGAACATCAGCCTTGAGATGATCGCGCGCATCGGTGAGGCGCTCGACAGTGAAATCGTGTCGCTCGGCTATGCCGGGCCCATGCATCTGCGGGTGGTCGGCGGGCGCCGGCTCTCCGGGGCCATCGATGTCAAGACGAGCAAGAACGCGTGTGTGGCACTGCTCTGCGGCTCGCTGCTGAACAAGGGCCGTACGGTACTGCGCCGGGTGGCGCGCATCGAAGAGGTGTTCCGCCTTCTGGAGGTGCTCAACTCCATCGGGGTGCGGACCCGCTGGATCAACGACGGTGTCGACCTGGAGATCGTGCCGCCCGCCGAGCTGGACATGGAGGCGATCGACGCGGAAGCGGCTCGCCGTACCCGCTCCATCATCATGTTCCTCGGCCCGCTGCTGCACCGGATGGACAGCTTCCGGCTGCCGTACGCGGGCGGCTGCGACCTCGGCACACGCACGATCGAGCCGCATATGATCGCACTGCGCCGGTTCGGGCTGGACATCGCGGCGACCGAGGGCCTGTACCACGCCCAGGTGGACCGCTCGATCAGTCCCGGCCGCCCCATCGTGCTGACCGAGCGCGGCGACACCGTCACCGAGAACGCCCTGCTGGCCGCCGCGCGCCACGACGGTGCCACCGTCATCCGCAACGCCTCGTCCAATTACATGGTCCAGGACCTGTGCTTCTTCCTCGAAGCGCTGGGTGTACGGGTCGACGGCATCGGCACGACCACGCTGACCGTGCACGGGGTGCCGAGCATCGACGTGGACGTGGACTACTCGCCCTCCGAGGACCCGGTCGAGGCGATGAGCCTGATCGCCGCCGCCGTGGTCACCGAGTCCCAGCTCACCATCCGCCGGGTGCCGATCGAGTTCCTGGAGATCGAGCTGGCGGTGCTGGAGGAGATGGGGCTCGACCACGACAGGTCCGCCGAGTACTCCGCCGACAACGGCCGCACCCGGCTGGTGGATCTGACCGTGCGGCCCTCCAAGCTGGAGGCCCCGATCGACAAGATCCACCCGATGCCGTTCCCGGGGCTGAACATCGACAACGTGCCCTTCTTCGCGGCGATCGCGGCGGTGGCCCAGGGCAAGACGCTGATCCACGACTGGGTGTACGACAACCGCGCCATCTATCTGACGGACCTCAACCGTCTGGGCGGCCGGCTCCAGCTCCTCGACCCGCACCGGGTCCTGGTCGAGGGCCCCACCCGCTGGCGCGCCGCCGAAATGATGTGCCCCCCGGCCCTGCGCCCGGCCGTGGTCGTCCTGCTGGCGATGATGGCGGCGGAGGGCACCTCCGTCCTGCGCAACGTCTACGTCATCAACCGCGGCTACGAGGACCTGGCGGAGCGCCTCAACTCGGTGGGCGCGCAGATCGAGATCTTCCGCGACATCTGATCCGCGAAAGCCGCCGCACCCTATCTGGCCTGCCATTTGGCGGTTCAGGATGAGGTGCGGCGGCATCTGTGGGACTTCACTGGGACTGTGCGCCCGAGCGGGAGCCGCCGCGAGCGGGGACTGTGGCGAGTTGGGGCCGCGACCTGCTCCAGATCACGCTCGGACCGGAGCCGGACGGCCAGGTCCCCGCGTCATCGTCGCCGCCTGCTCTCGTAGCCCGCCTGCCGGTGCCGCTTCGGCCCTTCGACCGGCACATGGACGCCGACGGGACGCTGTGGTGTGCCTGCGGCGGAGGCAACGGTCTCCGGTCGATGTGCTCGCCGCCGTAAAGCCGGTAGCCGGCAGCGGACGAGGGCGGCGGCGCTGAACCACCTGTCCGCGCTGACGGAATCGGCGCTCCGCGAGAGGGGCCGGCTGCGTCCTCGGCGACGATCGCCGTTGGACGGCCCCCGGCGTTCTTGACCGGTCCTCGAACGGGTCCGGTTCGGGCCACAATGGGCGAACCACCATGCGGTCGAGAGAGGTTGAGGATGGGACAGGAACGGGAGAGCGCACCCGAAGGACTGCGCCGGGTCCTTCAGGACGTTGTCGACGGATATGAGGAGGACGCGCTGGACAAGCTCTCCTCCTGGCTCGACAAGCCCATCCCTGCCGGTCTTTGGGGAAGGGACCTGATCGAGTGGATGAGGTGGCAGCTCGAACGACTTACCGACTCCGAGGTCTACGACCTGTTGGAGACGGCCCTGGACGGGTCCTGGTCGTACGACGAGCGCGTCAACTCCATCCTGCGCGATGCCGAGATCGGGCTGACCATGGTCGACGGCCGATTCGAGGAAGACGATCAAGCGGCGGAGGAGTTCGGCGTCCAGGACGCAGCCGACCGGTCCATGCCGCTCCTGACCGGAAAATACGTCGGCGCCAAGACCATGTGGGCCCAGAGCCTCGCCGCGCAGAAGGCCGGCGACGACAAACTGGCCGTCGCCTTGGCGGTCAACACCCTGGAGGGCGTGGTGAAGATCGCCTCCAGCCAGAAGGACATCAATCGCGGGCTCCAGCACCTGTTCCCCGAAGGGGAACGCAGCGCCTTGCGCTCGGCGATCAACCAGCTCCACAACTACGCCAGCGCCATGCCGTGGGTCCGGCACGGGGGCGGCGCCAAGGACCTGGAACTTGAGCGGATCGAGGCCCGGGGAGTGATCCGGGCAGCCGCCGTTTGGATCGTGATGGTGATCAACCTCGACAGCGAGGGCCGATTCAACTGATCGGCACACCGCCCGCGTCCGGTCCCCGAGCGAACAGGGAGCGGTTGCTCCGGCCCGACCTGCCCGGTAAACGGGGACTTCACGGCTACGATCTCGGATCCGGAGGTCCGGCGGTTTGGCCGCGCCGTGAACCGGTGGTAGTGGCGGTCAGCGCGAGCGAGGCGCGCCGGGCGACACCGGTGGCGTGGACGACGGCGGCGCGGACTCGCGCGATGTGGCGTCGATGGCGGCCTGGACGGCCTTGGTCATGGCTGCCCGGTGCCGGACGAGCCGGGCGGCCTCGTCGGCGCCGTCCGGGTTGCGGATCTCCGGCGCCGTGGTGGCCCAGGCCTGGGCGGCCACGACGACGAGCATCAGGGTGTCCATCCCGGCCTCGACGCCGACCCCGTGGACTGCGGCGATCTCGGCGGCCTTGGTGACGTGCGCCTCCCGCTCCAGGTGCGAGGCGCCGGGGCGTTCCAGGGCCTTCCACTGGGTCAGGCGCAGCAGCCCGGGGTCGGCGGTCAGAGCGTCGAGCAGGGCGCCTGTGCAGCCGGGCAGATCGGCGGGGGTGAAGGGCACCACGCGATGACGCCCGAGGAACTGGCCGCCGTCACCGGTGGTGTCACCGGTCTGCACGTCCTCGACCCCGACGAACTCGCCGAGACCTACTGGCGGCTCTACACCAAGCGCGACCGGACCGAGTACCGCTTCCCCGAGACCAACACCTGACCACCCGGTCCGTCCGCGGCGACCCTCGCACTTCCATGGGCGCAACCATGACGAACACACGCGACGACCTGGTGGCGGTGGTGACCGGGGCAGGCCGCGGCGGGCCCGAACGTCCACGAGGGCACTATGACCGCCCGATCCCCCCGGCGGGCAGATGACGTTCCCTTGCCGGCCCGACACCAGAGATCTCGAAGGCCCCGAACGCTCACCGCGTCGGGGCCTTCGCCGCCTCAGGGCGTTGCCCGTACAGGTCAGAGAATGACCCAACCGCCGTAACCGGAGAAGCCGCCCTTACCCGCGCAGTAGGCGTAGGACTGGGACCCGTTCGCGTACTTCGTGGCTCCGAACACGATGGCCCCGTTGTTGCACTCGGCCCAGGAGTAGAAGCGGGTGCTGCTGGCGCCGGAGCACTGCGCGGCGTAGGTGTTGACGTCGGACCAGGAAGAGCGGCAGCTGGGAGCGGCGGCCGACGCCGGCCCCGAACCTCCGGCCGCGGGCTGGGCCTGGGCGGTGGGCACCGCTCCGAGAACCAGGGCTGCCCCGAGAACAGTGCCGGCCGTCGCGCGACGCATACGCATACGCATGAGCAACTCCTCGACTAGTAACGGTGGTTGGCCGGTGACGCCCGGCCGTTGTGTCCACCGTGACCGGACCGCCTTGGGGAGACCTTGGGCAAACCTGCAATCGGTACGCCCCGGTACGCGACCGCCCCCGTGGTCCCGGGCTCCTCTCGGATGCCCGGGACCACGGGGGCGGATCACGGTCCCGTCGGACCGGCGCCGTTCCCTGCTACTTGAGCAGATACGCCTTGAAGACGGTCAGGTCGTACACATTGCTGTTCTTGTCCGTGAGCTTCGCCTTGAACGAGACCGAGGTCGCGCTCTTCGGGTGGCTCAGCGTCAGGCTCCGCCTGCCGTCCTTGGCGGTGGTCACCGTGGCCTTGGCCCACTTGGTGCCGCCGTCGTAGGAGACCTGCACGGACAGGGACTTGAAGCCCTTGCCCGCCGCCGGGCCCTGGATGTTGAGCGGGACCGTGAGCTTCTTGCCCTTGGCGCCGGCGCTGCCCAGGTCCAGCGTCGGGGCGAAGCGGACGGTGGAGAGCGGCAGTGTCGCCACGGTCTCACCGGCCGGCCTCTTCGAGGTGAACGTCCAGCCCGCGACGATCCGCGTGCTGACTCCGGCCACCTTGGTGGAACGGGACACGTCCGTACTGATCCGGAACGCCGCCGAGGCGGCCGGCAGGGCGTCGCTGTAGGTGCAGAGCTCGCCGCCGTTGTCGACGAGCTTCTTGCCGCCCGCGGTGATCACGGTCCGCTGCCCGGTCACCGAGGAGTAGCCGAAGTGCCCGGCGCCGTCGGTGAATTCGGGGATGCAGACCGCCATCTCGTTCTGGTACCGGAGCGCGGTGTTGTCGGCGTTGACCTTCGGGCTGAACACCCCGACGTTGTAGGTGTGCGTGTAGGTCTTCTTCGCCAGGTACGTCCTCGCCATGTCGGGCCCGAGGTACGCGTAGCCCCCGGCCACCGTGGCGCCCTGCTGCTCGACACCGAAGTCCCAGGTGAAGCCCTTGGGCACGGTGACATAGGTCTTGGCCACGCCGGGCAGGGCGAACGGCCTGGTGACCGTACCGAGCCCGAGGTCCGCCGTGTTCCACGAGGGGAGGACGGCGCCCCGCTGGGACTTCGCGGAGGCACCGATCCGCAGGTTCACCAGGGCCAGCTCGCTCTTGGCCGCCTTGTGACTGAAGCCGGTGTGGAGCGAACCGGTGCGGTTGTAGAGCAGGTTGTAGCTGGTGCTGCCCTTCTGCCAGGTGCCGCCGACCTGGGAGCTGAACTGCCGGGCGGTGAGCGCCGCGCCGACCTGCCCGGTCCTGAAGCCCGTGAAGCTGTTCAGGAACCAGGAGCTGCCGATGCCGTCGTCGCCGCCCAGGTCGAGCCCGTAGTTCAGATACGCGGCGACCTGGGTCGCGCTCTCCGGCGGTGTGATGCTCAGCGGCTTCGCCTTGCGGGCGTCGAAGGTGACCGTCGAGTTCGCGGTGACCGAGACCTTCGGCGCCACCATCAGGGCGATGTCGGAACCGGCCTTGGACCCCCTGGGGGTCTCGACCGGAGCCTCCACCAGATAACTGCCCCTGGGCACCCGGACCTTGGCGATCCCGTCACCGTCGGTGTCGAGCAGGTCCTCCCAGAGGTCGCCGGAGTGCCCGAACACCATCGAGTCGGCCCGTGCGGGCTTGCCCTTGGTGTCGATGAACTTCACCGTGAGGTCGTACGCCTCACCCTCGCGTACCACGCCGAAGGACGTACGGACGCGCTGGCCGCCCTCACCCGCGGCGGCGACGACCGAACCGGAGAAGGTGCCGTCCTGCGTGCCGGTCCGGGTGTCGGAGACGACGTCAACGCTCGCGCTGCCGCCCGCGGGTACGGTGACCTGCTGCGCGCCGAGCGTGAAGAGTCCGGCCGGAGCGGGCTGTCCCTTCGGCCCCGTCGTGTCGAGCGACAGATCGAGTGTGACCGGCTCCGTGCCGCTGTTGCGGTAGGTGATCTGCCGGGTCACCGGAGTGTCGTCGGTGTGCGGCCACCGCTGGAGACCGAAGTTCACCGAGGTCTGCTCGCTGACCACGGTCTGGGTGATCGCCGCGGCCACATCGGTACGGCCGGTGCCCTGCTGATACGCCGTCAGTCCGGCGGTCGGCCGGGCGGACGCGGTCAGCGTCTGCTTGATCCGCTGTCCGGTCCAGTCCGGGTGCTCCTGGGCGAGAATCGCCGCGGCGCCCGCCACGTGCGGAGTCGCCATGGACGTACCCGACATCGACACATAGCCGTCGGCCGCCGGGTCCCCGAGCTGTCCCTTGGCCGCCTTCGCCGCGACGATGTCCACACCGGGCGCGGTGAGGTCCGGCTTCAGCGAGCCGTCGGCCGTCCGGCCCACGCTGGAGAAACCGGCGAGCCCGTCGGCCCGGTCGACCGCGCCGACGGTGAGCGCCGAGGCGGCGCTGCCCGGCGAGCCCACCGTGCCGGCGGCCGGGCCCTCGTTGCCCGCCGCGATGACGAAGAGGATGCCCTTCTCCGCGGAGAGCCGGTCGACGGCCGCCTCCAGCGGATCCGTCTCCGCGGTGTCCATTCCGCCCAGGCTGAGGTTGGCCACCTTGGCGCCCTGGTCGGCGGCCCACTGCATACCGGCGATGATCCCGGAGTCCGAACCGTAGCCCGAGTCGTCCAGGACCTTGCCGTCGAGGATCCGCGCGCCGGGCGCGACACCCTTGTACTTGCCTCCGGACTTGACTCCCGAGCCCGCGGCGATCGACGCGACATGCGTACCGTGGCCGACGCGGTCGACGGTGCTGCCCGACCCGGAGAAGTCCTTCTGGCCCACCTCGACGCCCTTGAGGTCGGGATGGGTCTCGTCCACACCGGTGTCGAGCACGGCTATCTTCACACCGGCGCCGTCGTACCCGGCCTGCCAGGCGGTCGGAGCGCCGATCTGCGCGACGCTCCGGTCCAGGCTCGCCCGGCGCCTGCCGTCCAGCCACACCCGCGCCACACCGGGCGCTGTGGTGCGCGCCAGACGCTGACCGGCCACGGGCGCGGTGAGGGCGTGCCACGCCTCGGACGAACCGGTCTTGGGCGCGGTGAGCGCCTCGCCCTTGACCGCGGGCAGGCTCCGCCGTACGGAGACCTCCGCGGCCGAGATCGCCGACTTCGCCCGCGCCGTGTCCTGGGTGTCCTTGGTGTACGACACGATCAGCGGCAGCGTCCCGCGGTGCGCGTCGTCGAACCGGTCCCTGATCAGGCCGGTGACATCGAACAGCCGCCGGTCGAGCTTGCCTTGGGCCACCAGCCGGGACGCGTCGGCGGGCAGGACGTAGGTGCTGTCCCCGACTCGCCTGACGGTGACACGGACCTGCTCACGGCCCTTGCCGGGCTGGATCCGGTCCACCCTGCCCTCGGCGTCCACATGGACGCGGTCGCCGGTGATCAGGGTGACCGCGGACGGCTCACCCTGTGCCTTGCGCGCCTTCGCGACGAAATCCGCCGGTGCCGCCGCACCGGAGCCGGAACGCTCCCCCGGCCCGGCCCCCGTGACGAGTCCCGCGGTGAGCAGCGCGGCCACCATGGCCGCGCCCGTTCTGCTTCGTTTTCCGGGCAACTCTCCCCCTGCGTACGCCTGCTTGAGATGTGGTCATAAATCGAACGAACCCCCGAAGTGAACCATACCGAGTATGCGTGCACCCGATCTTGGGCCCACAGGTGGGTCCGGGGGCCCTGCCGTTGGGCCCGGCTTCGTTCTTACGCTGCCTCCCGTTCGGGGGATGGTCACGGTGTGGGACGAGGAGTGGATGGTGAGAGGCACCAGAGGTCTCCCGATTTGGCATGGGCATGGCGATCGCGGCCAGAGCGGTGTGGAGTACGCCGCGGTGATCGGGGTGGTGGCCCTGGTCGTGGCGGCGATCGTGGGGCTGACGGTGCCCGAGGACGAGGCGGTCGGGCTGAAGGACGCGGTCTGCCGAATCGTTCATGCCGCCGATGGCGCCTCCGCGTGCGCCTCGGGTGAGGACGAGGGTGGCGAGGGCGGGGACGACGGTGGCGGCGAGGGCGAGGATCCCGTCGTACCTCCCAACGATCCGTTCCAGCCCGCGAAGTGTCTGCTGTCGCAGGACCAGACCAAGGACACCGTCGTCATCCAGATCCTCTTCATCAAGATCAGCGGGTCGGACCAGCTCAAGGTCCAGCAGTGGTCCGACGGCACGGTCACCGTGGAGCGGGTCACGGACAGCAGCGTCGGTGTCACGGCGAGCGTCTCCGCGGGTATCCCGGGGCTGAAGGACTGGGGCGGCAGCGCCTCGCTGAGCGGGACGTACACGCAGGGCAGCGGCAAGGGCGGACAGTGGATGTTCGGCAGCCACAAGAGCGACAACCCGCAGGCCGATCTGGAGGCCAATCTCGCCGACGCCAAGGCCTTCGCCGAGGCGCTCAAGCAGCAGGACTTCTGCCGTGCCATGGTCGGCAGTCCCGTCTCGCCCATCAGCCAGGTCGGCTGCAGCAACAGCGCCATGTCGCAGATGGAGAGGACCAACCCGGAACGGATGCCGGACGTCGACATCACCAAGACGACCACGGAGGCGTCGGGCGGGCTGAGTCTCGGCAAGTCGTTCAAGAAGGGCAGCGGCGAGGGCGGCAAGGACGGCGAGCCCAAGGACCTCGGCAGCGTCTCGACGGATCTGATCAGCGGCTCCATGACCCAGGACGTGGTGGTCCTCCGTACCAACACCGGCCCGGACGCGGGCAAGGTCACCTTCGTCTACACCTTCTCCGTCGGCGGCAAGGCGGGTGAGGTGGGTCAGGTGAGTGGTACGCGGATGCAGCAGGTGGCGGTCACCTACGACGC
>NZ_MAUD01000452.1 GCF_001700515.1 Streptomyces lushanensis
ACACTTGCCGCTGGACCGGGCGACGAGCTGGTGGCCGAGGCCCTTGGGCACCAGCCGCCACTGCTCGTTGGCGGCGGTGCCGCACGTGTACTGGATGACCGGCGTGCCGTCGGCCGAGCCGCCGCCCTTGACGTTGACGCACTTGCCGCTGCTGAGCGACCGGAAGCGGTAGTACCCGCCACCCGTGCTCTCCGGCTCCCAGCGCTCATTGGCCGCGCGGGACAGGGGCCACTGGATGATGTCGGCACCGTTGTCCGAGGAGTTCCCCCGTACGTTCGCGACCTGCCCCGGGTCGCTCGCCGGCCGCAGCGTGATCTGCTCGACCGTCACGGCGCGCGGTGAGGCCGCCCCCTCCGCGTCACTGGCAGCCGCCGGACTCCACGAGCCCAGCACCACCGCGACACACCCGACCGCCGCGACGGCCCCCGTCCCCACGGTTCTGCGCATGCCCTTGACCATGACGCATCCTCCTACGCGTTCAGTTCACTACCGTCCGTAGCGAATTCAGAGCGCAGTGTAATGGACACATTTGCCCCGG
>NZ_MAUD01000453.1 GCF_001700515.1 Streptomyces lushanensis
CGGCGCATCCCCACCGACCGGGACCGATCCGACCTGGATCTGACGGCTGACCCTCCGGTCGGCGAGCTTCGTCGGAACGGACGGCATTCCGAGAGAAATTGCAGTCATCTGCTGTGCAACCCCAAGGTGTGGATCAAGGTCCCGAGATGGGCGGGCTCCGGCCCCGAGATTACGCCACCGCACGGCATCGGAGCACATCCCCGCGAAAAGTCCACCCAAAGGTAAGCGGCCGGACACAAAAGGTGTCCGGCCGCTGGAAACAGGAGTAATCAGCTGATCCCGGTGTGCCGCGGGAGACGGGGGATCAGGAGATCTTGACGGGATTGAAGACGTCGGCGACCAGCACGAGCAGGGTGAAGCAGATGAAGATCCCCGCCACGACATAGGCGAACGGCATCAGCTTCGCGACATCGAACGGGCCCGGGTCGGGCCGCTTGAACAGGCGTGCCAGCCTGCGCCGCAGGGACTCCCAGAGCGCGCCCGCGATATGCCCGCCGTCGAGGGGCAGCAGCGGCAGCATGTTGAAGAGGAAGAGGGAGAGATTGAAGCCCGCGAGCAGGAACAGCATCATCGCGATCTGGTTCTGCGCCGGGATGTCCAGCGTCATCACCTCACCGCCGATACGGGCCGCGCCGACCACGCCGACCGGTGAGTCGTCCTTGCGCGGACCGTCCCCGAAGGCGGCGCTCCAGAGGTCCGGGATCTTGGACGGCAGGGCGACGATCGACTCGACACCGTCCCCGATCATGGTGCCCATACGGTCCACGGACTGGGGGAAGGAGAGCGGGACGATCTCGGTGGCGGCGGCGAAGCCGAGATAGCCGGCCGGGATGTACTTGCCCGGGATGATCTCTCCGTCGGAGTCCTTCTCGGCCACCAGGTTCCTGGCGAGCGTGGCGTGCAGATCCTGGCGGGCGCCGTCGCGCTCGACGGTGATGGTGGCCGGGCCGATGGTCCTGCGGATGAGATTGGACAGCGTGGTCCAGTCCTCGACCCGCTGTCCGTTGAGGGCGACGATCCTGTCGCCCTCCTTGAGACCGGCCGCCCGGGCGGGCGAGACCGCGTCGCCCTGCTCGCAGGTGTCCCGCTTCTCGCTCTGCGGGATCACACACTTCTGCACGCCCGCGACCTGGGTGGTCTGCGTCTGGAAGCCGAAGCTCATCGCCACACCGATGAAGATCACGGCGGCGAGCACCAGATTCATGAACGGGCCCGCGAACATCACGATCACGCGCTTCCACGGCTTGCGCGTGTAGAACAGCCGCTTCTCGTCGCCCGGTTGCAGTTCCTCGAAGGCCGCCGAGCGGGCGTCCTCTATCATCCCGCGCCAGGGCGAGGTGGACCGCGCCTCGATCCGGCCGTCCGGGCCCGGCGGGAACATTCCGATCATGCGGATGTAGCCGCCGAGCGGGATCGCCTTGATCCCGTACTCCGTGTCGCCCTTCTTCCGCGACCAGATGGTCGGCCCGAAGCCGACCATGTACTGGGGGACCCGGATACCGAAGAACTTGGCCGTCGAGAGATGGCCGAGCTCGTGCCAGGCGATGGAGAAGAGCAATCCGGCGACAAAGACCAGAATGCCGAGGACCGTCAACAGAATCGTCATGCGCGAGCCTCCGCCGGCTGTTCGTCGCCGATTGTGCCTGCCAGTTGGTCTGCCAATGCCGCCGCCTTCTCACGGGCCCTGGCGCGTGCCCAGGTCTCCGCTTCGAGGACGTCGGCCACGGTGAGCGAGGTTCCCGTACGGGAGGGACCGCGCCCCGTGCCGTACACCGTGTCGTGTTCCTCGACGACCTCGGTGACCGTGTCCATGATGCCGTTGAAAGGGAGCCTGCCCGCGAGGAACGCGTCGACGCACTCCTCGTTCGCGGCATTGAACGCCGCCGGGGCCGTGCCGCCCCGGGCCCCCACCTGCCTGGCGAGTCCCACCGAGGGGAAGGCCTCCGTGTCGAGCGGGAAGAACTCCCAGGTCGAGGCGTTGGTCCAGTCGAAGGCGGGAGCGGCGTCCGGCACCCGCCACGGCCAGCCGAGACCGATGGCGATCGGCCCGCGCATATCGGGCGGGGTCGCCTGGGCCAGGGTCGAGCCGTCGCTGAATTCCACCATCGAGTGGACATACGACTGAGGGTGGACGACGACCTCAATGCGTTCGAAGGGAATGTCGTACAGAAGATGTGCCTCGATCACTTCGAGGCCCTTGTTGACGAGGGTCGCCGAATTGATCGTGATCACCGGGCCCATGGCCCAGGTGGGATGCGCGAGGGCGTCCCGGGGAGTGACATGGGCCAGCTCGGCGCGGGTACGGCCGCGGAAGGGTCCGCCGGAGGCCGTCACCACGAGCTTGCGCACATCGGCGCGGCTGCCGGAGGCCAGCGCCTGGAAGAGCGCGGCATGCTCGGAGTCGACGGGAATGATCTGGCCGGGCTGGGCCACGGCCTTGACCAGCGGACCGCCGACGATCAGCGACTCCTTGTTGGCGAGGGCGAGCGTGCGGCCGGCGGTGAGGGCGGCGAGCGTGGGCGCGAGCCCGATGGAGCCGGTGATGCCGTTGAGAACGGTGTGGCAGTCGGAAGCGGCCAGCTCGGTGGCCGCGTCGGGTCCCGCGAGGATCTCGGGGAGCGGCTCGCCCGTGCCGTACCGCGCCCTGAGCGCCTCCCGCAGCGCGGGCACGGCGTCCTCGCGCGCGACCGCCACGGTACGGACCCGCAGCTGTCCTGCCTGCTCGGCGAGGAGCGCGGGACGCCCGCCCGCGGCGGAGAGCGCGGTGACTCGGAAGCGGTCGGGATGACGCAGGACCAGGTCGATGGCCTGGGTACCGATGGATCCGGTGGAGCCGAGGACGACGATGTCCCGGCGGCCTTCGGTCGGGTCGAAGGCGATGTGCGGATCGGCGAGAGGGGCTGGGCTGTCGCTCATGCCCCCATTCTTGCCCCATCCGTGCGGTGGTTGGACAGCGCGCCCCCGCGGGTGTTTCCGTGCGCCGCCTCCACGGACTTGGGCGCCGGCCGGATTCCTGAGCGATTTCAGCTCTTCTCAGGCTTTTCCGATGGAGCGGAACTTCTGCCACTGGGCCTGGACGATCTCCTCCGGGACGCCTCCGACGTCCTCGGTGCCGGTGATCTCGGCGCGGAAGGAGAGCGTGGTGGAACCGGACCGTACGACAGTCAGATATTCGTACAGTTTGAGCTTTCCCTTCACGTCGAGAATCGTGAAGCGGTACGCGACGGCCTCGTCCCCCACTTCGGGCGCCTCGGCCGGTTCCGCCTTCAGATATCTCGCCCGCGCCAGCGCTCTTTCCTCGGTGAAGCCGCCCGCGCAGTCACGGCCCGCCGTACGCAGCGCCTTCATGACACCGGCCGCGTCCTGGGCTGCGTACGAACGGAGCTGCACGGAGACGGTGAGCCCGAGCATCTCGTCCGGGATGTCGGCCTTGCGGTGGACCTCGGCGGCGGGATCGAACGCGGTGGCGCCGCGGGCGAGGCTCACCAGCGGCTGGCAGACGGCGGGCTCGGCGGTGTAGTCCTCGCCGAGCGGGGCTCCGAGGGCGTACTCGGAGGCCGTGTACCGGCCGATCCGCTCGCCGTCGGTGAGGGAGGCGGCGGTGAGCCGCTCCTCGCTGAGCGGCGGGGGGCCGGTGGCGGCGCCCGTGGCCGGCGCGGAGGAGCCGCCGGGCCTGCCCGCGCTCTTGCCGCCGCCGTCGTCGCCGTCGGCCCGCCCGCCGCCGCTGCACGCGGTCGCTCCGACGAGTACGAGACCGGCGGCCAGGGCCACCGCACCACGTCGCGCCCGCCTTCTCCCGGCCCCGCACATGCCGCCCCCTCGTGAGTTGATCCGCCCGTGGCCGATCCGCCGGACCGGTCGTCCCGGGATCCGATTGTGCTGCACGGGAGCGCGGGCCGGGCCCGTACCCCGGAAGTCGGAAGTGACGGGCGGGAAGGGGCGGCACGGTCCCGGCGGATCGGCGCGTGAGGGATGACATGCCGTCAGTTCCGGCCGGTTCCCGTGGATTTCACCGGGACCGTCCGCTCGGGCCGTTGACCGCGCTCATTGACACACCCCATCCGTGGGCCGATTCTGAGAGCGCTCTCAAACCCCCCACAACGCAGGAGGCAGAGCGTGTTGGGCACAAGAAAGCTGTTCGCGTCACTGGCCGCCGCGGCGATCCTCGCCACGGGATTCACGGCCGCGGGACCCGCGTCACCGGCCGGAGCCGCCGAGGCGGCGGTCCCCGCCACCATTCCACTGACGATCACGAACAGCTCCGGCCGTACGGACCCGGTCTACGTCTACAACCTCGGGACGAACCTCACGACGGGCCAGCAGGGCTGGGCCGACGCGAACGGCACGTTCCACGCCTGGCCGGCCGGCGGCAATCCGCCGACCCCGGCGCCCGACGCGTCGATCGCGGGACCGGCCAACGGTCGGTCGCTCACGATCCGGATGCCGAAGTTCTCCGGCCGCGTCTACTTCTCGTACGGTCAGAAGCTCGTCTTCAAGCTGACCACCGGCGGTCTGGTGCAGCCCGCCGTGCAGAACCCGGCCGACCCCAACCGGGACATCCTCTTCAACTGGACCGAGTACACGCTCAACGACGCCGGGCTGTGGATCAACAGCACCCAGGTCGACATGGTCTCGGCGCCGTACGCCGTCGGCGTCAGGCTCCCGAACGGCACCACCAAGACCACCGGCCATCTCAAGGCGGGCGGCTACAAGGGCTTCTACGACTCGCTCAGGAGCCAGCCGGGCGGCTGGGCCAATCTGATCCAGACCCGCGCCGACGGCACCGTCCTGCGCGCGCTCTCGCCCGGTCACGGGATCGGATCGGGTCTTCTGCCGGCCTCGGTGATGGACGACTACATCAATCGGGTGTGGAGCCGGTACACCACCTCCACGCTGACCGTGACGCCGTTCGGGGACCAGCCCAACACCCGGTACTTCGGCCGGGTCTCGGGCAATGTCATGAACTTCACCAATACGGCGGGCGCGGTCGTCACCTCGTTCCAGAAGCCGGACGCGGACAGCGTCTTCGGCTGCTACAAGCTGCTGGACGCGCCCAACGACCTGGTCCGCGGCCCGATCTCGCGCACGCTCTGCGCCGGGTTCAACCGCTCCACGCTGCTGGTCAACCCCAACCAGCCCGACACGAGCGCGGCCGGCTTCTACCAGGACGCGGTGACCAACCACTACGCCAAGAAGATCCACGCCCAGATGGCCGACGGCAAGGCGTACGCGTTCGCCTTCGACGACGTCGGCGCCCATGAGTCGCTGGTGCACGACGGCAATCCGCAGGAGGCGTACATCACGCTCGACCCGTTCAGCTAGGCCCTGTCCGGTCGATCTTCGTGGATCGGCCCGGGGCGGCTGGTGGAGGGGGTACCTCCCGTGCCGTTCAGGCCACGGGGGAGCATCGCAAGGCGGCGGACCGGCGTCGTCGACGGCCCGGCCGTACCCGGGCGACTCCGACAACGCGGCGAGGTGCCGTGCCAGGCGTTCCGGGCCCGCGAAG
>NZ_MAUD01000454.1 GCF_001700515.1 Streptomyces lushanensis
GGTCCCGGCGGGCCGCGCCGCCCGAGTGGGCATGGCCGCCGGCCGGGAACCGTCCGTCGGCGAGCACCAGCAGCGCGGCGCGGCCCGCCGGGACCGATGGCGCGCCCATCAGAAGAGGAAGTAGCGCTGGGCGAGCGGGAGTTCGGCGGCGGGCGCGGGCTCCACCGGCTCGCCGTCGATGGTCACCGTGAAGGTGTCGGCGTCGACCTCGACCCGGGGCAGCGCGTCGTTCTCCCGCATGTCCGCCTTGGTGATCCGCCGGGTGTTCCCGATCGGCACGAACTCCTTGGCCAGGCCGAGCCGTTCGGGCAGTCCGTCCTCGATCGCGGCCCGGGCGACGAAGTTGAACGAGCCCGCCGCCGCCGCTCGGCCCAGCGCGCCGAACATCGGGCGCGGCAGCACCGGCTGGGGCGTGGGGATGGACGCGTTGGCGTCGCCCATCTGCGCGTACGCGATCTGCCCGCCCTTGATGACGAGTTGGGGCTTCACACCGAAGAACGCCGGGTCCCAGAGCACCAGATCGGCGAGCTTGCCGGTCTCGACGGAGCCGATCTCCCGGTCGAGGCCCTGGGCGACCGCCGGATTGATGGTGTATTTGGCGACATAGCGGCGCGCGCGGTGGTTGTCGGCCCGGCCGTCCCCGGGCAGCGCGCCACGGCGCTTCTTCATCACATGCGCGGTCTGCCAGGTCCGCATGATCACCTCGCCGACGCGCCCCATGGCCTGGGCGTCGGACGAGATGATCGAGATGGCGCCGAGGTCGTGCAGGATGTCCTCGGCGGCGATGGTGGAGGGCCGGATACGGGACTCGGCGAAGGCGAGGTCCTCGGGCACGGCCGGGTTGAGATGGTGACAGACCATCAGCATGTCGAGGTGTTCCTCGATCGTGTTGACGGTGTGCGGCCGGGTCGGATTGGTCGAACTGGGCAGCACGTACGGCTCGCTGACGACGGTGATGATGTCCGGCGCGTGCCCGCCGCCCGCGCCCTCCGTGTGGTACGCGTGGATCGTGCGCCCGGCGATGGCCGCGAGGGTGTCCCCCACGAAGCCCGCCTCGTTCAAGGTGTCGGTGTGGATGGCGAGTTGGGCGCCGGACTCCTCACAGACGCCCAGACAGGCGTCGATGACGGCCGGGGTGGCGCCCCAGTCCTCATGGATCTTGAACCCGAGCGCGCCGCCGCGCAGTTGGGAGCGCATCGCCTCGCGCGACATGGTGTTGCCCTTGCCGAGCAGACCGATGTTGACGGGAAAGGCCTCCAACGCCTCGAACATCCGGGCGAGATGCCAGGCCCCGGGCGTGACGGTGGTGGCCTTGGTGCCCTCGGCCGGTCCCGTACCGCCGCCGACCAGAGTGGTGACGCCGGTCGCCAGCGCCTGGTCGACGATGGTCGGGGAGATGAAGTGGACATGCGCGTCGATCGCCCCGGCGGTGACGATCTTCCCGTTGCCCGCGATGACCTCGGTCTCGGGACCGATGACCAGATCCGGGTGGACACCGTCCATGGTGTCGGGGTTGCCCGCCTTGCCGATCCCGGTGATCCGGCCGTCCCGTACCCCGATGTCGGCCTTGACGATGCCCCAGTGGTCGATGATCAGGGCGCCGGTGATCACCGTGTCGGGCGCGCCCTCGGCCCGCGTCGTACGCGACTGGCCCATCGACTCGCGGATCACCTTCCCGCCGCCGAACACCGCCTCGTCCCCGGCGCGCCCCGGCCCGCCGGAGCGGTCCTCCTCGATCTCGACGAACAGCTCGGTGTCGGCGAGCCTGATCCGGTCGCCGGTGGTGGGGCCGAAGAGATCCGCGTACACGGCGCGCGACAGCTCAGTCATCGAGAGGACCTCCGGTCTCTCCCCGCAGTCCCGGTACGACACGCCGACCGGCGAGGGGTACGAGTGCGATGTCGACGGGGATCCCGGGTTCGAAGCGCACGGCGGTGCCCGCGGCGATGTGCAGCCGCCTGCCCCGCGCGGCGGCGCGGTCGAACTCCAGTCCGGGGTTGGCCTCGGCGAAGTGGTAGTGGGAGCCGACCTGGACGGGCCGGTCGGCGACATTGAGGACGGTCAGCCGGGTGACCTCGCGGCCCTCGTTGAGGACCACGGGCTCGTCGGCGTACAGGATCTCTCCGGGAATCATCGGCGCTCCTGTCTCACACGATCGGGTCATGGACGGTGACGAGCTTGGTGCCGTCCGGGAAGGTGGCCTCCACCTGGACGTCATGGATCATCTCGGGGATCCCCTCCATGACATCGGCCCGGCCGAGCACCTTCCGTCCCGATGCCATCAGCTCGGCGACGGTACGGCCGTCCCTGGCGCCTTCGAGGATGTGCGAGGTGATCAGGGCGACCGCCTCCGGGTGGTTGAGCCGCAGCCCACGCGCCCTGCGCCTGGCCGCCACATCGGCGGCCACATGGATGAGCAGGCGTTCCTGTTCGTGCGGGGTCAGTTGCACGCTTCCACCTCATCGTCTCCGGCCCGGTGACGGCCGGGCGCAGCGGAACCCCAGCCAACATCAACACTCTGTTGAACCGCAACAGGGTGAGCGGGGCCGGGGTTCGCACGGTAGGGCGGAAGTTTTTCCGGCGCGTTAACTGGCCGCCGGTCCGACGGCGGACGGCGCGCCCATGGACATCAGGGCCCGCATGCCGTTCTGGAACACCTCGATCGGCAGCTCGCCGGACCCGTCGCCGAACAGCGCCTCCTGGGCGGCGAATCCCTGACACGTGGCGATCATGGTCCGGGCGACATCGGCCGCGGGGATGTCCGCACGCATGAGCCCGGCCTCCTGGTACGCCTCGACGACCTTGATCCAGGCCGCGCGCACACTCTCGTACCCGTCGCGCAGCACCGCCGCCAGCTCCTTGTTGCGCAGCGTCTCGGCCCAGACCTGGATCAGCAGGCGCGCGAAGCCGGCCGGGCCCTGCCACGTCGGCACGACGCCACCGCCCAGGACCCGGCCCATCACCTCACCGACCAGGGCGTCGGGCAGCTCGGGCGGCCGGCGCAGGGCGGCCTCCTCGAAGGCGTCCCGGATGAGGTGCAGCACCTCGGTGACGATGGCCCCGATCAGCTCCTCCTTGCCGCTGAAGTAGCGGTAGACGGCGCCCGCGGAGAGATCGACCTCGCGCAGGACGTCCTGCATCGACGTGGCGTGGAAGCCGTTACGGGCGAAGCAGTGCGCGGCGCCGTCGAGAATCTGCCGGCGGCGGGCGTCGAGGTGTTCCTGGGATACACGGGCCATGGCGCCAACGTAAAACGAACATTCTTTCTTGACAAGCGTCCCGCGGCACGGAGACAGTGGGCAAGCAAAACGAACGATCCTTCTCTTTGCGCGCTCCTTCAACCCGCCCCTTTTCGGCACCTTTTGGCAATCTTCGGCATCCTTCGGCACCACATGAACTCTGAATCGAGGCGCAGCATGTCCGCTCCGGCCGAGTCCGGTACGGCGACAACACGGCGGATGATCGCGGTGATGGTCCTGGTCCCCCTCGCCGTGACGCTGGCCCTCTGGGTCTTCGCCTGGCCCGCCGCCCGCATCGCCCCCCGTGATCTGCCGGTCGGAGTGGCCGGGCCGGCCGCGGCGACGGCTCAGCTGAAGAAGGGCTTCCAGCAGCACGAGGGGGCCTTCGAGGTTCACCGTTACGAGGACGAGGCCGCCGCCCGGCGGGCGATCGAGGACCGGATCGTATACGGCGCGGTGGTGGCCTCCCCGGAGGGAACGCGGCTGCTGACGGCGACGGCGGCGGGCCCCGTGGTGGCCCAGTTCCTCACCCAGGCCGTGACCGCGCGGGCACCGGCCGGCGCGGAGGTACCGGTGACCGATGTCGTGCCCACGCCCGCCGGGGACGCCCGGGGCAGCGTGCTGGGCGCGAGCGTGCTGCCGCTGTCGATGGCCGGCGTGGCGACGGGCGCGGTGGTGACACTGCTGGGGCTGCGCGGCGCGCGGGCGGCCCTCACCCTGACCGGCGCGGCGGCACTCGTGGGAGTCGCCGCCACCGCGGTGGCGGGCAGTTGGCTGGAGGCGCTCACCGGTGACTGGTGGACGCAGGCCGGGGCGATCGGGCTGACCGTTCTGGCCATGGGCGCGGGGGCCGCCGGGCTCGCCGCGCTGCTCGGACGGGCGGGGCTCGGTCTCGCGGGTCTGCTGATGGTGCTGCTGGGCAATTCGTTCTCAGGGGTGACGAGCGCGCCCGAGATGCTGCCGGACCCCATCGGGCTGATCGGGCAGTCGCTGCCGCCGGGCGCCGGGGGCTCGCTGATCCGCTCGGTCGCGTTCTTCGACGGCGCCGGGGCCGGGGCGTCACTGCTGACGCTCTCGCTCTGGGCGGTGCTCGGTCTCACGGCGGTGCTGGTGGCCGCCCGTGTGCGGCGGCCGGGCCCGGCCGCCGTGGCGAGCCGCCCGGCGGAACCGGCCCTGGTCGGCTGAGTCCGCCCGGCCGACGGCCGGCGATCGGGAAGAGGCCGCGCGCCCCCGCTCCGGCGGACGGGGGCGCGCGGCCTTTCCGTACGCCCTCGTCCGTACGTCCCCGTCCGTCGACCCGGCGGACCCGCCGGCGCTCCGGACCTATTCGCGCGGGGGCCCGTGGTGCTCCGAGCGGTGCCCGGGACGGGAGTCGGGGCGGGTCTCGGACCGGAGCTCGGGACGGTGCTCGGAGCCGTGCTCGGCCGCGATGCCGAACCGCCGCCGTTCGCCCGGAGCGGACGGCCCGGGACGGATCGCCGAGACAGCGCTGATCACCCGCTCCTCGGCCGCCTCCTGCCCGCTTTCGAGTCGTTCCAGGTCAGCGGCGGAGACCAGGGCGACGAGCGGCTTTCCGTGCCGGGTCACGACCACTCGCTCACCGCCGTACACGACACGGTTGATCAGATCGGCTAGCTCGGCTCGGGCTTGCGTCACCGGAATCTCGTAGGCCATGGTTCCATCATAACTGTCTGTACGTCCTGTACATTTTTTACAGGGCTGTGCATGAGGAGAGGTACGCCATGAACCGCCCTTCGGCCCGCTATGTCCTCCCCGAGTTCACCGAGCGGACGACCAACGGGACCCGCACCCTCGATCCGTACTCGAAGCTCCTGGCGGAGCGGATCGTCTTTCTCGGCACCCCTGTCGACGACACCGCGGCGAACGATGTGATCGCGCAGTTCCTCCATCTCGAGTACGCCGCGCCCGACCAGGACATCTGCCTGTACATCAACTCGCCCGGCGGTTCGATCAGCGCCATGTCCGCGATCTACGACACGATGCAGCTCGTCACCTGCGACGTGGAGACGACCTGTCTCGGGCAGGCCGCCTCGACCGCCGCCGTACTGCTCGCGGCCGGCACCCCGGGAAAGCGGATGGCGCTGCCCGGCGCGCGGGTCGTCCTCCAGCAGCCCGCCATCGAGGAGCCCGTCCGGGGCCAGCCGTCCGATCTGGTGATCCACGCGGAGGAGCTGCTGCGGCTGCGGGCCATGCTCGCGTCGCTGCTCGTACGGCACACGGGCCAGGGCGAGCCGCGAATCGCCGAGGACATCGAACGGGACCGGATCTTCACCGCGGCCGACGCGAAGGCGTACGGTCTGATCGACCACGTGGTCCAGAACCGCGGGACGTCCCTCGGCCCGACACACCCCTTCGGCTCCCCAGGCAGGAGGTGACACGCCGATGCTGCCACCGGAACTGCCCCCGCTGCCCGCGCTGACCCGCGCCGAGGGGGATCTCGTCGACAGCTACCTCCATGTCCTCGATCTGCTGGGCCGGATCAACCCGGCGCGCGGCTCGGACACCTACAGCGCACTGCGCGCGGCCCAGGCGCTCCCGGCGCAAGCGGTCGCGCTGCGGGACGCCCTGACGGCGATGCACCTGCGCGGTGAGACCGAGCTGCACGCGGCGACGCTCGCCCGTGCGCTGCGGGTCCTCGACGGCGAGCGACGCGCCGGGCGCGTCACGATGCCCCCCGAAGACACGACTTGAGCCCGTTCCGTTCCCGTACGGACGCGTCCGTACGGGAACGACTCGGCCTTTCGAGGACGGATCTTCTGGACGCGCCGGGGGACGCAAGTTGCGCGAAGCGGCCGGACGCGGGAAGCGGGCCTCAACTGCCGTGCAGGTACGGCCCTCATCGGGCTCCGGACCCCGGGTACGACACGCCGCTTCGCCACCCGTACGGATCAGACGTGACGAACTTCACATAACGTCGTTGCGTCTCGGAAATCATCTGATTACGCGTCAAGATCCCTGGGACGACAAGCCCCCGCCATCCACGACGGGGCGGTCCGGGCGGACGCCGAGTCCTGCCGCCGTTCCGGATGTCTGGTCGACAGGAGTGGATCGGCAGGAGTGGAGGACCCGAGCAGTACGGGACAGCCGCGTTCTCGTGTAGGTCGAGTACGAGGCCGGCCCTTGGGGTGAAGCCGCTGACGCGGCCGGGCATCTTCGCCTGTCCGAACCCGACAGGTCATCCTTCACAGGCGGCTGACGAAGGGTTGCGCATGAATGCGCAGACATATGTCCCGTCTCTGCTGTCCCGGGCCGGTGCCGTTTCGGTCCTCACCCTCGCTACGGTCGGGGGGACGATACTGGCACCGGGCGCCACGCCCGAGGCCCATGCCGCCGCACGCGCCGTCAAGGCACTCCGGGTGGCCGCCTCCAAAGAAGGCTCGCCGTACCAGTGGGGGGCCACCGGTCCCCATCGCTTCGACTGCTCGGGCCTGACGCTCTACTCGTTCAAGAAAGCCGGCAAGAATCTCCCGCGCACCGCTCATCAGCAGTACAACGGGACCCGCCATGTCTCGGCGTCCCACCGGCGCATGGGCGACCTGGTGTTCTTCCACTCGGGTGGCTACGTCTACCACGTCGGTATCTACGCGGGCCGCGGGAAGATCTGGCACTCGCCCAAGACCGGTGCCCTGGTGAGGCTCGAACGGATCTGGTCCCGGAGCGTCCTGTACGGCCGGGTGAACTGAGCGTGGCACGTCCTGGACCGGCCGGTGCGCGCCCGGCCGGTCCAGGACGGCCCTCCGCGACACCGCCGGCCCGCGCGGGCCGGC
>NZ_MAUD01000455.1 GCF_001700515.1 Streptomyces lushanensis
CCACGACGGTGGGGCCGGCGGATCCGCCGGCCCCACCGTCGTGGAGATCCGGTCCGGTGGCTCCCGGCTGGACGACTTAGCCCGACGGGCTTCTGGAAGCCCATGAGCTCGGACCCGGCGTCGTCCCGGGCCACGAACCGGCGCAGCGATTTCACGACCATTGCCGGTGAGCTGCGGCAGGACCTTACGGCGGAGCGCGTCCAGCGGAAGCTGCTCACGTCGTTCGTGATGGACCTGTTGAAGTGGGCCCAGCGGGTGGAGCCGGACACCCAGGCCGGACCGCCACCCAAGCCCCCGGCCGACCTGGACCTCACGCCCTGGCGGCGATGACAGCGCCCCGCTCTCCTCCGGGAGGCGGGGCGCCTTCGTGTGTCCGGGATCAAGCCGGTTTCTCTCCCAAGGCCGTTCGTAGCCAGTCCAGCGATCCTTGGCCGAGGAGTTCGTCGGCCAGGCGTTGCGCTGTCTCGGTGACGAGCCGTGCACGGCTGTTGTCGATCCAACGCTGGGCGTTCCCGTATCCCTGCGCCTTGTATTCGATGCCCTGGAGGAGACACTCCAGCTTGTCCGCGTCCTTGGCGCAGATCGCCTCTGGAGATTCTTTCGCCTCGTACTCGGCGACCAGGTCTCGCACGGTGGAGGCCAGCGCGTCGGGCATTCCCGCGGTCTGGTCAGCGGTTACTTCGCGTGGGTCCGCGGCGCCGGCGGAGTACTTCTTGCCCAGGTAGTTGACGTCCCCGGTCCGGGTCTCCTGGGTGTCGTGCCATACGGCGAGGAACGCGGCGCGTGCCGGGTCGGCGCCCTCAAGCTTCGCGATGATCGTTGCGATCAGAGACGTACGCCATGAGTGCTCGGCGACGCTCTCCGGGTCTCGGACCCCTGCCATCCACCAGCCCGTGCGCCGTGCTTGCTTGAGCGTCCCGGCCTCGAACAGGAAGTGGGCCACCGCCGACAGGTCATCAGCCACTGTCGATTCCTCTCACGCCTCGGACAGGCGGATCGCGTATCGGATGCCGTCGAGCTCCCGCCGCGCTCGCGCCGACAGCTCCCGGTCATCCAACAGCACGGGCAGTCGGTCGCGCAGGGCTCGCCCGGCCTGCGTTCCTCCGCGCAGGAGATTGGGGCGGGCGGCCAGCAGCGTCCACAGCGTGTGAGTGTTGAGGTCGAAGAAGCCGTGGCGAGGGGTGAGCCCGCGGACCAGGTGCTCCATCAGCCGGTCGCCCGACCAGGGGCCAGGTACTGGTGCGCCAATGAAATCGTCGGAGAGCTGAATGTGTGGGGCCTCTCCGATCCAGTAGGCCCAGTAGTTCAGGTTGGCGGCCTCGCCTGCGTCGTCACCGGTGAGGGTGCTGCCGATGAAGTGCTCCATGCGGTCGCGGTCGCCCTGCCGTGCGGCCACGGCCGCGACCGACCGGGAGTTGAGCCAGGCGGTCAGCCAGTCGTCCGGCCGCTCGGTTCGCTGCTGGTGGGCAAGCCAGTCTGCTGTGTCTGCCTCGTCGTCGTAGCCGGACAGGTACAGCGCCTGGCGGCGCAGCAGGAACTCGTCCCGTCCACGCGCCTGCTCAGCCGTGCGCCGCATCCGGGAGAAGAACCGGCGCCTGTCCGTGGCCGGCAGCTCGGGGCCGTCGGGTACTGGGCCGCGCCGCGGGCGGGGCGGTGTGGGGAGTGCGTTCACGGGAGCGGGCGCTACTCCGTTGAGCGGCCAGGCGAGCACCTCGACCAAGTGGCGCTGCATGACCCAGGCACCGAGGGGGCTGTCTCCGCCCGGGTCGTCCTCGTCCAACGCGCTGGCCAGGAGTACGTCCGCCTCCATCGCCCTCTCCAAGGAGAGGAGCAGGGCCGGGGCGGACCCGAGGCGCATGAGGCGGTGTCGGTACACGAGCATCTGCCCGACCGGGACAGCGGTGAGCGCGCGGCGCCCTGACTCCCACCCGGCGATCGTGTCGGCCGAGACCCGGAACTCCTCGGCCAAGGAGTCCTGGGTGAGACCGAGCTGCTCTCGTAAGACGCGGAAGACATAGCCCGAGACGATGCCGCCCCGGGGCCGCGGTGCGGTTCCCTGACCGGCGGTCAGGGCGGATGGAGGTCTGGCCGGCACGATGCCTCCACTCGGCGCGGCCGCGGCGTGGCTACCCGTACCTGCGGTCACTTCAGACGGCGCTGGCTGCTTCCTACCGTTGTAGGCGCAGTTACTGACGAGCGACTCAGAGTAGTAGGAGAGCGGTAGCAGTGAATGCCACAGCGCCAATCCGGGGAGACACTCAGGCCACCATCGCCAGGGCCCGCGCGGCCGAGTGCGCGGCGGGCGGTCACGAGGAACTGGCGGAACTCGCCGCAGACCTCTCCGTCCACATCGCCCGACTCCTTCCCACTGCCCGGGCCCGGGTTGATGAGATGTGGCACGGGAGCCGGGAGTGGTACGTCCTCAGCACCCGCCTGAGCAGCATCTCCGCCGAGGCCGAGCAGCCCCTCGATACAGGGACGTTGGCCGCGCACGTACAGGTCCGGCTCCGCGCGCTCGACTGTGAGTGGCTCCTCACCCGCTACGGCGCGGACCTCCATGCCGAGGAGCCGGCACGATGACGCTGTGTGCGAAGGGCCAGCACGAATTTCCGATCGAGGACGAGTCCGGCGCCTACTGCCCCGATCACGGGGTGACGCTGCTGTGGCACGGGCCGCCGATCACCGAGGACGACCTGCTGAGCGATGACAGCCCCTCGCGGCCCGTCCGGCCGGTGCTCGCCCCGGCGCCGTTGCCGCACCCCCACTGACCCCCGCCGCGCGGCCGACGCATCCCTGGCAGGACTCCGGCCGCCCGGCGGGCACCACCCATCCGAAACAGGAGGCACTCATGAGTATCACTACCCCGGCGCCCGCCACACGGGATGCCGGAGCGCTGCTGACGGAAACGGAGTTCGCCGACGTCGTTTCCACCGTCCTGCGCGCCAACATCGGCATGGACGAATCGCTCGCCAAGCGCATCGTCCTGGAGGCATTGCGGTTCGTGGCCACCGCCGCCGAGCGTGCGCCTGGTGAGCGCATGGCCCCCTCGCCCGTGGTCGATGAGGGCTGGCACGCGCTCATCCTCCACACCCGCGTGTACGCCAGGCTGAACGCGAGGCTGGGCGGCCGGGACTTCGTCCACCACATCCCCCAGGCCCCGGACCCCGGGCACGCACGGGTCCCCGGAATTCTGGCGTCCAGCCGGGCCGCCATCACGGCGGCTGGTTTCGAAGTGGACACCGAGCTGTGGCAGGTCGGCCCGACGGCCGTGGCCGGCGCCGAATGCCAGCACGTGCCGAACTGCGGGGACAATGACTGCGACGTGGAATGCAAGTCAGGCCCGAACTGACCCCGATGGACCCTATGGTGCTGGTATGAGCCCATCTGAGCGTGACCAGCAGCGAGCCGCGGCCCGTGTGAGCCAGCAGCTGTGGCGCACCATCAGGGGCCGCCGGTCCCGGCGCCGCCAGTGCCCGGGTCCGGGACCCACCGTGATGGCCACCAGCAGCGGGCCCGTCACCATCCCGTGCCTCCGGTGCGGCGAAGGATCGTCGTAGCCGAACAACCAGAGAGCCCTGGTCGCACACGCGGCCGGGGTTCTTCTGCGTCCGCCGTTGCCCTCAGCAGAGGCGGTAGGGGACAATGGCGAATGTGCTGGTCAGGGGCCCGGATCCTCCACGGATTGCGTGAGCGGTGCGTGAGCATCCGTCCCGGAGCGGGCCGGAGTGAGTCGGCGTGAGCCGGAGTGAAGAGCCCGAAACGTGGGGCTGTTCATAGTGAGACGGAGTGGGCCGATGTGAGCCGGAGTAACTGATCTCGTCCTACTATGCAGACGACGGGTCCGGTGCCCGTCAACGCCAGCGACGGCGTCAGGGGAGGAAGCCCGGTGAGAATCCGGCGCGGTCCCGCCACTGTGAGCCCGGCGGCAGCCGGGTGAGCCAGGAACTCCCGCCGTCCTCCCTACCGCCCGGGGCGCGGACCCCGAGGAAGGCAGACGCCGCATGATCCTGCTCCTGTCGACGTCCGACACCGATCTGCTCAGCGCCCGTGCGGCGGGCGGTCCGGTCCCGTACCGGTACGCCAACCCGGCCCGGCTCGCGCTCGACGAGCTGCCCGCGCTGCTGGAGGGCGCCGACCTCGTCGTCGTACGGCTCCTCGGCGGACTGCGCGCCTGGCAGGACGGGATCGACCTTCTCCTCGGCGACGGTCCGGCCGCCGCGCGTTCCACGGCTGATCGGCCCGCTGCCGCCCGCCCGCCCGTCGTCGTCCTCACCGGCGAACAGGCCCCGGACGCCCAGTTGATGGAGGCGTCCACCGTCCCCATCGGTATCGCCGCCGAGGCGCACGCGTATCTCGCCCACGGCGGTCCCGCCAATCTGGAGCAGCTCGCCCGCTTCCTCTCCGACACCGTCCTGCTGACCGGCCACGGCTTCGAGCCGCCCGCCGCCGCACCCACCTGGGGCCGGGCCGAACGCCGGACGGAGACCCTCGCCACCGCAGGCACCGCAGGCACCGCAGGCACCGCAGGCACCGCAGGCACCGCAGGCACCGCGCACACCGCCGACGGCGCGGACAGCCCGTCCGCGCACCGGCCGCTCGTCGCCGTCCTCTACTACCGCGCCCACCATCTGAGCGGCAACACCGCCTTCGTGGACACCCTGTGCGAGGCCATCGAGGCCGCCGACGGCCGCGCCGAGCCCATCTACGTATCGTCCCTGCGCGCGCCCGAGCCCGACCTGCTGGAGGCGCTGAGCGGTGTCGACGCCATCGTCACCACCGTGCTCGCCGCCGGCGGGACCCGGCCCGCCGAGGCCTCGGCGGGCGGTGACGACGAGGCGTGGGACGCGGGCGCCCTGGCCGCGCTCGACGTACCGATACTTCAGGCCCTCTGCCTCACCACCAGCCGCGCCACCTGGGAGTCGAGCGACGAGGGGCTGTCACCGCTGGACGCCGCGTCCCAGGTGGCGGTACCGGAG
>NZ_MAUD01000456.1 GCF_001700515.1 Streptomyces lushanensis
CACCAGGCTCTCCGGGCGGGCGGCTCCCCCCGGAACGCCCTCGGGCCAGTGCAGTTCGAGTCCGGTGAGGCCCGCCCGGAGAGCCTGGTGACGATCATCTCGGACGCGAAGATCGACGGGCTGACCAGGCTGGAGCAGAGCGGTGTGTCCGGACGCCGGTCGATGACGACGACGACCACGCTGGAGCGGCTGCTCGACGATCTCGTCGTCGGCCGCCGGGACGCCCGTCCGCCACGGCAGGCCACGGCTGTCCGCCACCGCGTCGAACGGCTCGACTTCGTCTTCCATCCGGTGCCGCGGCCGGTGGCCGGGCCGGAGCCGGTCTTCGAGGTCGATCGCCGGCCCGATCCGTCCTTCCGGCTGATCGTTCCGCGCGCCACCGGCGCGGCACCACCACCGGGCCGGGTCGCCGTCCGGCTCAGGGAGCTGGCCGTACCCGGCGACAGCCCGTTCTTCCCGGGTCGGGTGCGCGTGGACGCCCTGGTGGTCACGGCCGCCACCGGTGACGGCGGTGTGCGGTACGGAGCGGCCACCGCGCGGTTCGGCCGGCCGGAGCACCGTGCCGGTTCTCCCCGTACCGACCTGCTGGTCCACGAGGGCCCGGTCGGCGGCTTCCTGGACCTCGCCGTATGGGTGACCGAGGACGACGGCAACGGCCCCGGCCTCCGGGAGCTCCTCGCGGAATCCGTACCGGCCCCGGTACCGGCACCGGGCGCCGTCATGGGCCCGGTGGAGGCGGTCGCCGAGCTGGTACGCACCGCGGCACGGGTGATCGGCGCCGGGCGGGGGACGAGCGCCGGGGCGTACCGCACCTCGCTGCTGCCGCACGAACGCTTCGGAGCGGGTACGGCGCGGGCGCCCGCCGGACGCCATCCGGCCCGGGGCGTGCTGAGAACGCGGGATGTCTCCTTCGCGGTGGAGGTCACGGAGGTCACTGGGGGTACGGAGGTCACGGGGGGCACGGAGGTCACGGAGGCCGCCGGTCAGCCGGGCCCGGCGGGCCGGAGCGGCCCCGGATCGCCGTAGCAGACGAAGGCACCCCATGACAGGGGCGCGGCCCCGGCCCGGTAGGCGTCCAGTTGGGCGAGGTGCAGCGCCTTCGCCTTGCCGCGCCCGGCCAGGAGATACGCATAGAAGCGGAGCATCAGCCTCCGGGTCTCGTCGTCGGGCACCTTCCACAGGCTCGCGACGACGGTACGGGCACCGGCCCGGAGGAAGGCCGCGCGCAGGCTGGCGTGGCCTCCGGTGGCCCCGACCGCGCCGACGCCGGTGTCGCAGGCGGAGAGGACGACGAGGTCGGTACCGGTGAGGTCGAGACCGGCGACGTCGGCCGCCGTGAGCAGACCGGTCTCCGCCTCGACGCCCGGATCGTCGTGGCGCAGCCAGGTGTTGGCCCCGGCCAGAGCCATGCCGCTCGCCATGTCCGGATCGCTCCGCAGCCGGTCGAACCTCGACGCGTGGAACGGATGTCCGCGTTGCCGGACCGCCTCGGCCAGCGCGTCCACCGTGGGTTCGTACCGGTCGACGAACGCGTAGCCGTGCGTCGCCATGTGCAGGATCCGGGGGGAGCGGATCTCGCGCATCCGTGCCTTCAGGGCCCGGTCACCGGTGAGCAGCACGGCGCCCGGAAGCCGCTCGGCGATGCTCCGGCCTTCGGCGGCGGTCCCGGCGAGCTCGCCGAACAGCTCGCCGCTGCCGCGTGACTCGCCGGCCACGAGGTCGAAGTCCGGTGCCGCGACCACCACATCGGGCCCGGTCCCGGGACGCTGTCCGTCGGCGGGGTGCGGGCCCCGGGCGAGGTCGTCCATCCCGGTCAGATAGCTGATCGAGAGCCTGGCGAGCCATGGGTCCTGACCTCGCCCGGGACCCGGCACCGATCCTTGCCCCGGCCCCGGCCCCGGATCGGCGGGAAGCGCGCCGAGCGGGATGTGCAGCAGCGGTCCGTCGAGCACCATGAAGACATGCCGCCCGCCGTCGAGATACGGCCGGAGAGGATCCATCACGAGCCGGGACAGCGCGCGGACGGCGTCCGGGCTCCCTCCCGGCGGACCTCCCGGTGGACGGGCGTCCCGGAAGGCGGTCGCGCGGCCGATGCCCTCCAGCGCGATCCGCGCCTCCAGCGCCGCCGCCTCGACGGCCGGGGCCGGACCGAGACCGACGGCGGCGATCCGCCGGCCGGAGGGCTCCACGACGAGCGCGGCATACCGCCCCTGGGCACCGCCGAGTCGCAGGACCTCCACGAAGCACTCGCGCGGGGAGAGGTTACGGCGGAGGGCGTCCGGCTGCGGGAAGGACGGCACCGTACTCCCCGGGGCATCCGGCTGCCGGGGCCGTGGCACACCCGGCTCCGGCGACGACGACAGCGACGCGCCCGGCTCCGGCTCCGGGGACGGCGACGGCGACGGCGACGGCGACGGCGACGACGCGTCCGGCTCCAGGGACGGCGACGGCGGAGGCGGCGACGCGCCCCGCTCCGGCTCCGGCTCCGGCTCCGGCTCCGGCTCCGGCTCCGGCAACGCGTACGCCCGGCTCTCCGGCACCCTGCGGTTCCGTAAGGCCGCTTCGGTACGGGCGAGCTCCTGCCGGAGCTCCCTCATCAGCATCCCGTTCCCGATCCACGCCTCCCCGGGCTTGTGCGTCTGCCCCTGGTCGGCGTTCGTGACCGTCGCCCCGTGCTGCCGCTGTGTCGCCTGCCGCGCCAGGATCAGACGCCGGTGCCCGACGAGTTCGTCGTGCTCGGGCGAACCGTCCGGCCAGTGGTGGTCCAGGAGCAGACCCGGCAGCCGCCGGCGCCAGGCGGCGACCGCCGCCGCCTCTTCGAGCGGCCCGGCACCGGGCCGGCCGTCGAGCGCCGGGCCGAGCACCAGGGCGAGATGGTGGTCGGCGTGGCCGAGCAGGGTGGACAGCCGCTCACGGACACCGTTCGCGTCCAGGCGAGCCGCCGCGTCCGACGCCAGCCAGCGGCCGTCCGCGCGCAGGGCGCCACGGGACGCGTCGAGGGCCTCGGCCGGTCTGCCGACCGCCGTCGCGAGACTCAACTCCGCCCAGGTGGAGCCTATTTGCGGGTGTTCCTCGCCGAGGAACACCCGCTGGACGGACAACGCGTCGCGGTACAGCCGTACACCGTCGTCCAGTTCGCCCTGCCGCATCGCGATACGGCCCATCTGGACAAAGGGGAGGGCCAGCCCGAGATCGGCCTCGCCACGGTGGGCCCGTACGATCGCCGCCGTGCGCCCGAACGCCTCCCGCGCCTCAACGAGATCGCCCCTGATTTCGCACAGCAGTCCCCAGCCGAACCAGGAGAGCACCGCGTCCTGGTGCAGCGGGTGGTGCTCCCAGATCGCGAGGCAGCGCCGGTAGTGGGTCGCGGCCTCGTCATGCTCACCCAACTGCCGGTGCATGTCGGCGAGTTGCCGTACGACCACGGCCACATCACGGTGTCCGGGCCCGCGCAGTGCCTCCAGGACCCTGATCTGCTCCCGCAGGGGCGCCGCGGCGGCGGCCCATTCCCCCTTGCGCACGTGGTACGAGGCCAGGATCCCCCACGCGGCCGACACCGGTTCGCTCACCGCGCCGAAGACCGACCGCCGGACCTCCAGCGCCTCTTCCATACAGACGGCGAACCACCAGGTGGCCCGCCCCTCCGCGTCAACCACGGTCCCGGCGTGAAACGCCGCCTCGGCCTGTCTGATCAGCGCCTTCGCCAGCTCAGGATGCCCAGCGGGCAACCGCTCACGGCACCACTCCACCGCCTCCGTCGCCAACCCCAACGCCCCCGCCGGCCCCGGCTCCTGGGCGCCGCCCAGCGCCCCGTCGATCCGCGCGCACAGCCGGAGGTACTCCTCGGTGACTGCCATCCCTCACCTCGCGATCCCCGTAATTCTCACGATTCCGGCGGGATTCCGACAACTCCACGCGACCGCCCCGCCCGACCACGTCCGGGCGCCCCGCCCGAACACGTCCGGCGAAGAATCTTCGCGAGAGCAACACAGAGTCGACGCACGACCTTCCACGCGTGCCGTTACGTTGTTGCCCGCTCGATCGTGAGTGCGAACTTGAACAGGTCGCCGGAGTTCCTGGTGGCGCAGTCAGCACAGAAAGATCGCGGATGGACTACTGCTCCTCGTGCCGTCGGACCCTCAACGGGGCACTGGTGTGCCCCGGGTGCGGCGCGTACGCCCCGGACATCGCGCCTCCTGGCCACCGACTCCACCACCACACCTCGGCGTTGTCGCCGGCGCCGGCGACCGTGCCGACGACGGAGGCATGGCCCACGCAGGAGTCCGCGGCCTCGGTCCCCGCGCCGGTCCCGGTCCCGGCGGACTCCTTCGAGACGTCTCACCCCGACGCGGAGCCGACCGCCCTCGTCACGCCGTACGCCGTGCCGTCGAGCGGCTCCGGTTCCGGACACACCGACCCCGCGACCGAGGGCCGGGCCGCCCGGCGCCGCCAACTGGCGCGCTGGAAGAAGCAGCGGCGCCGGGCCGCGGTCGCGTCGACCGTCGCGCTCGTCGGAGGCGGTCTGACGCTCGCCGTACTGCCGTCCCGGCCGTCCACCGGCCACGACGCGCAGGCATCCTCGACGCCGGAGCCGAAGGCCACGGCCACCACCCTGCCCGACGCCACCGACACCGACTCGTCGTCCGTACGGCCACGCACCCGCGATCCGCGGGACTCCGGCACCAGCACGGGCAACGGCACCGGCTCCCAGCCGTCCGCGATCACCGGCCCGCCACGGAGGACCACCACCCTGGTGGCCGCCACCACGACCAGGAACCCGAGCCGAACCACCGCCGCCGCTTCCACCGCACCGGCGTACCCCCAGCCGCGCACCACCACGCCCGAGGCTCCCGCCACCACCCCGAGCACGGACCCCGCGCCGCAAGGAACGACCACACCTCCGTCCCCGGCGCCGTCCTCGCCACCGGACAACTCCACCGCGGACACCCCGCCCCCCGCCTCCACCACGCAACCGCCGGACCGGATCTGCCTCCTGGTGCTCTGCGTCGGCTGACCGCACCGGTGGCGCCCTGGGATGCGCGGCGACGGCCGGGGCTCCCCGTGCGCTAGCGTCCCGCCGTATGCGGACACAGCGGACGAGCTTCCTCCTGGCCGGATTAACAGCCCTGCTCATGGCGATATTCGTCGGAGAACCGGTCAGGTACTTCCTCTTCTCCTACGGGTGCGGGGAGGCGGAGGACCGGCTCTCGGAGGCGATCGCGAGGGATCCGGTGCTGGACACGCTGCCCGCGGGCGCCGGGGAGGGGGAGAGGTACGAGGAGTGCGACGACGACGATCTGTTCGTCTCGGTCGGCACCGAATTCCCCTACGACGCCTCCCGCCGGAGCGTTCTCGTCCACTACCGGGAGACCGCGCGGGCGAACGGCTGGCAGCCCCTGCCCACGGGGACCGACGGCTCGCCGCCCGACTGCTTCTCCAAGCGGATCGGCGGCACAACCGCCTTTCTCAGCGTGTACGGCCCGGACAACGGCATGGCGAGCGTGGGGATCACCGCGGATCACTCCGGTTCGAACTGGTGCTGACGGTGGTCAGGGGCGATGATGCCGAGTCCCCGGCGGCGGCGGGCACTTCGCGGTCGGCCCCGGTGCGGCTCGTCCTTGGATCCCCGTCTGCGCCGTGCTCCTGATCACCGGGAACGGGACAGCTGCGCACGCACCCATTCGGGATCGGGATTGACGTGCGGCCGGCCCGCCACGACGACCGTCGGTACGGTCTCGTCGCCGTCGTTGGCCGCCCGCACCGCCGCCGCGCCGGCCGGGTCGCGCCAGATGTCCACCCAGTGCGCCTGGCGGGCACTGCGGCCCAGCCGGACGCGCATCCGCACGCAGTACTTGCAGCCCGGCCGCCAGAAGACGACGGGCCGGCCGTCGACCGCGCTGAGGCGTCGCGCCTCCAGCGCGCCGATCGACCTCGGGAAGATCAGAGGCGAATTCACGCCTGCGAGCAGCACGAAGACCAGCAGAAGTGCCGCGGCCGTGGCGATGTTCCCCCTGACCATCAGCCCGGTCGCGGCGGCTGAGCCGCAGAGGACGAGCAGCACCGGCGAGATCCATGCGCGCATCATGATGACGCAGGCTACCGATGAGTCGATATCGATATCGATGTGTCCACGTGCTTCTCCGGCAAGCCGCTCAGCCGGGCGTCCGCCGGCCGCCCGAGCGGGCCGTGTCTGAAACGCCGCCTCACACCGCGCAATCAGCCGATTATGACCACGTCGGCCTTCGGCGAGCGTTATCCTGCCGCGACGGAGTTCTGGGGGGCGACGTGGCAGCAGGGTCGGCGCGGGCGGTTCTGGTCGAGGGGGCGTCGTACAACGACCCCGCCTTATCCCTTCCGCCGGGGATACGAAGAAACGTCGCCGAGGTGCGGGACGTCCTCGCGGACCCGGTGATCGGTGCGATCGATCCCGAGAACTGCGATGTGGTCTTCTCGGACAACGGTGACGAGGTCCTCGACCGGGTCGCCGAGGCGGCGGCCGAGGACGGTCCGCTCATCGTCTACTGGACCGGTCACGGGGCTCTGACCGACGGTGAGTTGTATCTCGCCGACCGGAACTCCGACGGTACCGACCTCGGCACCTGGGTTTCGGCTCTCGACGTCGCCGACCGTATGACGTCGTCATCGTCCTCATCGTCATCGTCATCGTCCTCATCGTCACCGTCGTCGGAGGCCCGGCCGCCGTCGTCCGCCGGGCGCGCCGACGGTGGCCGGGCCGATCGTCTGCTCATCCTCGACGTCTGCTTCTCCTCGGGACCCGGGCCCGGCCAGGTGCGTCCCCGTGGCATCAGACGCGCCCTGGACCGGCTCGCCCGCGAGGGCATCGCCGTCCTTTCCGCCGTCGGGACGAGCGCGCTGGGCTACGCGGTCAACACGTACTCGACCTCCGTCTTCACCAGCCATCTGGTCACCCTGCTGCGCACGGGCGTGAACTCCAGGGAGCGCACGCTCCATCTGGACTCCCTGCACCGCCAGTTGGCCTCGATGCTGCGCAGCAGCGGATATCACGCCGCCTTTCTGCGCAACGCGGCCGGCTACCGGTCGTCCCTCGTGCTGAACAGGGCCGTGAACGAGAAGGAGTCCACATATCTGCCCGCGCGGCTGGCCGCCGTATCGCTGCGCAGGGAGAGCACACAGCGGCACGCCCTCGCTCTCGGCCTCGCGGCGCCCCCGCCCGCGCCCGCCTCGGGACCCGCGTCCGGCCACCTGTACGGAGCCGCGTCCGCCGGCGCCCCGTCCGAGCGCGGCGCCAGGACACTGCGCCCGGCGGAGGACGCCGGTGCGTTCTACAACGCCCTGCTGCGCAGCGGTACCGGCTTCTCGCGGTCGAGCACGCATCTGCTCCAGGAACCGCGCTCGTGGGACGACGTACGGAACAACCTCAGAACCGTCGTGGACGAGAGCGACAACATGCTGCTCGTCTACATCGCCGCGCACGGTGTGGCCCATATGGGCGACGGCGGGCTCGATCTGCTGCTGACACTCTCGCAGGGCGCGACGGTGCCGCTGAGCGATGTGGTCGGCGAACTGAGCCGTTCCCTGGCGGAGTCCGTCACCCTCATGGTCGACCTCTGCCGTACCGACGCCGCCGAGCACATCATCGGTCGGGGCAGAGCCGCCGGCGGCTCTGCCCCGACCGATGATGTGCTCGGCGGCGTCGGT
>NZ_MAUD01000457.1 GCF_001700515.1 Streptomyces lushanensis
TCGCCGAGGCGGGCGCCGCCGACCAGCATGCGGGGGCCGTAACCCGGTTCACCGCGGCCGGCGGCGCCCGCCTCGGCGAGGAGGGTGGGCAGGCCCTGGTCCACGCCCGTGGCGGAACCGGCGGTGAGATAGGTGTCCAGGCCCGGCAGGTCCGCGAGCTGCTTGCGCAGCGCGTCCCGGTCCGCCGCGCGGTCGATCGCCCGGTGGAAGGTCCAGCGGCAGCCCTCCAGCTCCGCGAGCAGCCGCTCCACCGTCACCAGGTCCGGCGTCCCGTCCGCGTCCAGGAAGCCGAAGACGAACTCCTCCGCTCCCTCCGCCCGCAGTCCGCGCGCCGCCGCGACCAGGGCGTCCACATCGCCCGGCCCGCCCGGTTCGCCCACCGTGAAGCCGTCGGCCAGCCGCAGCATCACCCGGAGCGGGATGTCGACCGCGGCACGGATCTCCGCGAAGGTCTCGCGGGGCGGGGTCAGCCCGTCCGCCGCCATGTCGGTGACGAGTTCGAGGCGGTCCGCACCTCCGCTCCGGGCCGCGACCGCGTCCTCCGCATCGAGGGCGATCACCTCCAGGACTGCACGCTTGCTCATGAGACCTCATTCATCGGGGAGGATGTCGGGGCTATAGGTCTAGTCCAATGTCCAGCCTAAGGGGAGCGGAACCCCGGCGCACCAGCGCACCCGTACCGTGAATCACTGCCGCAACACGGCCGGACGCCAGGGAACGATCACCAAATACCCCCTCCGGGTATCTTGAACTCCCTACGGGTGGGAGGTATACCTGAAAGCGGAGATACCCCTAGGGGGTACGATGTGTCCTATCGGTCGACCACCAAGGAGCCGTCAGCCATGAGCCTCGCCGGAACCACCGGCGCAACCGCCGAAGTCGAGCTCACCATCGGCGGTATGACCTGCGCCTCCTGTGCCGCCCGTATCGAGAAGAAGCTCAACCGCATGGAGGGCGTCGAGGCCACCGTCAACTACGCCACCGAGAAGGCCAAGGTCTCCTACCGCGGCGCGGACGTCGCCGTCCAGGACCTGATCGCCACCGTCGAGGCCACCGGGTACACGGCGCGGGAACCCGCGCCCGTGGTACCGGAAAGCCCGGGAAGCACGGGCACGGAACCCGCGGATACGGAGGACGCGGAACGCGGGCCCGGCGGCACGGGCTCCACCGGCCCGGCCGCCGCCACAGGCCCGCGGAGCGCCGAGGACGCCGCCAAGGACGCCGAGCTGCGCACCCTGCGCGAGCGGCTGATCACCGCCGTCGTCCTCTCCGTACCGGTCGTCGCGATGGCCATGATCCCGGCCCTCCAGTTCGACCACTGGCAGTGGCTCTCCCTCACCCTCGCCGCTCCCGTCGTCACCTACGCCGGCTGGCCCTTCCACCGCGCCGCCTTCACCAACGCCCGCCACGGCGCCGCCACCATGGACACGCTCATCTCGGTCGGCACGTCGGCGGCGTTCCTGTGGTCGCTGTGGGCACTCTTCTTCGGCATGGCGGGCATGCCCGGGATGACGCACCCCTTCGAGCTGACCGTCAGCCGCACCGACGGCACCGGCAACATCTACCTCGAAGCCGCGGCCGGGGTGACCGCCTTCATCCTCGCCGGGCGCTACTTCGAGGCGCGCGCCAAGCGGAAGGCCGGAGCGGCCCTGCGGGCGCTGCTGGAGCTGGGGGCCAAGGAGGTCACCGTCCTGCGGGACGGCCGGGAGACCACCGTGCCCACCGCCCGGCTCCGGGTCGGCGACCGGTTCCTCGTACGGCCGGGCGAGAAGATCGCGACCGACGGCACCGTCGTGGAGGGCTCCTCCGCCGTCGACGTGTCGATGCTCACGGGCGAGTCCGTGCCCGTCGAGGTGTCGGCCGGCGACACGGTGACCGGCGCCACGCTCAACGCGGGCGGCCGGCTCGTCGTCGAGGCGACCCGTGTCGGCGCGGACACCCAGCTCGCCCGGATGGCCCGGATGGTCGAGGACGCGCAGAACGGCAAGGCCGCCGCGCAGCGGCTCGCCGACCGTATCTCCGCCGTCTTCGTCCCCGTCGTCATCGGTCTCGCGCTGGCCACGCTCGCCTTCTGGCTCGGCAGCGGCTCGGGGCTGACGGCCGCCTTCACCGCCGCCGTCGCCGTACTGATCATCGCCTGCCCCTGCGCCCTGGGCCTGGCCACGCCGACCGCCCTGCTGGTCGGCACCGGACGCGGCGCCCAGCTCGGCATCCTGATCAAGGGCCCGGAGGTCCTCGAATCGACCCGCCGCGCCGACACGATCGTCCTCGACAAGACCGGCACGGTCACCACGGGGAGGATGACGCTGCTCGCCACGCACACGGTCGCGACCACGGACGAGACCGAGGTCCTGCGTCTCGCGGGCGCTCTGGAGCACGCCTCCGAGCATCCCGTCGCGCGGGCCGTCGCGGCGGGCGCCGTCGAACGCACCGGCAGCCTCCCCGTCCCGGAGGGCTTCACCGATGTCCCCGGTCTCGGCGTCCAGGGCGTCGTCGACGGCCACGCGGTCCTCGTCGGCCGCGCCCAGCTCCTCGCCGACCGGGGGGAGATCCGTCTCCCGGCAGACCTGGAGCGCAGGAGGACCGACGCGGAGGCGGCGGGCCGCACCGCAGTCGTGGTGGCGTGGAACGGTGAGGCACGGGCCGTCCTCGAAGTCGCCGACGCCGTCAAGGAGACCAGCGCCGAAGCCGTACGCCGCCTCCGCGCCCTCGGTCTGCTCCCGATCCTGCTCACCGGCGACAACAGGGCCGTCGCCGCCTCCGTCGCCGCCGAGGTCGGCATCGACCAGGACCGGGTCATCGCCGAGGTCATGCCCGAGGACAAGGTCGACGTCATCAAGAGGCTCCAGGCCGAGGGCCGTTCCGTCGCCATGGTCGGCGACGGCGTCAACGACGCCGCGGCTCTCGCCCAGGCCGATCTCGGCCTCGCCATGGGCACCGGCAGCGACGCCGCGATCGAGGCCGGCGACCTCACTCTCGTCCGCGGCGACCTGCGCACGGCCGCCGACGCGATCCGGCTGGCGCGCCGCACCCTGACCACCATCCGCGTCAATCTCTTCTGGGCCTTCGCCTACAACGTGGCCGCCATCCCGCTCGCCGCGGCCGGACTGCTCAACCCGATGATCGCCGGGGCCGCCATGGCCTTCTCGTCGGTCTTCGTGGTGGGCAACTCGCTGCGGCTGCGCGGCTTCAAGGCCTCGTAGGCCCTGTCCGGCCGGACCGGGGCCGGCCGGACCGGGGCCGGCCGGACCGGGGCCGGCCGCACTGCCCTGCCGGAGGGCCCGGCCGGAGGGCCCGGCCGCACTGTCCG
>NZ_MAUD01000458.1 GCF_001700515.1 Streptomyces lushanensis
CCCACGAGGCCCATGGGGAGATCAAGGCGCAGGCAGAGCGTCAGGCCCCTGTGCTGTCGCCGGACGGCCATTGGCCACGGGAACGGTACGGGGAGGGGGAGCGAGAGGAGCCGGCGGCCTCCTGTTCCGCGCTCTCGCCGAGAGGGCATGAGACCGCGCCGCCCGATGCGCCGGTGGCGGCTGCGAGGCTGATCGAACCGAGGACGCTCGTTCCGTCACAGATGATCCGGTCCGGTGACGCCGCCGACGGGACGCCGTGAACTTCTCCAGCTGATCCACTCACTGCCACAGGAGGAACGGCGTTCCAGCTTCGTCCTCAAGCGCTCGACGCCCGCGAACTGGCCGCGCCGACGGGTGTTTTCCTGCGTGAGGTGCCACCCCCACCGCCTTCGGAGGCTGACCGATGCCGGCGCTACTCGCTGAGCGTGCCGGCATTCGTGCGAGACCTCGATGCTCTGCGGGACAGGCGCGCGAGCAGCTGACCCGCGCCGACGGCAACGTAAAGCACGACCAGAATCCCGAGTCCCAGATCGAGCCAGTCATAGGCCGTGCCCCTGAAGAGTGAGGCCCATGCCCGGGCACCCGCGACGGATCCGGCGACTACCAGCAGCACCGACGCCACGGCATACAACGCCTTCGCGGCCCTGGGGCGCCGCTCCTTGAGCAGTTCACCAGCCGCACNNCGGCGAAGCCATCGTGCGGCTCCAGGTGCCCCGACCCGATCGCGTCCACGATGTTGATCAAGACACCGATCAAGCCCACGACCAGTGCGCCTTGAAATGTACGGCGGCTCATCAACCCTCGCTTGCGGTCAAACCTCGGTGGCAGCGGATCAATCTTCGCTGTCACGGGACCTCTGTGACAGTACGGGGATGTGCGGGCAGTGCGGACCAGCCTGAGGGGCGCCTGCGCTCCGCTGCCGACAGGCCATCTGCCGACCGGAGCGGCCCAGCCGCATGGCGGCGGCCGGGCGCCGATCCCACCGACCCCACCGCGCTCGGCCCGGTCCCGCAGCCGCTGCCCGACCGGGACCCCGGCACCGGCCGCCGGGTGTACGGGACGACCAGCGGCTGGTACAGAGCGTCCTCGACGCGGCCGAGGCCGATGAAGTGGCCGGCCGGTCACGGTTGTTCGCGGGAGCGTGCTGTTCAAGGACGCCGACGGCTGAAGGCGACGGACTCGGTGAGGTGCCAGGTGACGACACCCAGGACGCGGGCGAGGTCGGCCCGGGGGTGCTCGGCGGCCCGCTCGACCTGGTGCACGTTCTCTTCGAGGACGGCGGCGGCGACGGCCTCGCGGTCGGGGAAGTGCCGGTAGAGGACGCCTTGGCCGACGCCGG
>NZ_MAUD01000046.1:0-168 GCF_001700515.1 Streptomyces lushanensis
CGGCCGTTGAGGGCCCGACCGCCCGGACCGCCGTGGTGTCCCTCGATCGCCGGTCGGGCCCTCAACGGCCGCGGTGGACCAGACGGCCCGCCAGGACCGTTGCCACGCAGGTGGTCGCCCCGTGGGCGGTGAGGGCGGCGTACGGGTCGGTCCCCGGCGGCACCGGGA
>NZ_MAUD01000046.1:198-25715 GCF_001700515.1 Streptomyces lushanensis
CCGCTGCACCCCGCGCCGCGCGCTCGCGCCCCAGCGGGCCCCGGTCATCTCCAGCGCGGCGAGCGCCTCGCCGCCGAACGGCCCGGTGCCCAGCCCGTCGGCCTCGCGCGGATCGGGATGGTAGGCGCGCTCCAGCAGTTCGGGACCGTACGGATTGCGCAGACCGGGCGTGATCACCCCCGGCCAGCGCCTGACCCGCGCCGCCGGGCGGGCGGCGGCCAGCTCCTCGTACGGGCCGACGGCCGCGAGCGTACGTCCCTCGACCAGGACCGCGCCGCCGGGCACCGGTTCGCCGTCCGCGCCGGGAAGCAGCAGGTCGGCGCGGTGGATGACCAGCACGGCCGGCTCAGCCGGCGCTGAGCAGCTTCAGCTCCGGGTGCGCCGTACCGCCCTCGATCGCCGTCGACGAGATGTGCGAGGCCACGCGGTCGTCGACCGGGTCGTTCGCCGGGTCGTCGTGCACGACGAGGTGTTCGTACGTCGTGGCGCGCTGCGCGGGGACGCGGCCCGCCTTGCGGATCAGATCGATGATCTCCAGCCGGTTGGAGCGGTGCCTGGCACCGGCCGAGGAGACCACGTTCTCCTCCAGCATGATCGAGCCGAGGTCGTCCGCTCCGTAGTGCAGCGAGAGCTGGCCGACCTCCTTGCCGGTGGTCAGCCAGGAGCCCTGGATGTGCGCGACGTTGTCGAGGAAGAGCCGCGCGATCGCGATCATGCGCAGGTACTCGAAGAGGGTGGCCTGCGTCCGGCCCTTCAGATGGTTGTTCTCGGGCTGGTAGGTGTACGGGATGAAGGCGCGGAAGCCGCCCGTACGGTCCTGCACGTCACGGATCATCCGGAGATGCTCGATGCGCTCGGCGTTGGTCTCGCCCGTGCCCATGAGCATCGTGGACGTCGACTCGACACCCAGCCCGTGCGCCGTCTCCATGATCTCCAGCCACCGCTCGCCGGACTCCTTGAGCGGCGCGATCGCCTTGCGCGGCCGTGCGGGCAGGAGTTCGGCGCCCGCGCCCGCGAAGGAGTCGAGGCCCGCGTCATGGATGCGCCGGATGGCCTCCTCGACGGGGACACCGGAGATCCGGGCCATGTGCTCGACCTCGGAGGCGCCCAGGGAGTGGATCACGAGCTGCGGGAAGGCCCGCTTGATGGCGCTGAAGTGCTTCTCGTAGTACTCGACGCCGTAGTCCGGGTGGTGCCCGCCCTGGAACATGATCTGCGTGCCGCCCAGCTCCACGGTCTCCGCGCAGCGGCGCAGGATGTCGTCGAGATCGCGGCTCCAGCCCTTGGCGGTGTCCTTGGGCGCGGCGTAGAAGGCGCAGAACTTGCAGGCCGTCACACACACGTTGGTGTAGTTGATGTTCCGCTCGATGATGTACGTCGCGATGTGCTCCGTCCCGGCGTACCGGCGGCGGCGCACGGCGTCGGCCGCGGCGCCCAGCGCGTGCAGCGGCGCCGAGCGGTACAGGGCGAGCGCCTCCTCGGGGGTGATACGACCGCCGGCGGCGGCACGGTCGAGGACGCCAGTGACATCTGCGGAGGTGAGATCGGCCTTCTCGGTCACCGGGGCGGGTCCTTCCCAAGGGGGCTGTAGACGACGGTCCAGCCTACGTCAGGGGTACGACAGGGCTCGCGCCCGGCCGTACCCCGCCCCACCGTTCTCCGCCCGGCCGTACCGCCCCGCCCTTTCTCACCGCTTGGTGAGCGTGCCTGTCGGAGTGCCGGCCGCCGCCTCGTCGGACTCGTAGAGCACCGTCCGATCGCCCTTGAGCGTGAAGGTCAGTCCGGCCTCGGCGCCGGTGCACAGCCCCTGGGTACCGGCGTAGTCCTCGTCGGTCCGCTCCGTGACACGGAGCCGGCCGGCGGTGCCCGAGACGAACCTGCCGATGCTGCGGCACTCCGTGTCCACCCCGAGGACGGAGATGGTGTACGTCATACGGACCACGTCGTCGCCCTTCCCGCCCTTGCCGATCACGGCGGTGGCGTCGCCGTGCGTGGCTCCGCCGCGCTCGGTGGTCGGGCCCTTCCAGGTGCCGATGAAGGCCGCGGGCACCTCGGTGACCGGCTCGGCCGCGTCCGAGGCGGGATCCGAGGACGGGTACGGGTCCTCCGTGGCCGGGGTCGAGCCCGTGCTCGAACCGGCGGGCGGCCGCGAGGTGGAGGCACCCGAGGAGGGGTGGGACGGCGGGCCGCCGCTGGTCTCGGTGCTCCCTCCGCCCGGCAGGAGGTCGAAGAGAAAGGCGCTGCCCACCAGGGCGGCGGCCAGTACGCCCGCCACCGACAGGGCCACCGTGCAGCTCACCCTGCGGCCGCGCCGGCCGGCGTCCGTACTGTCGCCGGTACCGGTACCGGCGCCGCCCGGGGCCGGCCTCGTACCCGTACCGGCGTCCGTGGTCAGGGAGACCGACAGCCGTCCGTCGGAGGCCCGCTGTCCCGGGAGTGAGCCCTCCCGCGCCGGATCGGCCGACGAGTCCGCCGCCGGATCCATCGGCGGGCCGAAGACGCCCAGCGGAGCGCCGCCGCTCTCCGCGCCGGCACTGCGCACACCACCGGCCGGCGCCGCCGCCTCCAGGTCCAGCAGCCGCACCGCCGCCCGGCTCACCTCCTCGACCAGCGGCCCCGGCAGCCAGCCCGCCGCCACCAGCCCCGCGGCCCCGCCGGGAGCCAGTACGCGCGCGACCTCCTCCGGTGCCGGCCGTGCGGACGGATCCTTGGCGAGACAGCGCGCGGCCAGGTCCCGCAGATCGCCGCGCAGGGCACTCAGCTCGGGCTCCTCGTGGACCACCTTGTAGAGCAGGGCGGCCGAGGAGTCACCGGGGAAGGGGCTCTCGCCCGTCGCCGCGTACACGAGGACCGCGCCCAGCGAGAAGACATCGGCCGCGCCGGAGATGCCCTTGCCGAGGATCTGCTCGGGTGACATGTAGCCCGGCGAGCCGACCGAGACCCCGGTGGAGGTGAGCGAGGCGGTGCCGTCCGTGGCACGCGCGATACCGAAGTCGATCAGCCGGGGGCCGTCGAGGGAGAGCAGGACGTTGGAGGGTTTGACGTCCCGGTGGACCAGTCCCAGGGCGTGGACCCCCGTCAGCGCCTCCGCGAGTCCCGCGCCCAGTGCCCGGACGGAGTCCTCGGGCAGCCGGCCGTGTCCCGCGACCGCCTGGGTCAGCGAAGGGCCCGCCACATAGGCGGTGGCCACCCACGGAACAGCCGCTTCCGGGTCCGCGTCCAGCACGGGCGCGGACCAGCGGGGGCCGTCGGGCCCCGTACCGACGCGCCGCGCCGCCTCGACCTCGCGCCGGAAGCGGGCGCGGAACTCCTCGTCCGTCGCGAAGTGCGGATGCACGACCTTGACCGCGACCGTACGGCCGCCCGCCGAGCGCGCCAGATAGACACGGCCCATTCCGCCCGACCCCAGCCGCCCGAGCAGCCGGTACGGACCGATGGTCGGCGGTTCACCTGCCTCCAGCGGCTGCATGCCTGTCCCCCTCGTCCTTCATGCGCCTGTACGCGTACGAAGCAGACTAGGCGCTGGGGATGGCGAGAGGGTTGAGGAGGAGTGACCCGGCTCAGACCGTGAGCAGTTCTACGTTCACGGTCGCCGGGAAGCCCGTCGTCGGCCCCGTCCTGCGCGCGAACTCCCGCACACCGGCGAGCTGCTCGGGACCGAAGCGGAAGTCCAGCGTGGTGAAGTAGCGCTCCAGCAGCTCCGCGTCGAAGGTCTCCCAGCGGGCCGCCTGTTTGGCCACCTTCGCGACCTCCTCCAGGGAGAGGTCCCGGGACGCCAGGAACGCCTCGTGGACCTTCCGTACGACCATCGGCTCGCGCGCCAGATACTCCTTGCGCGCCGCCCAGACCGCGAAGACGAACGGCAGCCCGGTCCAGTTCTTCCACATCAGTCCCAGATCGTGGACCTGAAGGCCGAGCCGGGGCGCGTCGTGCAGCGAGGCGCGCAGTGCGGCGTCACCGATCAGTACGGCGGCCTCGGCCTCCTGCATCATCAGACCGAGATCGGGCGGACAGGTGTAGTACTCGGGCCGGACCCGGTACTGCTCGGTGAGCAGAAGCTGAGCGAGTCGTACGGATGTACGAGAAGTGGAGCCGAGAGCCACCCGTGCGCCGTCGAGCTGCTCCAGCGGTACCTGCGAAACGATCACGCAGGACATCACCGGTCCGTCGCAGCCGACCGCGAGATCGGGGAATGCGACAAGATCGTCGGCGTTGCGGAGGAATTCGACAAGGGTGATCGGCGCGATATCCAGCTCACCCCGGACGAGCCGTTCGCTGAGCTTCTCCGGCGTGTCCTTCGTCAGCTCCAGATCAAGAAGGGTTCCCGTCCTGGCGAGGCCCCAATAGAGCGGCAGGCAGTTCAGGAACTGGATATGGCCGACACGCGGCCGACTGCGCGGGTGATCGCTTCCCGCGGGCCCTGTCGCGGGAGTCGCCCGGCGCGAAGCCGCCGGCTCCGCAACCGGTACCGCCGCCTCCGGCGCGGTCTCTGTCTCTGTGTTTGCCTCTGTGCTTTCCACGGGACTGTCCACAGCGCGAGGCTAGACCCGCGGGGCGCACGCGAACGCCCCGGGGCGCGGTTCGCCGACGTTCGTCAGCACGTCAGACGCCTGTACAAACGTCCGGGTGAAGTGATCTTTCCCTCTACCGCCGAGCGCGGAGTGCGTGCTAGGCTCGCCGCAAGTTGCAGTTTGGTTTCCCTTGCAGTACAGAGCCTGCGGAGCATGTGACCCGCAGGCTTTTGTAGTTTTCAGACTTCTTTGCAGGTTCTGGAGCAGGGCAACCCTTTGGCCCAAGGAGGGCTTATGGCTACCGGAACCGTCAAGTGGTTCAACGCTGAAAAGGGCTTCGGCTTCATCGCCCAGGACGGCGGCGGCCCGGATGTCTTCGTCCACTACTCCGCGATCAACGCGACCGGCTTCCGCTCCCTCGAGGAGAACCAGGTCGTGAACTTCGACGTCACTCAGGGCCCGAAGGGCCCGCAGGCGGAGAACGTCACCCCGGCCTAGTTGCCCGGGTCGGCGATCGCGCACGACTTACGCAGTACCAAGGAGTCCTGCTTGCCCCACTCGGGTGGGGCAAGCAGGACTCCTGCCTTTTTTTCCGGCCCGGTGTCCCGCCTCACCGTGTCACCGCGTGTTTCCCCGCCCCTCCGCGCCGGGCGTGTCGCGTGGCCGGGCGTGTCGTGCGCGGAGCCCGCGCCCCGGGTGCCGGGAACGGTGGCGGAACCGGGAAGCCGGGGTCAGACGGCCACCGAGGTACGCATGTCGCGCCCGGTCGCGTGACCGTCGCCGTCGTACTCGTCCACCGGCGAGGCCGAGGCCGTGTTGTACGCCTCGTGGTCGAGAATCCTCTCCCGCGCCGCGACGATGACCGGCACCAGCGCCTGTCCCGCCACATTGGTCGCCGTACGCATCATGTCCAGGATCGGGTCGATCGCCATCAGCAGGCCCACGCCCTCCAGCGGAAGCCCCAGCGTGGAGAGGGTCAGGGTCAGCATGACCGTCGCGCCGGTGAGCCCGGCGGTGGCCGCCGAGCCGACGACCGAGACGAAGGCGATCAGCAGATAGTCCTGGACTCCGAGCTGGACGTCGAAGATCTGCGCGATGAAGATCGCGGCGAGCGACGGGTAGATCGCCGCGCAGCCGTCCATCTTGGTCGTGGCGCCGAACGGTACGGCGAAGGAGGTGTACTCCTTCGGGACACCGAGCCGTTCGGTGACCTTCTGTGTGACCGGCATGGTGCCGACCGAGGAGCGGGAGACGAAGGCGAGCTGGATGGCGGGCCAGGCGCCCTTGAAGAACTGGAGCGGGCTGACCTTCGCGACCGTCACCAGCAGCAGCGGATAGACACCGAACAGCACCAGCGCGCAGCCGATGTAGACATCCGCCGTGAACGTCGCGTACTTCCCGAGCAGGTCCCAGCCGTAGTCGGCGATGGCGAACCCGATGAGCCCGACCGTGCCGATCGGCGCGAGCCTGATCACCCACCAGAGCGCCTTCTGGAGCAGTTCGAGCACGGCGGCGCTGAGCGCGAGGACCGGCTTGGCCCGCTCGCCGAGTTTGAGCGCGGCGACACCGGCGACGGCGGCCATGAAGACGATCTGGAGAACGTTCAGTTCGGTGAACGGCGTGATGACGTCGGTCGGCACGATGCCGGTCAGGAAGTCCAGCCAGGAACCGGATCCCTCGGGCGCCCTGCCGTCCTTCGGGGTGAGGCCCGTGCCCGCGCCCGGGTCGGTGATCAGACCGATCGCCAGGCCGATGGCGACCGCGATCAGTGATGTGATCATGAACCAGAGCAGGGTACGGGAGGCCAGCCGGGCCGCGTTGTCGACCTTGCGGAGATTGGTGATCGACACCAGGACCGCGAAGAAGACCAGCGGGGCCACGGCCAGCTTGAGCAGCTGGACGAATATGGAGCCGATCCGGTCGAGCGTGGTGGTGAGCCAGCCGATGTCCTGGCTGCGTGCGAGCCAGCCGAGCAGGACACCGAGGACCAGACCCGCGGCGATCTGGGCCCAGAACGGGATCCTCCCTGTACGGGAGCCACCGGAGCCGGGGTCGGAGCCACCGGAGCCGGAATCGGGGACGGAGGCGGAGGCGGGGCCGGGTTCAGCGGGCCTGCCGGTCGGGGAGGACGCGGGGTTCGCGGACACAAGCACACTCCAGACGTGACGTATCGGGGGAACCGTGACGTATCGGAGGAACACGGAACACAGGTGCGGCGCGCCCGTACATGAGAGAGCGGCTCACGCGGACGCGCCAGGAGCCCGATACCCCGGAAACGCCCGCCGAACGCGCGACACCCCGGCGCCGGAGGGACGGCTCCGGGCCGGGGTGTCACGGGATCGAAGGGCTACACGAGCGGGAAGAGCCGCGAGAGCCGGGAGGCGCTCACTGTGTCGCGCCGTCCTCCTGGGACCGGTTGGCCTCCAGCTTCGCCTTGGCCCCGTCCACCTTGGTGACGAGCTGCGCCGACATCTCGTCGCGCTGCTTGCGGAGCAGGACCAGGCTGAGCGGCGCCGAGATCACCAGGGCGAGCAGCAGCACCCAGATGAAATTGGAGTCGCCGAGCCCCTTGGGCAGCGCACCGACCTGGACCAGGCCGGCCACCACGACGAAACAGCCGGCGAAGATGCCGAGGCGCATCGCGGTGTACCGGATCGTGGCGCTTGTCTTCACAGCGGTCACAGCGGGCCTTCTCTCTCTTCCTCGGGTCCTGGTTCCTGTTCGGGCGGACTCCGTGTCCGCCCGAACAGTCAAGCACGTCCCGTTCAGTACTGATTCAGGGGGAGCAGCATGAAGATGTCCTCACGGTCGTCACCGGGGCCGACCCGGATCGCGTCCGGCACACGGCCCACCTCCTTGTAGCCGCAGGAGGCGTAGAACCGGTCGACGCCCGTGCCGCCCCGGCAGGTGAGCCGGATCGCCTCGATGCCCTCCATACCGCGGGCGGCCTCGGCCGCCTCGGCCATGAGATCGCGGCCGTATCCCCTGCCCTGATGCCGGGGGTGGACCATCACGGTGTAGAGCCAGAGCCAGTGCCGCATCAGCCGGTGGGTGTTGAGCGTGAGGAACACCGTCGCGGCGACGGCGCCCTCGTCGTCGTACCCGACCAGCAGCCGGCAGCGGCCGTCGGCCATCGCCGCGAAATGCTTGACCAGCTCGGGCCGTATGTCGTCGGCCGTCACCGGCGGCACGAACCCGACCGCGCCGCCGGCGTTCGACACATCCGTCCAGAGTGCGAGCACACCGTCGCGCAGGGCCCGGTCCACCGGTGGATCGAGCTCGAATGCAAGAGTCATCGCCCGCCCTCTCAGATCCGCATCGGCTGCGGTGACTCACGGCGGTCGGGATCCGGGCCGGGGTACTCGCGGATGATCTCGTAACGGGTGTTGCGCTCGACGGGACGGAAGCCCGCGTCACGGATGAGGTCGAGCAGGTCCTCGCGGCTGAGCTTGTTGGGCGTGCCGTAGTTGTCCGCGTCGTGCGTGATCTTGTACTCGACGACCGAGCCGTCCATGTCGTCCGCGCCGTGCTGGAGCGCCAGTTGGGCGGTCTGGACGCCGTGCATCACCCAGAAGACCTTGACATGCGGCACGTTGTCGAAGAGCAGCCGGGAGACCGCGAAGGTCTTCAGCGCCTCGGCGCCGGTGGCCATGGTCGTGCGCGCCTGGAGGCGGTTGCGGACCTTGCCGTCCTTCATGTCCACGAAGTCGTGCTGGTAGCGCAGCGGGATGAAGACCTGGAAGCCGCCGGTCTCGTCCTGGAGTTCACGCAGGCGCAGCACATGGTCGACACGGTGGCGCGGCTCCTCGATGTGCCCGTACAGCATCGTGGCCGGGGTCTTGAGCCCCTTCGAGTGCGCGAGCCGGTGGATGCGCGACCAGTCCTCCCAGTGGGTGCTGTGGTCCACGATGTGCTGCCGGACCTCCCAGTCGAAGATCTCGGCGCCTCCACCGGTCAGCGATTCGAGACCGGCGTCGATCAGTTCGTCGAGGATGTCGGAGGCCGACAGACCCGAGATCGTCTCGAAGTGGTGGATCTCGGTGGCGGTGAACGCCTTGAGGGAGACCTGCGGGAGGGCTTCCTTGAGCGCGCTGAGCGAGCGCGGGTAGTAGCGCCACGGCAGCGTCGGATGGAGGCCGTTGACGATGTGCAGCTCGGTGAGGCTCTCGCCCTCCATCGCCCGTGCGAGCCGGACGGCCTCCTCGATGCGCATCGTGTACGCGTCCTTCTCGCCCGGCTTGCGCTGGAACGAGCAGTACGCGCAGGAGGCGGTGCACACATTCGTCATGTTGAGATGGCGGTTGACGTTGAAGTGGACGACATCGCCGTTCTTCCGCGTCCGCACCTCGTGGGCGAGACCGCCGAGCCAGGCCAGATCGTCCGTCTCGTACAGGGCGATGCCGTCCTCACGGCTCAGCCGCTCGCCGGCCCTGACCTTCTCCTCCAGCTCGCGCTTGAGACCCACATCTTGGACAGATGCAGTCATCAGGCCGCCTCCCATACGTCTACCAATCGGGCCAGTCGAGCCTACGCCCCCGGTCGGACGGTCCCGACGCGGCCCTCCGCCCCGGCTCACTCCTCGGGCAGTTCGCCGACCCTGTTCTCCCACTTCGTGGAGAGAACGATGGTGGTACGGGTGCGGGAGACGCCCTTCGTACCGCTCAGCCGGCGGATCGTCTTCTCCAGCCCGTCCACATCGCCGGCCCGCACCTTGAGCATGTACGAGTCGTCGCCCGCGATGAACCAGCAGTCCTCGATCTCGCTCAGATCGCGCATCCGGCGGGCCACGTCCTCGTGGTCGGCCGCGTCGGAGAGGGAGATCCCGATCAGCGCGGTGACACCGAGGCCCAGTGAGGCCGAGTCGACCGTGGCGCGGTAGCCGGTGATGACCCCGGCCGCTTCGAGCCGGTTGATGCGGTCGGTGACGCTCGGCCCGGAGAGCCCGACGAGGCGGCCCAGTTCGGCGTACGACGCCCTGCCGTTCTCCCTGAGGGCCTGGATGAGCTGCCTGTCCACCGCGTCCATAAGCCTGAAGCCTTCCATTGTTCAGCAATCTCGCAAACTTACACTTAGAATCTAAGGCATGCAGGGGTGAGATTCTGCGATTCTCCCAAAAGGCCGGACGCGCCGACGGGCGCGCCGTCAGTCGCCGCGGGACCCGCCGAGCTCTCCCTCCCAGCGGCGGTACAGCCGGTGGGGCACTCCGGCCGCGTCCAGCACGCGCCCGGCGACGAAGTCCACCAGGTCCTGGATGTGCGTCGCGCCCGCGTAGAACGCGGGGGAGGCGGGCAGCACCACGGCGCCCGCCTCGTCCAGCGCCACAAGGTGCTTGAGGGTCCGGCCGTCCAGCGGTGTCTCCCGTACGGCGACGACCAGCTTCCGGCGCTCCTTGAGGGTCACGCTCGCCGCGCGCTGGAGCAGATCCTTCGACAGTCCGAGCGCCACTCCGGCCACACAGGCCGTGGACGCGGGCACGATCAGCATCCCCTGGACGGGATACGAGCCGGACGACGGCCCCGCCGCCAGATCCCCGGCTGCCCAGTGCCGTACGCCGTCCAGGTCCAGGCCCTCCGGGCCGAAGCGGCCGGGTTTGCCGTCCGCGCCTCTGGCCAGCCAGGACCGCAGGTCGTCCCGCCAGTGCGCGTCCCTGAAGGCGATCCCGGTCTCGTCGAGCAGGGTCAGCCGTGACGCGCGCGAGACCACCAGGTCCACGCTCTCGCCGGCCGCCAGCAGCGCGCGCAGCACGGCCGCGGCGTACGGCGTACCGGACGCGCCGGAGACACCGACGACCCAGGGGCGCCGGGACGGATACGGCTGTCCCCCGCCGCCCCGGTCCTCCTGGTCCGCGTGCTGTTCGTACGATCCGGGCTTCACGGATCCGAGCCTATCCGGCACGCTCCACCGGGAACCGGGTAAGGTGCCCCGGCCGTTGCCGGGGTGGGAGCGGGTGGACCGAGGGGGGCAGCATGACCGGCACCGGATTCGAGTGGCCCCGCACGGGCCGGGCCAGGACGGCCGCCAAGCTGATGGCGGGCTGGGTGGCCCTGCTCTGGGTGCTCGAAGTGGTCGATGTGGCCACGGCCCACTCGCTCGACGGGTTCGGCATCGTGCCGCGCGAGCCGTCCGAGCTGGCCGACGTCGTCCCGGCCGCCTTCATCCACTTCGGCTTCGCCCATGTCGCGGCGAACACCGTTCCGCTGCTGGTCCTCGGCTTCATAGCCGCGCTCGGCGGCATCCGGCGCTTCCTCGCCGTGTGCGCCGTGATCATCGTGGCCGACGGCCTCGGTGTCTGGCTCGTCTCCCCCTCGGACAGCAACACGGCGGGCGCGTCGGGCCTGATCTTCGGACTGTTCGGCTATCTCCTGGTGCGCGGTTTCGTCGAGCGCAGGCCGGCCGGCATTCTCGTCGGGCTGGTGATCGGCGCGATATGGGGCAGCTCGATCCTGCTCGGCGTCTCGCCCGCCAACACGACCGTGAGCTGGCAGGGCCATCTGATCGGTCTGACGACGGGCGTCGCCGCGGCGTTCATGTTCCGCCGCCCGGCGGCCCGTGGTGCCGTCACCCCGTAAGCCCGCGCACCAGCAGATCGAGCAGCGCGCACACGAACAGGGCGATCCCGATGAAGCCGTTGACCGTGAAGAAGGCGCGGTTGAGCCGCGACAGATCGTGCGGCTTCACGATCGTGTGCTCGTAGAGGAAGGCCGCCACCACGATCACCAGCCCGGTCCAGAAGAACACCCCCGCGTCCGTGGCCAGCGCGTACCACACCAGCAGTACGGTCGTGACGGCATGGCAGGCCCGCGCTCCGTACAGCGCCCCGGGGACACCGAAGCGGGCCGGCACGGACATCACGCCGTGCGCGCGGTCCGCCTGGACGTCCTGGCAGGCGAAGATCAGATCGAAGCCGCCGATCCAGATCCCGACCGCCAGTCCCAGGATCACCGCGTCCCACGACCATGCCCCGGTGATCGCGATCCACGCGCCGACGGGGCCCATGGCCTGGGCGAGTCCGAGGATGGCGTGCGGGAAGTTGGTGAACCTCTTCCCGTACGGATAGACCACCATCGGGATCACCGCGATCGGCGCGAGGGCCAGACAGAGCGGATTCAGCGCCGCCGCCGCCGCGAGGAAGACCACGACGGCGACCAGCGCGCCCGTCCACGCGGAGCGCACGGACACCGCGCCCGTCACCAACTCCCGTCCCGCGGTGCGCGGATTGCGCGCGTCGATCTCACGGTCGATGATCCGGTTGCAGGCCATCGCGAAGGTACGCAGGCCGACCATCGCGAGCGTGACCAGCAGCAGCCGGCCCCAGTGGACATTCCCGTCGAACTGGAACATCGCGGTCAGCGCCGCGATGTACGCGAACGGCAGCGCGAAGACCGAGTGCTCGATCATCACCAGCCGCAGGAACGCCCGGGTCCTGCTGCCGGGCTGTGCCGGTCCTGGCCCGAGGATCTCCGCTGCGCTCACAGGCCGTACTCCCTCCACCGGCGGTCGACCTTCGCCGCCGTCTCCGGGTCGGACTCGACCATCTCCGGCCAGCCGCCGTCCCGCGTGTACCCCTCCTCGGGGAGTTTCCTCGTCGCGTCGATCCCCGCCTTGCCGCCCCAGAACTGCTGGTAGGAGGAGTGGTCGAGATGATCGACCGGGCCCTCGACGACGGTGAGGTCACGCGCGTAGTCGGTGTTGCCCAGCGCGCGCCAGGACACCTCGTGCAGATCGTGGACATCGCAGTCCGCGTCGACCACCACGATCAGCTTGGTCAGCGACATCATGTGCGCGCCCCAGATCGCGTGCATCACCTTCTGCGCGTGCTTGGGGTACTTCTTGTCGATCGAGACGATCGCGCAGTTGTGGAAACCGCCCGACTCGGGCAGGTGGTAGTCCACGATGTCCGGCACGATGATCTTCAGCAACGGCAGGAAGAACCGTTCCGTCGCACGTCCCAGCGGCCCGTCCTCGGTGGGCGGACGGCCCACGACGATCGACTGGAGCAGCGGGCGTCTGCGCATCGTCACACAGTCGATGGTGAGCGCCGGGAAGGGCTCCTGCGGGGTGTAGAAGCCGGTGTGGTCCCCGAAAGGGCCCTCGGGAAGGGTCTTTCCCGGCTCCAGCCAGCCCTCGATGACGACTTCGGCGTTGGCCGGGACCTGGAGCGGCACGGTCCTGCAGTCGACCATCTCGATCCGCCGGCCCTGCACGAAGCCCGCGAAGAGGTACTCGTCGATGTCACCGGGCAACGGCGCGGTGGAGGCGTAGGTCACGGCCGGGGGACAGCCGAACGCGATGGCGACGGGCAGCCGTTCACCGCGTTTGGCGGCCACCTGGTAGTGGTTGCGGCTGTCCTTGTGGATCTGCCAGTGCATCCCGATGGTGCGCCGGTCATGGCGCTGGAGCCGGTAGAGCCCGAGATTGCGGACACCGGTCTCCGGGTGCTTGGTGTGCGTCAGACCGAGGTTGAAGAAGGATCCGCCGTCTCCCGGCCAGGTGAAGAGCGCGGGCAGTTGGCCGAGATCCACGTCGTCACCGGTGAGGACCACTTCCTGGACGGGCGCGTCCTTGATCTTCTTCGGCGGCAGATGGGTCATGGCGCCGAGCTTCCCGAAGGCCTCGCGCACCCCCACGAAGCCCTGCGGCAGCTCCGGTTTGAGCAGCCCGCCGATCTTCTCGCCGATCTCGCCGTACGAGCCGAGGCCCAGCGCCTTGAGCAGCCGGCGGTCCGTGCCGTACACGTTCATGGCCAGCGGCATCGAGGAGCCCCGGACGTTCTCGAAGAGCAGCGCCGGCCCACCGGACTTGTTCACCCGGTCGACAATCTCCCCGACCTCCAGATACGGGTCGACTTCGGCCTTGATGCGCTTGAGGTCGCCCTCGCGCTCCAGCGCCCGGAGCAGCGAGCGAAGATCGTCATAAGCCATGCGTCCCAGTATCGGCCACCCGGTACCCTGGGCCGGTCACCGGGGCCGTCACACGGCCTCCAACCGTTCCCGGGGGGACCGTCCAACATGCTCAGGTATCTGCCGTTCCTGCTGGTCCTGGCACTGTGGATCTATGCCTTCATCGACTGTCTGAACACCCCCGAGGAAGAGGTCAAGGGCCTGCCCAAGGTGGTCTGGGTCATCATCATCCTGCTCTTCGGCGAGGTGCTGGTCGGTCCGATCGCGTGGCTGGTGGTGGGCAAGGTCCGGCGCGGACCGGCCGACGGCTCGACGCCGGCCGAGTGGCACCGTAACCACACCGGCAAGTGGACGGCTCCCGACGACAACCCGGCGTTCCTGGCCTCCCTGAAGGAGGAGAACGCCCAGGACGAGGCCCTGCTCAAGGACTGGGAGGCGGATCTGCGCCGCCGCGAGGAGGAGATCAAGCGCCGCGAGCAGGGCGGCGGCGCGGACGACACGCCGCCGAAGTGACACGGGCGAACAGCGGACGCCCCCTGCGGAACGACTGGTTCCGCAGGGGGCGTCCCTGTGTCCGGGTCTCTGTGCGGCCGGGTCTCTGTGCGCGGGCGCGTCCCTGTGCGCGTGTATGTCTCCGTGTGCGCGTCGCCGCGTCCGTGCGTCAGACGCCCGCGTACGAGTGCTTGCCGGTGACGAAGATATTGACGCCGTAGTAGTTGAACAGCCAGCAGCCGAAGGCGATCAGCGCCAGATAGGCGGCCTTGCGGCCCTTCCAGCCGGCGGTGGCGCGGGCGTGCAGATAGCAGGCGTACGCGACCCAGGTGATGAAGGACCAGACCTCCTTGGGGTCCCAGCCCCAGTAGCGGCCCCAGGCGTCGCCCGCCCAGATCGCGCCCGCGATGATCGTGAAGGTCCAGAGCGGGAAGACGGCGGCGTTGACGCGGTAGGCGAACTTGTCGAGCGTCCCGGAGGCCGGCAGCCGCTCCATCACGGAGGTTGCGAAGGAGCCGGGCTTCAGACCGGTCGCGAGCTTGGTCTCGTACCGCTCGCGGAAGAGATAGAGCAGCGTGGCGACCGCGCCGACGTAGAAGACCGCGCCGCAGAAGATCGCCGTGGAGACATGGATCCACAGCCAGTACGAGTGAAGGGCGGGAACCAACTGGTCACTGTCGGTGTACAGGACGGTGACCGCGAGCCCGAGATCGAGGAGGACCGTGGTGATGAGCGGCAGGCCGATCCAGCGGACGTTCTTCCTCAGCGCGAGGAGCACGAGATACACACCGACGGCGACGGTGGAGAAGGTGATGTTGAACTCGTACATGTTGCCCCACGGCGCCCGCTGTACGGACAGCGCGCGGGCGACCACACCGGCGGCCTCGACGGCCCAGGCCAGGACGGTGAGGGACACGGCGATCCGGCCGTACAGATCGCCCTGCGCGTCACCGCCGTGCGCGCCGGGACCGTCCGGGATGTCGCGGCTGCCGGACGCGGAGCGGGTGATGATCTTCGGCCGCTCCAGCACGGCTGTCGCGCCGCCCTTGTTCGTGACCTGGACCTTCACCGAACCCGCCGCGGACTCCTGGGCACCACCGGTCAGCGCGGCGGCGGTACGGGCCACCTTGCTGCGGCTGCCGAGCAGCCACTCGGCGATATGCGCGAAGAAGGCCAGCGTGTAGACGGCCATGGCGGAGTAGATCAGCACATTGCTGGTCTGTGCCAGGCTCTCATTGGTTGCTGCGGCGGCGAGATTCACTTCTCAGCCCCTTCGACAGTCTGTTCTGCGGAATCGTCCGCGGGATCAGGCGCGCTGGGCGCCTCTGAATGGAGGGTGCCGGCCAGTTCGGCCAGTTCCTCGGGGAGCTTGGCGGACTCACTGCGGCCGAGTCCCGCCATCTCGACGACGGTGACGCCGTCGGCGCCCCGTACGGCCCGGACCCAGATCCGGCGCCGCTGGATGAAGAGGGAGCCCGCCAGTCCCGCGATCGCGGCGACGGCACCGACGAGGGCCCAGGAGCTGCCGGGCTGCTGCGAGATCTGGAAGCTCGCCCACTCCTTGACCTCCTTCTCGAAGGTGATCGAGCCGGCGCCGTCCGGCAGGGTGAGCTTCTCACCGGGCAGCAGCGTCTTCTTCAGCAGATCGCCCTTGGCGTCCTTGAAGGCCGTCAGCTTCCTGGTGTCCAACTGGTACACGTTCTGCGGCAGTCCCGCGTCGACGCCCAGACTGCCGTGGTACGCGCCGACGTTGAGCACCGGGAAGTCGAGCGCGGGGAACCGGGAGAACATCTGGCCCGATCCCTTCCCGCCGTAGGTCGGTACGAAGAAGGCGGCGAAGCCCAGTTGGTCCTTCTTGCCGTTCTTGTCCCGGTAGCCGTCCATCACCTTGATGGCACCCGTGGACGAGACGTTGTTGTCGATGGGCAGCAGCGGCACCGCGCCGTTGAAGACGACCTGGCCGCGGCCGTCCCTGACGGTGACGACGGGTGCGTAGCCGTGGGCGTTCAGATAGACCTTCGAGCCGTCCAGTTCGAGCGGCTTGTTGACCTTGATGACCGCCTTCTTCTCCGGGCCGCCGGCCTCGGTGGTGTAGCGGACGTCGGCCTGGTAGGTCCGCGGGGTGCCGAGCTGCGGGCCGCTGCGCTCATAGGTACCGGTGAACTTGTCCAGGGTGAAGCTGAACGGGACCAGCTCGTCCGTGTCGAACAGCGAGCCGGACTTGAAGTCGTCGTACTGGGTGAGGGTGTTGGAGAAACCGTCGCCCTCGACGACCAGCTTGCCGCCCTCCGACTTGAAGAGCTGTCCGGTGGCGAAGGCGACCAGCAGCACGATCAGCGCGATGTGGAAGATCAGGTTGCCGGCCTCGCGCAGATAGCCCTTCTCGGCGGCGACCGCGTCACCGGTGGCATGGGCGCGGAAGCGGTGCCTGCGCAGAATCGCGAGCGCGGCCTCGCGGGCGGCCTCGGGCGTGGCCGTGGTGCGCCAGGTCGTGTACGCGGGCAGCCGGGTGAGCCGCTTGGGCGCTCCCGGCGGACGGGAGCGGAGCTGGCCGGCGAACTGCCAGGTGCGCGGAACGATACAGCCGATCAAGGAGATGAACAGCAGGATGTAGATCGCGGAGAACCACGCCGAGCTGTAGACGTGGAAGAGCTGGAGCTTGTCGTAGACCGGCGCCAGCGTCTCGTGCCGGTCCCTGAAGTCCTGCACCTTCAGCTCGTCGACGCTCGCCTGCGGGATCAGCGAGCCGGGGATGGAGCCGAGGGAGAGGAGGAAGAGCAGGATCAGCGCGACGCGCATGGAGGTGAGCTGCCGCCAGAACCAGCGGAACCAGCCGACGAGTCCGAGCGTGGGACCGCCGATGACGGCCTCCTCTCGGGGCGCGGTGGAGAGCTGGGAGCCCGCGGCGCCCAGTTCGCTCGCGTCCCGCGCCTCGGAGGCCGCGCGGTCGGCCGCGGCCGTCTCCGCCGCGGTCCGCGTGTCCGCCCCGGCCGCCGCCTGCGTGCCCGTCCCGGCCGCCGCCTGCGTGCTTGTCCCGGCCGTGGCCTGCGTATCCGTCCCGGCCGTCGTCGCGCCGGAGGAGTCCGCCGCTGTTCCGCGGCTCTCGTGCGCCGCGGTCCCGTCGGCCTTGTCCGCCGCGGTCCCGCCGCTCAGGGAAGCCTTGTTCATGGAAGCCTTGCTCATGGAACTAGATCCCCACCGTGAAACCGCTGGACCAGCCCTGCATCTGCTGCACGATGCCGTCCCACGCACCTGTCAGCAGCAGCAGACCGGTCGCGATCATCATCACGCCACCGATCCGCATCACCCAGACGTAATGGCGCTTGACCCACCCGAACGCGCCCAGCGCCTTGCGGAACGCCACCGCCGCGAGCACGAACGGCGCACCGAGACCGAGGCAGTACGCGACGGTCAGTATGGCCCCACGGCCCGCGCTCGCCTCGGTCATCGCCAGGACCTGGACGGAGGAGATGGTCGGGCCGAGACAGGGCGTCCAGCCGATCCCGAAGAGCGCGCCCAGCAGAGGAGCTCCCGCGAGCCCGGTCACCGGCCGCCGGTGGAAGCGGAATTCACGCTGGGTGAGCCAGGGCATCAGCCCCATGAAGAACACACCCATCAGGATCATCAGCCCGCCGAGCACCTTGGAGAGGATCTCCCGCTGCCCTTGGAGCGTCGCGCCGAAGTAGCCGAAGAGCGCACCGCCCGAGACGAAGACCGCGGTGAAGCCGACCACGAACAGCGTGGCGCCCACGGCCATCCGGCCACGTCGCGCGTCGGCCAGATCGGTGCCGCTGACGCCGGTGACGTACGAGAGATAGCCGGGCACGAGCGGCAGCACACAGGGCGAGAAGAAGGAGACGAGCCCGCCGAGCAGCGCGATCGGCAGAGCGAGCATCAGTGCTCCGCTGGAAACCGTCTCAGTGATGCCGGAGGCCGTGGCGGGAAACTGCACCGGATCACTTCTCCGCGATCAGCGGGTCGATCATCGTGCGCAGCTTCTCCTCGTTGAGCGCCATCAGCGAGCGGGCCGCGATCCGGCCCTTCCGGTCGAGCACGACGGTGGAAGGGATGGACTGCGGATTGAGGCTGCCCCGGGGAAAGCCGTTGACGATCAGCTTGCCCATCGGGTCGTACAGACTGGGGTAGGGGATGCCGTAGTCCTTCTCGAAGGCGAGCGCGGGGCCCTTGTTGGGATCGCGGGTGTTGATCCCGACGAACGCGACGCCCTGGGACTCGGTCTCCTCGGCGACCTTCGCGAAGTGCTTGGCCTCCTGGCGGCAGGGCGGACACCACGAGCCCCAGACGTTCAGCACGACGATCTTGCCCTTGAGATCGGCCACATCGAGTCTCCCGCCGTCGAGGGTCTCGCCCGCGATCTTGTTGACGGGCCGCCGTTCCGCCACCGCGACGGTGGAGATACCACCGGTGTTCGTCACGAAATTGGTGTCGCCGCCACCGCCGGACTTGCCTCCGCCGCCGCACGCCGAGAGCGTCAGCGCCGCCGCGACGGCCACGGCCGGCGTGACGGCGCGGAGCCGGCGGTCGGTGCGGCGCGGAAGGGCACGGCCTGAGTTCATGTGAAAAGTTTCGCATGGGCGTTTCGGGGATCTTGGGCACCCCCCTCGCTGCCCGCCGGCCCCTCGTCGAGCTCCGCGTCGGGCCCCTCGTCAGGCCGCCTTGAAGAAGGCGTTCCAGCCGCCGGCCGGGGACTGCCCGACCTCCAGCGTACGGAGCCTGGCCAGTACGGCCGGGTCCTGCACGTCGAGCCAGTCCGTGAACTGGCGGAAGGAGACCAGCCGTACGTCCTTCTTGCCCGCCATCCTCTTCAGGGCCTCCTCGACGGCGTCCATGTAGATTCCACCGTTCCACTGCTCGAAGTGGTTGCCGATGAAGAACGGCGCGCGATTCGTCTCGTACGCCCGGCGGAAACCGCCGAGATAGGCGCCGGTGGCCTGCTTGCGCCAGCCCGGGTATCGGGAGGTTCTGCCCCTGGTCGAATTGCCCGACTGATTGGCGAGCATGTTGTAGTCCATGGAGAGGACTTCGAAGGAACGGCCCGGGAACGGCACGCCCTGAAGCGGAAGATTCCAGACGCCGTGCGTCTTGTCCGGCCAGATCTGGGTGCCGCCCGGAGAACTCGCGTCATAGCGCCAGCCCAGCTTCCTCGCGGTCGGCAGCAGCCTGTCCTGGCCGAGCAGACAGGGCGTACGGCCGCCTATGAGTTCCTTGCGGTAGTCGAAGGGCAGCGGATCGAGATCGGTCCAGCCGCTGTTCGTACGCCACTGTGTGACAAAGGACACGGCCTGGTCGATCTCGCTGCGCCACTGCCGCGGTGTCCAGTTGCCCACCGAGCCCGAGCCGCCGCAGAAGTGCCCGTTGAAGTGGGTGCCGATCTCATGACCGTCCAGCCAGGCCTGCCGCACGTTTCTGAGCGTGTCCTTGATGTGGGCGTCGGTGAGATAGCCGATGTCGGAGGCGCCGACGGGATTGTTGGGCGGGCGGTAGAGCGTCTTCTTCGACTCGGGCAGCAGATAGACACCGGAGAGGAAGAAGGTCATGGCCGCGCCATGATCCTTGGCGAGTTCGAGAAAGCGCGGAAAGAGACCGTTGCCGACCTCGCCCGCTCCGTCCCAGGAGAAGACCACGAACTGCGGCGGGGTCTCGCCCGGTTCCAGGGGAACCGGCGCGGGCGGCTGGTGCGGCTGTTTTCCGGTGTCGGCGGTGGAGCCGTCACCTATCAGCCGGACGTCCGCGCCGGTGGGACGGGCGCCGGGCGCCGGTTTTCCGCTCCCGCCACCGCCTTTGCCTCCGCCGGACGGGCGGGGTGTTCCGGCGCCGACGGTGCCGCCGGACGGGGTGGAGCCGGATGGGGCGGAGCCGCGCGAACCGGTGGTTCCGGTGGAACCGCATCCTGTGATTCCGGTCGCGGCGGCGGCTCCTATACCGGCTATACCGGCTCCGAGCAGACCCCTTCGGCTGATCTCCCGCATACAGATCCCATCCGCGTTCATCTCGTCCGTATGCCGCTCGTACGAGTCCTACAAGCGGCGATACGTGAGATGCCCCACCGAACGCGGAGGTTCCAGTCTTGTCATATCTTTACTGCCCTCGTGCCGGACGTCAGTGCGGACGGCTTTTCGGACAGTCTTACGGGCGGCCTCACCGGCAGCTTCGCGGGACGTCTTTCCGGGACGTATTTACGCGACATCTTTGCCCGACATCTTTGCGGGACGTCTTTGCGGGACAGCTTTGCGGACGTACCGCGGCTGCCGCGACGTCGCGGACCGATCCCCTGCGCCGCGCACCGCTCCCCTACGCCCCGAAGGCCTTGGTGCCGCCCTTCACCGGCTTGGCACCGGCCAGCAGATGGGCCGGGACGAGATCACGGGCCGGCTCGGAGTAGGTGACGGCGACGATCTTGTCACCGTGGTACGTGAAGCTGGTCAGGGACGCGAGCGTGCACTGCCGCCGGCGCGGATCGTGCCAGAGCCGGCGCCGCTCGACAAAGCTGCGCACGATCCAGATCGGCAGCTGATGGCTGACACAGACCGCCTCATGGCCACGGGCCGCGTCACGGGCGGCGCCCAGCGCGCCCATCATCCGCGCGACCTGCTCGACGTACGGCTCGCCCCAGGACGGCCGGAAGGGATTGGTCAGATGCTTCCAGTTGGCGGGCTTGCGCAGTGCGCCGTCACCGACGCCGAAGGCCTTGCCCTCGAAGATGTTCCCGGCCTCGATCAGCCGGTCGTCGGTGTCGAGGGCCAGCCCATGGGTCTTGGCGATCGGCGCCGCCGTCTCCTGGGCGCGCTCCAGCGGAGAGGCGACGACATAGGTGATGTCACGGTCCGCGAGATGCTCGGCGACCCGGTCGGCCATGCGCCTGCCCAGCTCGGAGAGGTGGTAGCCGGGACGGCGGCCGTAGAGGACACCGTCGGGGTTGTGGACCTCACCGTGCCGCATGAGATGGACGACGGTCACTTCGTTCGGATCGGTCATGCCCAGCTCGTCCATGTCGTTCGTGTCGTCCGTTTCCCGCATCTTGTCGGTGCCGTCCGTGCCGTCCGTGCCGTCCATGTCGTCCGTGCCACTCGTGCCGTCCGTGCCGCTCGGGGCGCTCATGCGGTGCTCCCCGGCTTCTCCGCCGCCTTCGGTCCGGTGGCTTCTGCGGCGGCCCGGGCGGCGGCCGGGAGGGCGGCGGCGATCCGCTCGATCGCGCGCTCGTCGTGCGCGGTGGAGACGAACCACGACTCGAAGGAGGACGGCGGCAGATAGACGCCGTCGGCGAGGAGGGAGTGGAAGAAGGGGGTGAAGCGGAAGGACTCCTGCTTCTTGGCGTCCTCGTAGTCGCGCACCTCGTCGGCCGTGAAGAACACGGAGAACATGTTGCTCGCCGTCTGGACCCGGTGGGCGACACCCTCCTTGCTGAGCGCCTCCGTCACCAGCCGCTGGATCTGGAGCGAGACCGCGTCGACCTTCTCGTACGCCGCGTCGTCCAGCAGCCGGAGCTGCGCGAGGCCCGCGGCGGTGGCGACCGGGTTCCCGGAGAGCGTACCGGCCTGGTAGACGGGCCCGGCCGGGGCGAGCCGGCCCATGACATCGGCCCGGCCGCCGAACGCCGCGGCCGGGAAGCCACCGCCCATGACCTTGCCGAAGGTCATCAGATCGGGCGCGACGCCGTCGATGCCGTACCAGCCGGCCTTCGACGTACGGAAACCGGTCATGACCTCGTCGGAGATGTAGAGCGCGCCGTCGGCGGCGCAGAGTTCCTTGAGCCCGGCGTTGAAGCCCTCGCGCGGCGGTACGACGCCCATGTTGCCGGGCGACGCCTCGGTGATCACACAGGCGATCTCGCCGGGGTGGGCCGCGAAGGCCCGGCGTACGGCGTCGAGATCGTTGTACGGCAGGACGAGGGTGTCGCCGGCCTGGGCGCCGGTCACACCGGGAGTGTCCGGCAGCCCGAAGGTGGCGACCCCGGAGCCGGCGGCGGCGAGCAGCGCGTCGACATGGCCGTGGTAGCAGCCGGCGAACTTCACGATCTTGGCGCGCCCGGTGAACCCGCGGGCGAGCCGGATCGCGGACATGGTCGCCTCGGTGCCCGACGACACCAGCCGTACCTGCTCCACGGGGGCCACCCTGGCCACGATCTCCTCGGCGAGAGCGACCTCGCCCTCGCCCGGGGTCCCGAAGGACGTGCCGCGGGCGACCGCCGCCTGGACCGCTTCGATGACCTCTGGACGGGAATGACCGAGGATCATCGGCCCCCAAGAACATACGAGGTCGACATATTCACGGCCGTCCGCATCGATGAGGTATGGACCATTACCGGACACCATGAACCGGGGCGTACCGCCCACCGCGCGGAAGGCGCGGACCGGAGAGTTCACGCCGCCGGGCGTCACGAGAGCCGCGCGGTCGAAAAGCGTCTGCGAAACTGGGGCGTCATAGTCATAGGGGAAGCTCACGCAATCAATGGTGTCAGAGCCTCGGACGTTCTTGCGGACAGGTGTTTCACCGCACGCTCGTGGGGGAGGTCACTGTCACGATGATCGGGTTGCGCGGCCGGGGCTGCGAGTGGTCGGGTGGAGATATGCATCGCGGTGGCGGACTGGGCGAGGGGACCGACGACCTGGGTCCCGAGCCTGCCCGGCGTGGAAAGCACCGGCGCCGCGAACGCGAGGCGCGTGAGCAACCTCCGGGAAACGGGCAACGTCCGGAGAGCAGGAGTGGTGGCCGGGTGGGGGTGACCTACAAGTACTTCGGCGCGCCCGACGGAGCCACGGCCGCCCGTGTGCCCATCTCGATGCGCCCGGAGGAACTGGGCGGTGACGAGCTGGGCATGGGCGGCATGTTCACCAAGATCAAGCCCGAGACGATAGCGGCGATGGTCCTCACGGGCATCCAGGGCATGCCCCTGCACAAGGTGCCCCCACTGGAACTGGTCGTCCTGCACCCCGACTACGCCGTGGTCAAACTCCCGATGACGGTGGTGGACCCCCTGCGCGGCATAGGAGAGGAATCCGTGGGCGCCGCGGCCTTCATCTGGTCCACGGTCCCGGACCGGGGCGGCCCGAGGGACGCGTACAACGTCTACCAACTGCTGCACGAGTGGCAGGACTTCAGCCACCGCCTGCACGAGGCGGGCCATCAGCCGTACTGCCTGGTGTGGCCCTGAGGTGTCCGGTGCCGGAGTCGGTCGTGCTGTGCGGCCTTCTCGCGGACCGGGCTCCATCGCCTGTTCGTGGAGCCCTGGCAGCGGTGGAACCGGGCGGACACTCGCGGCGCGTCTTCGTGTCGTTCGCGGCGGGCGTCGTTCCGTCGGGCTAGGGTGATCCCGGATCGCGGGTACGAATCCCGCCGCCGGTCCTGTATCGGCGTGGTCGAGCAGTGTCGCGCCCCCTCCGGTGGAGGGGGCGTTCTTGTGCGGTCCTCGTGTGGACGGGGCTATTCGCCGCCGACTCCGTCGCCGTCCCTGTCCAGGTGACGTCCGTAGCCGGGATCTCCGGCGTGGACCGGGGCCGCTCCCGCCGCTCGTGCCGCCGTGCAGTTGGCGTAGTACGCGGAGCCGCCCGCGGTGTCGCCGCCCTCCTCCTCATCGCCGGCGGCGGCCGGGGCGACGGTGACCCGGATCGTCTTCGTCCTGGTGACGGTCGGGGCCGGTTTCGCGCGCGCCGTCACCGTTTCGGCGGGGAGGGGCTCGGCGGTGGTGGTCGCCGTCGCCGTGACCGTCACCGACGGACGGGGCTTCTCGCTGACCGTCTGCCCCGATGCCGTCCCGCCGTCGGCCGCGCCTATGCCGATACCGAGGAAGAACAGAAGGGCGGCGCACGGGAGGAGAACCCGCTTCCGCGTCCACCCGGGCCTGCTCGACGGGGGTACGGGCGGCGGCATGTACGGGTTCGGGGCCCCGGACGGGTGAGAGGGCGGCGGCGGCTGAGGGGGCCGGCCCCAGGGCGGTTGCTGAGGCGGCTGGTTGTACGACATGCGTCCCCCTATGGGTGGTTCGAGAGGGACGAACGTATCGGGGGTGCCTGGAGGTATGGAGAGTATGTGCGCTCTTGGTGACAGATCCGTGACCGAAGTGTGCGGTGCGGGGCAGGGACCCGCCGCGCCCGGGTGACGGGCGCGGCGGGGAAGTGGTGTGCGGGGGCGGTCAGAAGGTGAGTTTCCAGCTGTCGATGTAGCCCGTGTCGAAGGAGTAGACGTCCTGGACGCGGAGCTTCCAGGTGCCGTTCGACGGGATGGCCGAGGCGTCGACGGTGTAGGTCGCGTGGACATCGTCGCCGCTGTCGCTGTTGGAGTTCTTCAGGCGGCGGACCGTGCCGTCGGAACCGACCAGGTCGATCACCAGGTCACCGCGCCAGGTGTGGACGATGTCGACCGTGACCTGGAGGTCGCCGGGCGCGTTGCCGTCGTGGCCGGTGACGACCAGGGGGGATTCGGCCGGGTCGCCGGCGTCGGGGATGTTCACATTGCCGGGATTGACGAAGAAGTCACCGCCGGAGGGGATGACGGTCCACGGGAAGGTCGCCGTGGTCGAGCTCCCGCCCGAGGTCCTCAGGGTGACGGTCGGGGTGAAGGCGCCGGGCTCCGTCGGGCTGCCGGAGACCAGACCGGTGGTGGCGTCGATCGTCAGGCCGCCGGGCAGGCCGGAGGCGGCGTAGGTCAGGCCGCCCGACTGGCTGGTCGCCGCCTCGATCCGGAGGGTGGCCGGCTGGCCGACGGCCGACTCCTGGGCGGTGAGCGGGCTCAGCGTGATGTGGTTGACGAAGCGTCCACCGACGTTGACGGCGGCCCAGGCGTTGCCGACCGTCTCGTACGCCTCGCTCGACCTGCCGAACAGGTCGGCCGCGGCCTGGAGGGTGGCGACACGGGCGCCCGCGTAGTCGGTGGTGGAGGTCATGTAGAGCGTCAGCGCCCGGTACCAGACGTTGAAGGCGTTGTGCAGACCGAGACCGGGGACCGGCAGGCTGTCGTAGGTGGGGCTGTTGTAGGAGGCGCCGTTGATGGTCTTGCTTCCGCTGCCCTCGGCGAGCAGATAGAAGTAGTGGTTGGCCACGCCCGAGGAGAAGTGCGGGTCGAGTCCCTCGGTCCGGCTGGACCAGTAGTCCTGGGAGATGCCGTCCTTGGAGGGCTGGTCCATGTAGCGCAGCGGAGTGCCGTCGCCGTTGATGTCGATCAGTTCGCCGACCTCGTAGTCGGGCACGTCTTGCGGGTTGTTGGCGAAGAACTCGACGGCGGCGGCCATGATGTCGCTGGTGCCCTCGTTCAGACCGCCGGACTCGCCGTCGTAGTAGTACAGGTCGGCGGTGGTGGAGGTGACGCCATGGGTCATCTCGTGGGCGGCGACGTCGAGCGCGGTCAGCGGGTTGACGTTGTCCACACCGTCGCCGTAGGTCATGCAGAAGCAGTCGTCGTCCCAGAAGGCATTGACGTATTCGTTGCCGTAGTGGACCCGGGAGTACCCGCCGTTGCCGTCGTTGGCTATGCCGTTGCGGCCGAACTGGTCGTGGTAGAAGTCGAACGTCTTGCGGGCGCCGTAGGCGGCGTCCACGGCGGCGGTCTGGCGGTCGGCCACCGTCCCGTCGCCCCAGAGGTCGTCGGCGTCGGTGAAGAG
>NZ_MAUD01000046.1:25729-25942 GCF_001700515.1 Streptomyces lushanensis
CCGTTGACGACGGATTCCCAGGCCAGGGTGGACACGCCGTCCTTCGCCCAGATGACCTGCCGCGGCGCTCCGTCCGGTACGGCCTCGTCGGTGCCCTCGGTCCTGGCGGTGGCCAGGGCCGTCTTCCCCGCAGCCGCGGCCGGGACGGCGGCCTTGGTCGTCGGCACGGATATCGCGCCCTCCGTCGCCCAGGTCACGGTGACGGAGGGGGCG
>NZ_MAUD01000459.1 GCF_001700515.1 Streptomyces lushanensis
GACGGGGCACTGCCGGCCGGCCCGGGGACCATCACCGGTGTCGCCGACGGACAGCGGGCGGACGTTCTGCTGGTGCTGGAGGACGACGGGCTGTACGCGGTCGAGACGGCCTCGCCGGGCGTTGTCGTCGAACCGCTGACACCGCTCGATCTGACCCGGCCGCTCGCCGCGGTCACCGTCGACGCCGCGGCGGGGCTGCGGATCGCCGCGCCGCCCGTGGCAGAGGCCGCCGTGCGCCGCGGACTGCTGGCCGGGGCCGGGCTGCTGGCCTCCGAGCAGCTCGGCATCGCCGAATGGTGTCTGGAGGAGACGGTCGGGCACACCCGCGAGCGGCATCAGTTCAACCGTCCCGTCGGGTCGTTCCAGGCACTCAAGCACCGGATGGCACAGCTCTGGCTGGAGGTCGTCTCGGCCCGCGCCGCCGCCCGCAACGCGGCCGACGCGCTCGCCACCGGCAGCCCCGAGGCACCGCTCGCGGTGGCCCTCGCCCAGGCGTACTGCGCGCGGGTCGCCGTCCACGCGGCCGAGGAGTGCGTCCAGCTCCACGGCGGGATCGGGATGACCTGGGAGCATCCCGCGCATCTCGCCCTCAAGCGCGCCAAGTCCGACGAGCTCGCCCTGGGCTCACCGGGCCGCCACAAGGAGACGCTGGCGGCGCTCGCCGATCTACCGGGACCGCGGTAGTCCCTGCCCCCGCCCGGCAGGACAGGGGCAGGTGGAGCCGTGTCGGACCGCGCGGGGACCGCGGCGGGACCGCGCCGGGGCCGACTGAACCGCAGGTGGCGGGGTGACGAACTCTGCGGCGGACGGCCCCGGCCGGGCCCCGCCGCGGCGGATACTCGGCTGGTCCGCGCCCCACCGCGTTCCTCCGGAGGCATCATGGCCCTCACCACCCGCCGCAGAGCCGTCAGCACGCTCGCCGCCGCGCTCGCGGGAGTCGTCGCGGCTCCCGCGTACGCGCAGGCCACCTCGCGTACACCGGGCGGCCGGGAAGCCCGGCCGCTGCGTCAGGCACACGCCCACAACGACTATCTCCACGCCCGCCCGCTCCATGACGCGCTGGCGCATGGCTTCACCAGCGTGGAGGCGGACATCTTCCTGGTCGACGGTGAACTGCTCGTCGCCCACGAGCCCGCCGATCTCGACCCGGCCCGCACCCTCGCCGCGCTCTACCTCGATCCGCTGCTCGCGCGGGTACGGGCCAACCACGGCTCCGTGTACCGGGGTTGCCACCGTCCGGTCCAGCTCCTCATCGACATCAAGACGGACGGCGTCGCCGCCTACACCGAACTCCACCGTCAACTGACCGCGTACCGCTCCATGCTGAGCACCTACGCGCACGGCTCCGTACGCCTCGGCGCGGTCACGCCGGTCATATCGGGCGACCGCGCGGCCCGTGTGCCGATGGAGGCGCAGCGGGTGCGGTACGCGTTCTACGACGGACGGCTGGAGGACCTCGGGACCACCGCCCCCGCCTCCTTCGTCCCGCTCATCAGCAGCAACTGGACCCAGAGCTTCGGCTGGCAGGGCGCGGGCGCCTTCCCGGAGGCGGAGCGCGCCGAACTGCGCCGTATCGTCGCCACGGCCCATGGCCGCGGTCAGCGGGTGCGTTTCTGGGCGACCCCGGATGTCGCCGGTCCCGAGCGGGACGCCGTGTGGGCCGAACTGCTCGCCGCAGGTGTCGACCATCTCAATACGGACGACCTTGCGGGCCTCGAACGTTTCCTGCGTACGCACCGCGTGTAGCCGGATCACCCCCGTCAATCACCCGTACGGCGGACACGCCAGTCGGGGGTACGGGCCTCCTCCTCCGCCACACTGGCGGCCGAATGCCGCGATTCCGGTGCGGCGGAGGAGGTTTGTCGATGGCCATTTCGATCTCAGTGGTGCTGCTTCTGGTGATCCTCGCGGTGATCTTCGTACGCAACGGCGGCCTGAAGTTCTCGCACGCGGCGGTCTGCATCCTGCTCGGGTTCTTCCTCTCGGGCACGAGCATGGCGCCGACCATCGCGAACGGGATCTCCGCGACGGCCGGGGTGGTCAGCAGCCTCCGACCATGACGGCGCGCCGGTGGACACGGACCCGGGCGGGTCCGCGCCGGCGCGGAAAGCCCGCCACCGGCCGCGGTGACGGCTGACGAATGGCGTCACCACGGCACGCCGGGCAGAGTGGAGAGTAGAGGCGGGCCCGCGAGAGGCGCATCCCCTCCGGCCCGACGGCAAGAAGGGACGGCCCCTGATGGCAGCCAACGAAGCCACTCTCGCCGGCAGCAAGGAAAGCACGGTCAAGGGAAAGACCACCATCGCCGACTCGGTCGTCGCGTCCATCGCGGGCATCGCGGCCAGGGAGGCGAATGGTGTCCATGCCATGGGCGGCGGGGTGTCCCGCACCCTGGGCGCCGTACGCGGCAAGATGCCGGGCGCGGACGACTCCGCGCGCGGTGTGCAGGTGGAGGTCGGTGAGAAGCAGACGGCGATCGATCTCGGCATCGTCGTCGAATACGGCACACCGATCACCGAGACCGCGGGCAATATCCGGTCGAACGTCTCCGAAGCGGTGGAGAGCATGACCGGACTCGACGTCGTCGAGGTGAACATCGGCGTTCTCGACGTGTTCGTGCCCGGAGCCGAGGACGAGGAGACCGGCGAATCGCCGCGCGTGGAGTGAGGACGATCGGTTCGCACCGATGCCACCACGGGCACGCGAGCCCGGCGGGATCCGAACGAGAGGCCCTGAACGGGCCGTGATCCAGCCCGCGGCCGGCTCGTGCGGCTCGTCCTTGCGTCTTGCGCGTCCTCCGCGGCGGGTCGCGCCGTGTACCCCGATCCCTCACCGTC
>NZ_MAUD01000460.1 GCF_001700515.1 Streptomyces lushanensis
GACGGTGAGGGATCGGGGTACGAGCGCCCGTGCGAACGCGTGCAGGAGCATGACCGACAGCCCGGGGGAGCGCGCGTCGCGCCACGCGGTGAGACGCGCCGGCTCGTCCGTCCGGCGAAGTCCACCACCCGCCCCGGTGCCGTCCGGCGGAATCCGGCCGACTGGCGGTGCCCGGCCGACGGGCGTGGAATGGGTCTGGAGCGTCCGGTCCACCACCAGAAGGGCCAGGACCTCATTGGGCGAGCCCGATCCCAGGAGTCCATGTGTCTGTCGTGCCGCTGACCGACATCCTGTCCGACGCCTTCAAAGAGCGTTACGGCGTGCCGGCCATCAATGTCTTCAACGACCTCACGATGGAGGCGGTTCTCGCGGCGGCCGTGGAGAAATCCTCGCCCCTGATCGTGCAGACGTCGGTCAAGACGGTCAAATCGATCGGCGGCGATGTGCTGCATGCCATGTGGACCTCCATGACGGCGGGTATCGAGGTGCCGGTCTGTCTGCATCTGGATCACTGCCCGGAACGCGAGGTCATCACCGAGTGTCTGCGGCGGGGCTGGAACTCCGTGCTGTTCGACGCCTCCCGGCTGCCGGTGGCGGAGAATATGCGGCAGACGGTGGAGGTCGTCGCCGAGGCACGTGCGTACGGCGCCCATGTGGAGGGCGAGATCGAATCGATCACAGGGGTGGAGGACGACATCGGCACCGACAGGGCTGCTGTCCAGCAGGACCTGGATGTGGCGCTGGAATTCCTCGACACCACCCATGTGGACGTTTTCGCGCCCGCCATCGGAAATGCTCACGGCACCTACAGACGCGCGCCGGTGCTCGATTTCCAGCGGGTCTCCGACATTGTCGCGGCGCATCCTCTGCCGATCGCCCTCCACGGTGGCAGCGGCCTTTCCGACGAGCAGTTCCGCGATCTCATTTCCCGGGGATGCGCGAAGGTCAACATCTCGACCGCCCTCAAGGAAACATTCATGAAGTCGAGTCTCTCCTTCCTTGAGTCCGCCGAGGAGAGACAGAAATGGGATCCGCCGTCCCTGTTCCGTTCCGTCCGCCAGGACGTCATCGACATGGCGGGCTCGCTCATGACGCTCTTCGGCAGCGCCGGACGGGCCGGGTGACACCGTGCCCGCCCTTGTCTTCGACTGCGACGGAGTACTCGCCGACACCGAGCGCCACGGGCATCTGCCGGCGTTCAACCAGACCTTCGAGGAATTCGGCCTTCCCGTGCGCTGGAGCGACCGCGAGTACGCCGAAAAGGTGAAGGTCGGCGGCGGCAAGGAGCGAATGAGGACACTTCTCACCCCGGCGTTCCTCGCGGCGGCCGGGCTGCCCAGCGATCCCGACGCGCTCGACGGGCTGATCGCCCGATGGCACCGGCGCAAGACCGAGGTGTACACCGGGATCATCGGCAGCGGCTCCATCCCGCCCCGCCCCGGTGTACGGCGGATCGCCGCCGAGGCGGACGCCGCCGGATGGACGCTGGCCGTCGCCTCCACCTCCGCGGAACCGGCCGTACGGAGTGTGCTGGAACTCGCCGCCGGGCCCGGACTCGCCGCGCGCTTCGCCGTGTTCGCCGGGGACGTCGTCCCGCGCAAGAAGCCGGCTCCGGACATCTACCGGTACGCGGTGGACCGGCTCGGGGTCGGCACCACGGGCACCGTCGTGATCGAGGACAGCCGCAACGGGCTGCTCTCGGCGCTGGAGGCGGGCCTCGGCTGTGTGGTGACACCCAGCGCCTACACCGGTGAGGAGGACTTCACCGGTGCGCTGCTGGTCGTGTCCTGCCTGGGCGATCCAGCCGATCCGGCCGATCCCGCGCGGAAGGGGATCACCGCGGAGGTGCTGAGCGACCCGCTCGGGGCGGACCCGCGTCCCTTCGTGCGGCTCGCCGATCTCGAATTCCTGCTCTCCGCTGCCCCCGGCGCGACGTGACGCAGGCCAGTCAGGAGTCAGGAGGGACGACATGTCATCGATGACAGACAGCGGCAGTGGCCGCAGCGGCGAGCGCCACGACGGGCGGCGTACCGGCGGTGTCCGTGGCAGCGGCGGTGACGGCGATCTGGAGTTCGTCGTCAGAACCATCGCGCGGACGGCGGTGGACAACGAACGCGCGTTCGGTGAACTCGACGCCGTCGTGGGCGACGGCGACTTCGGGTACTCGCTCGCGCGGGGATTCGAGATCGTGCTCGCGGACTGGGACACCTTCGAGCGCGGTTCTCCGTCGGTGTTCCTGAAGAAGGTGGCCCTGGTGATCTCCAAGCGGGTGGGCGGGACCTCGGGACCGCTGTGGGGGACGGCGTTCCTCCGCGCGGCCGGGGCGGTCGCCGAACGGTCCTGGTCCGATCTCGGCGGCGCG
>NZ_MAUD01000461.1 GCF_001700515.1 Streptomyces lushanensis
CCCGGCCCGTGAGTTCCCTGCCGTACCAGATCTCGCTGTACGGGCCCGGCTCGCCGTACGGCGGGATCTCCCGGAAGCCGTGCTTCACATACAGCCCTCGTGCCTCGACCAGATCGAGCCGGGTGTCGAGAACGAGCCGCTCCGCACCGAACCGCAGCGCGGCCTCCTCCAGGGCGGCCAGCAGGGCCCCGCCGCCACCGGTGCCGCGCGCGGCGGGGCTCACGTACACCCGGGTGAGTTCCGCCGTACGCGCGTCCAGCAGCCGGAGCCCGCCACAGGAGGCGGCCCGGCCGCCGTACCGGCCGACGAGGAACTCGCCGGTGGGCGGCGCGAGCGGATCGGCAGGGTCGTCGGCGAGCCCCTGGTCGATCTCGGCGCCGGTCGCGGGCCGTCCCCAGTAACGGCCGGCGACCTCGGCGTAGTAGGCGCGGCGGAGCCGGGTGGCGTCCGGGGTGGTGAAGGGCTCGGGGCGTACGGACCAGGTCATGGCCCACTGGCTACCAGCGGACGGGTCGGGGCCGCCACCGGATTACGGCTCGTCAGGCCAGGACACGGGCCAGGAGGAGACCGTCGTAGCCCTTGACCCCGACCGTCTGGAAGGCGGTCGCGGACAGCCGTGGGTTTGCCGCGATCAGTTCGATCATCTCCCGTGTGCCGACGACCGAGGGGTCGGTGCTCGTCGGATCGGCGACGGCTCCGTTCCGTACGACGTTGTCCACGACGATGACGCTGCCCGGACGCGTCAGTTTCAGGGACCACTCCAGATAGTGCGGATTGTTCGGCTTGTCCGCGTCGATGAAGACGAAGTCGAACGGGCCCGCGCCCTCGGCGTCCAGCGCGGGAAGCGTCTCCAGCGCCGGTCCCGTTCTGACCTCGGCGATCTTGTCGAGCCCGGCGCGGGCCAGGCTGGCGCGGGCCACCTCGGCATGGGTGGCGTTGTACTCCAGGGAGATCAGCCGGCCGTCGTCGGGCAGCGCGCGGCCCAGCCAGATGGTGCTGTAGCCGCCGAGCGTGCCGATCTCCAGGACCGTACGGGCGCCCTGGACGCGGGCGAGGAGCTGGAGCAGCTTGCCCTGGTTCGGTGCGACGTTGATGGCGGGCAGGCCGGCCGCGTCGGCGGCGGCGAGTGCCGCCGTGAGCGCTTCGTCGGCGGGCGCGAGCTGATCGGTGACATAGCGGTCGACCGCGGTCCACTGCTCCTGGGACATGGAGGCCTCTCGTCCGTGCGCGGGTGTCGGGGTGCCGAGTTGGTTCCCGATGGGAACATACCCCGGGCGGCCGGGGACGGCACCGGTCGTGTCCCGCGCCGACGGCCACGGCGCAAGAGCCGCACGCCGCCCCCCGTGTGGTGTACTTTCCGCCCTGCTTGTCCATGTGTGCCCCCTTCGCCCTCCCCTCGTTCGCCGTTCCGCCGGAAGTCCTCCCGTCGGACGCCTCCCCCGGACAGGGGCATGGAGACAAAACAAGGGTGACAGACAGGCGAAGAGGGGGTTGCCTGAGTCTTCCCGACCGGGCAATGCGAGGCTCATGCCCCAAGGACGGCGGTTTTCGGACGGACGGAGGGTCGGCGCGGCGTGGTGAATGCGGAGCACAGCGTGCACGGCGGGGCGGCGGCAGGCGGGGCGGGCCCGCTGAAGGAGGGATTCGGCGCGGCGCGCGCGGTTCTCTGGCTGGTCGCCGCCGTGCTGGCGGTCAGACAGACGGCTGCGGTACTGAGACAGCCGCCCGGGGAACGGCTCACCGATCTGGAGACCTGGATCGGTGACAACGGCGTTCTGCATGTGTCGGGTTCGCTCTACGACACCGGCAAGTTCACCGGAACACCGTTCGCCGGGCTGGTGCTCAAACCGCTGGCGCGCTCGGCCGAGCAGAGCCTCGGCATCGTCTGGACCTTCGGGACGCTGCTGCTGGTCGTCGCCCTCGGCCTGGTCGTCGCCCGCGCCCTCCCGGGCCGGATCTCACGCCGTACGGGACTGCTGGCCGCACCGGTCACGATCAGCCTGCTCATGCTGTCCCTGCCCGTCCGCAACAGCTTCTACCTCGGCCAGACCAGCATCATTCCGGTCCTGCTGGTGCTGCTCGGCTGCTTCGCCGTACGCGGTGAACGCGGCTCCGGTCTGCTCGTCGGCGTCGGCGCCGCCCTTCAGCCCGCCGTGCTGCTCTTCGCGCCCCTGCTGTGGCTGACGGGCCGTAAGAAGGCCGCCGTGACCTCGGCGGGCACCTTCGCCGCCTCCACCGCGCTGGCCTGGGCGGCGATGCCCGGCGACTCCTGGGCGTACTGGGTGCACCATGTGGCGGGCGCGGGTCTCGGCGAACGGCCCGACAGCCTCGCCAACCAGTCCCTGCACGGCGTGCTGCTCCGGGCGGGACTGGAAGGCCCTCTGGAGATCGTGCTCTTCGCCGCCTTGGCGGTGGCCGTCGTCCTCGTCGGGCTGCGCCGCGCGGTCCGCTACGCGCGCGACGGACAGTTGCTGCTCGCCGTGGCGCTGACCGGCTGCGCGGCGATCGCGGTCTCGCCGACCGCCTGGCAGCACCAGCTCCTGTGGGTACTGCTGGCGCTCGTCGGCCGGGTCGGCACGCGCACCAGGGACCGGCTGGTGTGGCCGGCGGTGGTGGTGCTGGTGATGACGCTGCCGGGAAAGATGCTGCTGCCGAACATCACGCTGCTCCATCCGCTGCGCGACAACGTCCCGCTGGTCGCGGCGCTGGCGGCGGCCTGCGCGGTGCCGTTCCTGGCGCGCGCCTCGCCGTACTTCGAACGGCCCGTCGCGACCGAGTACGCCCGGCCCGTGCCCGCGCGATGGAGCCGGATCCCGCTGGTGCCGTTCTGGCGGCGGCTGCTCGGCCGCCCGAATCTGCTGCTCGAACTGCTGGTCATCCGCGTCGGCTACTCCGTCTACTCCCATATCCGGCTCGTCGCGACCGGAGGCCGCGAGGCCGCCGAGACACACGGCCGTCAGATCGTCTCCGTCGAGCGGGCGCTGGGCATCGACGTCGAGCACTGGATCAACCACGCGACGGCGCGGACCGAGTGGGCCGAGAGCTTCTTCAACTTCTACTACACGTCGTTCCACTTCGTGGTGCCGCTGACGATCCTCGGTGTCCTGTACGTACGCCGGCCCGCCGACTACCGCTGGGCCCGCTCCTCGCTCGGCTTCGCCACGGTCCTCGCGCTGCTCGGCTTCTGGCTCTATCCGCTGGCACCGCCACGGCTGATGCCGGGCATGGGCTTCATCGACACGGTGCACGGACCGCAGGATCTGACCGATCCGGACTACGGCGCGCTGACCGCGCTCACCAACCAGTACGCGGCGATGCCCTCGCTGCACTTCGGCTGGTCGCTGTGGTGCGGTGTGGTGATCGCCGTACTGGCGCCGAGGCTCTGGATGAAACCGCTCGGGCTGCTCCATCCGCTCTTCACGGTCTGCGCGATCGTGGCCACGGGCAACCACTGGGTCCTGGACGCGGCGGGCGGCGCGGCGGTCGTGGGCGCGGGCTTCGGACTGACCTACCTGCTGGCGGGACCGAGGAGGCTGCTGCCACGCGCGGTGACGGCGGCGGATCCGTTCCCGAGAGGACGGAGCGCCCCAACGGCGCCCCACGGTGCGGCGGACGGCGGTGCGGCGGTCGCGGCCGGGGGCGGCGGCGGGGCGCGGGAGTCCGGATAGCGGCCGGTCGGCGGGCCGGTACGGCCAGACGCGCGAGGACCCGCTCGCGGCCCACCGCGCCGGAGCGGCCCGCGAAGGACGACGAGCGCGGGAAGGACGACGAGCGCGGGAAGCCGGCCGGGACCGCGGACGGTGCGTCGGGTCCCGGCTACGGCTGCGGGCTCTGCCGCGCCGGCGGGCCCTGCGGTGTCCTCCTGCGGCCGTTGAGCAGGAAGCCCATACCGGCGCAGGCGATCGCGCCGATCCCGAGGATCCACAGCATCCCCTGGTCGCGACCGCTGTTCCCGTGCACGACCGCGGCGGCCGGAGCGGTGACGGAGGCCCTGGGCCCGGGCGTCGGTCCCGTCGCGTTCAGCCGCTCCACGAGATCGATCCCGCCGAAGTTGCGCGGGTCCGTACCCGTGGCGTGGGCGGCGAAGATGAGCTGGGCGTAGGCCGCGGGCCCGTTCTCCTGGGCCCAGGCACCGGAGTTCCGCTTCAGCCACTCCAGCGCGCCCGACGCCTGGTCACCGTAACCGGCGGCCGTCAGGGCCACGACGGCGTCCGCCGTGTTGCCGGTGTCGGGCAGCGGCGCGCCGGTGCCGGCGCCGGGCTTCGGCGGCTGGTCGAGATGCCCGGTCGCCGCGAGCGCCGAGGCCAGATAGGCGGCGCCGTTACGGGCGGCCCGCTCCGGGCCCGGGTCCGCCGTGGACACACAGGACGGCGCCGGACCGGCATCCCGTACCGGCCAGGCCATCATCCGCTTGCCGAGCCCGCCGATGACGGCCGCCGCCGTGGCGTCGTCATCGGCGGTCAGCCTTCCCGCCGTGTCCGGCCGGTACGCGAACGCCCCCGCGTCCGCGCCCGATCCCGCGTCACACGGAATCGAGACGGCGACCAGCGCGTCATAGGCGTTCCTCCCCTCGGACGACCGCACCGAGCTGGGCCGTACACCGAAGGTGGTCAGCGCGCCGATCACCAGGGAGGTGGAGTTCGCGTCGGTCGGTGTGCCGGGCAGACGTCCCCAGCCGCCGTCCTTGTTCTGGACGGACCTGAGCCACTCCACGCCCTTGGTCATGGCGGGCCCTTGACCGCCCAGCGTGGAGAGCGCCTGGACGGCGGCGGACGTGGCGTTGGAGTCCCCCGTCGTCCTCGCGTCGCAGGGCGCGGCGGGATCGGGGCGGTACGCGGGGAAGGCGCCGTCGGCGCACTGCTGGCCCTTCAGCCAGCCGACGGCCTGGTCCGCCGGGCGGACACCGGCCGCGAACTGTCCCATCATCGCGAGCGATTGGCGCCACACACCGTCGTGGGCGGGATCCTTCTCGCCGTACAGACCGGGCGGGATCGCGACGGGCGCGGGGGACGGCGCGGGCGCGGAGGCGGCGGGAGCCGGGGACGGCGAGGCGCCGGGATCCGTGGAGGAGCCGGACGGGGAGCCCGTGGAGGATCCCGAAGTGCCGTGAGGGGCCGGTACGTCGCCTCCCGCCACGGCGGCCGGAGCGAGGGCCACACCGAGCAGGGTGGTCGCGGCGAGCGCCGCTGCGCAGCGGCGAACGGTGGTCATGGCGGGCGGGCCTCTCCTGCGGGAGCCGGCGCGGGCACACCACCGCCGCTCCCGGCGGGGGCGGACCCCGTCGCGTTGGGCCCCCCTTGCCGGTCGCGGCACTGGGCACCGGACTCCGGCCCCGTACTCCTCGACGATGCCGGCCACCGGCGGTTTCCGGTGGCACGAGCCGGTCACGACCGCGTACGGGCGGTCCGGCCGCGCCGCCGGTGACGGCGGGTCACGGTCGCGGGCCGGCGCCGGACTCGCACCGGCTTTCCCCCGTACGGGCATGATGACGACCCGGCTACTCTATCGGCCGCGTACCCCGCTCCACCGTCAGGCGTATTTCTCCCGCCGGTTCCGGAGCCGTGCCCGCCGGTCCCGGCACCGCGTGCCCCGAGCGCGCCCGGACGCCCACGGGGTCTCCCGGAGTCGTGTCCCGAGCGAATCCGACATCTCCGCAACGAATGTGCCATGTCGTCCGACAACCAGGTTAAGTCCAACGAACGGTCGGGAAACACTTGTCCGTTGCGTGACCCGCCCTCTTGTTGGCAGTGTGTCTACGCGCGTATCTTGAGCCGACTTCCAGGCTTCTCGTACCACTCCCGCACGCATGTCCGTACTGTCACATCCGCACGGCCACCGTACTGTCACACGCGCACCCGCGCCCCGGGAGCACACCGGCGAGCACGCGGGAAGCACCCGAGAGAACTCGTAGCAGAAAGAGCCCAACGTGCCCCCTTCCATACCCCCGGCCCTGCGCGGTCGGCGCGCCAAGCGCATCGCCCTGGCGCTCCCCGTCGGCCTGGTCGGAACGCTCATCGCGCTCCCGTTCACGGCACAGGCGGCCCCTTCGGCCGACGCCGTGATCGCCGAGGTCTACGGCGGCGGCGGGAACTCCGGCGCCACCCTGACCAACGACTTCATCGAGCTGGGCAACGCCGGCAGCGGTTCGTTCGACCTCACCGGCTGGTCCGTGCAGTACCTGCCGGGCGCTCCGACCGCCAGCAGCAAGTGGCAGGTCACCGAGCTGTCCGGCGCCATCCCGGCGGGCGGCAGCTACCTCGTCGCCGAGAGCAAGGGCACCGGCGGCACCACCGAACTGCCCACTCCGGACGCGTCCGGCTCCATCGCCATGTCGGGGACCACCGGCACGGTCGCGCTCGTCCACTCCACGACTCCGCTGGCCTGCATCACCGCCGCGGACTGCGCGGCCAACGGCAGCATCAAGGACCTGGTCGGCTTCGGTACCGCCGTGGTCCGCGAGACCTCGCCGGTCCCGGGCGCGAGCAACACCGCCTCGGTCTCCCGCAAGGCCTCCCTCGCCGACACGGACAACAACGCGGCGGACCTGGCCGCGTCGACGCCGAGCCCCCGCAACACCGGTGGTGGCGGCGAGCCCGATCCGGACCCGACGCCCACGCCGACGCCCACGGGCCCCACCGGCCCTCCGGAGCAGGACCCGACGCCGGGCCCCGTGCGGATCCATGACATCCAGGGCAACACCCGGCTCTCCCCGTACAACGGCCAGTCCGTCACGAATGTCCCCGGTGTGGTCACCGGCGTTCGCTCCACCGGCTCCTCGCGCGGATTCTGGATCCAGGACGCGCAGCCCGACAACGACCCGGTCACCAGCGAGGGCGTCTTCGTCTTCACCGGCTCGACCACTCCGCAGGTCAAGGTCGGCGACTCGGTCCTGGTCACCGCCAAGGTCGCCGAGTACTACCCGGGCGGCGCCTCGTCCGGTGCGCAGTCCCTCACCGAGCTGAGCGGCCCGACCACCGTCGTGCTGTCCTCCGGCAACGCGGTGCCGTCGGTCGAGCTGGTCGACGCCAAGACGCTGCCCAAGGACTACACGCCGAACGCGGGCGGCGGCAGCATCGAGTCGCTCACGCTCCAGCCCACCGTGTACACGCTGGACTGGCTGGAGTCCCGTGAGGGCATGGTCGTCCAGATCGGCGACAGCCGCGTGGTCGGTGCCTCCAACTCGTACGGCGAGACCTGGATCACCACCAAGCCCACCAAGAACCCGACCCCGCGCGGCGGTGTGATCTACACCGACTACGACGACCCGAACGCGGGCCGTCTGCTGGTCACCGCGCTGACCGCCGACAAGCCGGCGGCCAACGTGGGCGACACGCTCAAGGGCGCGACCGGTCCGGTCGACTACGGCACCTACGGCGGCTACAGCATCCAGGCGACCGCCGTCGGCGCGGTCACCAAGGGCGGTATCGAGCCGGAGGTCGCGGAGCAGGGCGGCGCCGACGAGCTGTCCGTCGGCACGTACAACGTCGAGAACCTCGACCCGACGGACCCGCAGGACAAGTTCGACCGGCTGGCCCAGGGCATCGTCAAGCACCTCGGCTCGCCGGACATCGTGAGCCTGGAGGAGATCCAGGACAACAACGGCGCCAAGGACGACGGTACGGTCGCGTCCGACCAGACCCTCGCCAAGTTCATCGCGGCCGTCAAGGCGGCGGGCGGCCCGGCGTACGAGTGGCGCTCGATCGACCCGCAGGACAAGACGGACGGCGGCGAGCCCGGCGGCAACATCCGTACGTCCTTCATCTACAACCCGCAGCGGGTCTCCTTCGTGGACCGTCCGGGCGGCGACGCCACCACCGCGGTGAAGGTCGTCACCTCCGGCGACGACGACGAGAACGTCTCGCTGTCCGTCTCCCCGGGCCGGATCAACCCCACCTCGGGCGCCTGGTCGAGCAGCCGCAAGCCGCTGGTCGGCGAGTTCCTGTTCCGCGGCGAGCAGATCTTCGTCGTCGGCAACCACTTCAACTCCAAGGGCGGCGACCAGCCCGTCCACGGCCGGTTCCAGCCGCCGACGCTGAGCTCGGAGACCCAGCGCGTGTCCCAGGCCAGGGAGGTCAACACCTTCGTGGCCGACCTGCTGGACAAGGACAAGGACGCCAAGGTCGTCGTCCTCGGTGACATCAACGACTACCAGTTCTCGGCGCCGCTGGACGTGCTGACGAAGAAGGTCCTCAAGGACCTGATCAACACGCTGCCGAAGAACGAGCGCTACAGCTACGTCTACGACGGCAACTCCCAGACGCTGGACCACATCCTGGTCAGCAAGGGCGTCAAGAACCCCGTGTACGACGTGGTCCACATCAACGCCGAGTTCGCCGACCAGGCGAGCGACCACGACCCCCAGGTGGTCCGCTTCAAGTGACACAACGGTGACCGGCGCTCGCTGAACCACCGCTGACCTGTGGCGTGTACGAGCCCCCTCCCCGGGGCCCGTACACGCCACAGGTCAGCG
>NZ_MAUD01000462.1 GCF_001700515.1 Streptomyces lushanensis
CCGCGGCGGAGACGGCCGCGGCGGCTCTCACCGAGGCACGTACGGTACGGGCCGAGGCGGACGAGGCCGCCGCCGACACCGCGCGGGTCCGTGACGAACGGCAGGAGGCCGCCCAGCGCGCCCGGCGCGGCGCCGACGCCCTGGCCGGGCTCGCCTTCCGGCTCCGCGAGCGGTCCGGCTGGCAGGCGAAGCTGCGCGAACTGGCCGACGAGGCGGCCGAGTCCGAGGCACGGGCCGCCGTGTGCCTGGAGCGGGCCCGCGCCGCCGACGAGGACCGCAGGGCCGCCCAGCGCGCGGCCGACGACGCCCGTCGTACCGCCCGCGCCCTGCGCGCCGAGCGCGCCGAGATCGCCGGCGCCCCCGAGAACCTGCCCGAGCAGGGGCCCGGCGCACCGCGCACCGCGCTGCCCGCCCTCCGCGAGGCATATCGCGCCGCCTCCCAGCTCTACGAGAAGGTCGGCGTCGGCGCCGATCTGCGGGCCGAACAGGCCCGCGCCGAGAGCGACGAGAGCGCCGCGCTCGCCGAACTGGACCGGCTCACCAACAAGGTGCGCAACCGGGCCGCGCAGCTCCTCGAATCGACGGACGGCGCCGACGGCCCGTCCCGGCAGGCGGCGGCGGCCCGCGCCGAGTCGCTCGTCCAGATGCTGGAGTCGCGTGCCTCGGCCGCCAGCGAACAGCTCGGCCGCTTCCGTGGCGAGGCCGAGCGGCTCGCACCGGCCGACGGCGACGCGCACACCGAACTGCCCGAGGAGCTGGTGCCCGCCGACGCCGAGACGGCGCAGAGCCTTCTCCGTACCGCCACCACCGAACTCGCCGTCAGGACCGACGCGCTGGAGACCGCGCGCGGCGCCCACGGCGAACTGCTCCACGCGCACCGCGCCGCCGAGGACGCGGCGGGCGGCTTCGACGAGACGGCCGCCCTCCTGCGCGATCTGCTCCGGGGCGCCGCGGCCGAGGACGACGGGGACGAGGAGACATCTCAGCCGCCCGAGCCCTACCCCGGAGGTCTGCCGGAGGCGCGGCTCGCCACGGCCGAGGCCCGCCGCTCACTGCGCGCCTGCGCCGCCGACCTCTCCGCCGCCGACGCCGGTGTACGGGAAGCCTGCGACGTGCTCGTACGGCACGCCAACGCGACCCGCTACGAACAGGTGCGCACGCCCGCGCGCCAGCAGATCCGCGAACTGCCCGCGTCCGCGCTGCCCGAGCACGCCGCGTCCTGGGCCCAGGCCTTCGCGCCCCGGCTGCGGGTGCTGACGGACGAACTGGCACAGCTCGAACGCAACCGTGACTCCATCGTCGACCGGCTGCGCGGCCTGGTCGAGTCCGCGCTGACGACGCTCCGCTCGGCGCAGCGGCTCTCCCGGCTGCCCGAAGGGCTCGGGGAGTGGTCGGGCCAGGAGTTCCTGCGGATCCGCTTCGAGGAGCCGGAGCGGGCGGCGCTCGTCGAGCGGCTCGGCGAGGTCGTCGACGAGGCCACCAGCGCCGCCCTCAGGAAGAACTCCGATCTGCGCAGGGACGGAATGTCCCTGCTGCTGCGCGGCGTTCAGGCGGCGCTCCAGCCCAAGGGGGTCGCCGTCGAGATCCTCAAGCCCGACGCCGTCCTGCGCGCCGAGCGGGTCCCGGTCGGACAGATGGGCGACGTCTTCTCCGGCGGTCAGCTCCTGACCGCCGCGATCGCGCTGTACTGCACGATGGCCGCCCTGCGCAGCAATGACCGGGGCCGCGACAAGCACCGTCACGCGGGCACGCTCTTCCTCGACAATCCGATCGGCCGCGCCAACGCCACCTATCTGCTGGAGCTCCAGCGCGCGGTCTCGGATGCCCTGGGCGTACAACTCCTCTACACCACAGGTCTCTTCGACACGACGGCGCTCGCCGAGTTCCCCCTGGTCATCCGGCTGCGCAACGACGCGGATCTGCGCGCGGGACTCAAATACATCAGCGTCGAGGAGCATCTGCGCCCAGGACTGCCCCAGCCGGACCCGGACGGCGAGCCCGTACACGGGGAGATCACCGCGACACGGATGTTCAAACGGACGCCGGAGCCCGTCACCGAGTGACGGCCCGCCACCGGGCGACGCGACGGCGGTGGTCCCCCGGGCCCCGCCCGGCCGACGGGCCTCAGGCCTCGCTCAGTCTGTTGTTCCGATGCCGCCGGCCCCGCCGCCGTATTCGCGCGGCCTCACGCGCCGCGCTTCTCGCCGCGCGCCTGGCCCTGCGCCGCTCCCTGCGGAGCTGGCGGGCCGTGCTGCTCGGCGCGGACACCACACCATGGCGCTGGTTCCACACCTGGCGTGTGACCCATACGTCCAGCACGCCCCAGGTCGCCACCACCGTGGAGGCCACACTGCTCAGCACCATCGGAAACGCCAGCCAGGACCCCGCGAGCGTGCTGAGAAAGGCGACCATGGCCTGAATCAATGTCACCGCCGCTATGATCACCGCCCGCACGGCCGCCGTTCTGACCGGATCCGGCATGCGATACCGCGCCGCGGGCTCCTCGACCCAGAGCCCCCGGGACACCTCCGCGATCCCACCCGCCGAAGCCGCGTCACGCCGCTCATCCGTCTCCATGGACGTCACTCCCCAACCTGTCCACTGTCCGACTCAAGGGTGATTGCCCGTCCCGTCGCGCTTCACGCCGGCCATGGAACCGAATGTGATACGCGAACCGCCCGCGGCACTCCCCGCTTCCCCTTGATCCCCGTACTGTCCCCGCACACAAGGACGAATGGCGGCGCCCGAAGATTCCCCGAGAAACATCGATCGAATGATTCAGGCCAACTGATCAGGCCGGTACCCGTCGTTCAGGCCCGCGCCCGGTCTCCTCGCGGCGGACGCCATCTCGCCGAAAAACGGGACAACTCATGATCAAGGTGTCAGGCGGCGGTCGAAAATCATCCGGACGTGTCTTCGAGTTGCCGGTGTGACAGTAGTAGGCTCGCGCCGTTTGCTGACGGAGTATCTCCCGCACCGGGCGGGGATCGAGCTGGGGGAGGCCATGCGCTTTCGCGGGAAATCCATCCGCCGGAAGATCGTGGCGCTGCTGCTCGTGCCGCTCGTCGCGCTCACCGTCATGTGGGCGTTCGTCTCCGTCCTCACCGGCGGCCAGGCCAACCAACTCCTCGATGTCGGCCATGTCATCAAGAAGATCGGCCACCCCGTCGAGGACGCGATCCTCGTCCTCCAGAGCGAGCGCCGGCAGACACTCATCCATCTCTCCGACCCGCGCGCCGCGGATTCGCTGACCGAACTGCGCGGTCGCCGGGCCGATACGAATGCTGCCCTGGCCCTCGTCAGGAGAAACGCCACCTTCGCCGTCCGCGACCGGATGGACCCCATCACGTCCGAGCGGTTCAAGGCGCTCCTGGGCGCCCTGGACGGCCTCGACCTGATGCGCCGCTCCGTGGACGAGAGCACCGTCACCCGTGAGCGGGCTCTGGACTTCTACAACCAGCTCATCGAGCCCGGCCACAGCTTCCTGGCGTCGCTGTACGGCCACGAGGACGTGGACGGCGACAACTGGGGCCGCGCGCTGGTCGGTCTCGGCCGCGCCAAGGAGATGCTCTCCCGCGAGGACGCGGTGGTCGCCTCCGCGCTGACCGCCCGCAGAGTCACCGCCGAGGACATCCGCTCGCTCTCCGATCTGGTCGCCGGCCGCACCGTCCTCTACCAGACCAACCTGTCCGACCTGCCGCTCACGGACCGTGTGACGCTCGAACAGTACTGGCGCACCCCGGCCACGCTCGCGCTGCGCCAGACCGAGGACGACCTCATCGAGGCCGGGCCCGCCAACGACCCCAAGGTCGTCGACCTGGCGCACTGGCAGACGATGACCGCGCCGGTCCTGGAGGACCTGACCAGGGAGAGCGCCAAGGCCGACGCCCTCTACCGGGCGCATATCGACCCCGTGCGCCAAGGGGTCTTCATCCGGCTCGTCCTGGCCGGCACCGTGGGCTTCGTCGCGCTCCTCGTCTCCGTGATCGTGTCCGTACGCGTCGGCCGCGATCTGGTCCGTGACCTGACCCAGCTCCGCAAGGAGGCCCATGAGGTCTCCGGTGTCAGGCTGCCCAGCGTCATGCGCAGACTCGCCGCGGGCGAGCAGGTCGACGTGGAGACCGAGGCGCCCCGGCTCGACTACGAACGGGACGAGGTCGGCCAGGTCGGCCAGGCGCTCAACACACTCCAGCGCGCCGCCGTCGAGGCCGCCGTCAAGCAGGCCGACCTCCGGCGCGGCGTCTCCGAGGTGTTCGTCAACCTCGCCCGCCGCAACCAGGTCCTCCTCCACCGTCAGCTCACGCTCCTGGACACCATGGAGCGGCGTACGGAGGACACCGAGGAACTCGCCGACCTCTTCCGGCTCGACCACCTCACCACCCGTATGCGCCGGCACGCCGAAGGTCTGGTGATCCTCTCCGGAGCCGCGCCCTCACGGCAGTGGCGCAAGCCCGTCCAGCTCATGGACGTGGTACGGGCCGCCGTGGCCGAGGTCGAGGACTACGAGCGCATCGAGGTCCGCAGGCTGCCCCGGATCGGCGTCGGCGGCCCCGCGGTCGCCGACCTCACCCATCTCATCGCCGAACTCCTGGAGAACGCCACGGTGTTCTCACCGCCGCACACCGCGGTCCAGGTGCACGGCGAGCGGGTCGCCAACGGCTTCACCCTGGAGATCCACGACCGCGGTCTCGGGATGGCGCCCGAGGTGCTGCTCGACGCGAACCTGCGGCTCGCGGAGACCCCGGAGTTCGAACTGTCCGACACCGACCGGCTGGGCCTCTTCGTGGTCAGCCGCCTCGCCCAGCGGCAGAACGTACGCGTCTCGCTCCAGCCCTCCCCGTACGGCGGCACCACCGCGATCGTCTTCCTGCCCGTCGCGCTGCTGACCGACGCGCCCGAGACCGAGGGCACCGGCTTCCGCCTCGACCGCAAGAGGACTGCGAGCGGCGGACGCCAGCGCGGCGAGGGCGGCACCGGGCGGCGCACCGCGCTGGCGCAGGTCCCCACCGGGCGCGGCAGCGGCCCGTCCGTGCTCGACGGCCCGGTCGAACTGGAAGCACCCGTCGGCACCCTGGGCCTCGGGAGCGGCCCGGTGCTCGGCGGTGACGGCGTACTCGGCGGAGGTGACGGCATCGCCGATCTCGACGAGACCGAGAGTGAGCGCGGCGGGCTGTTCCGCGCCCGTGACCGTCTGCGCGACTCCGCCGGTGAGCCGGGGGAGACACGGGACGTGCGCGATGTACGGGATGCCCGCGACGGCGGCCGTGACTTCCGCGACCGGCGCGACGGCCGCGCGATCCAGGAGCCGCGCGGACTCCACGAGCAGCACCAGCAGGCCGCCGATCCCGGGTCCCCGCGCTCCGGGGATCCGGTGGGCCTGCCCCGCCGCAAGCCTCCGACCCTGGTCGTGGACCGCGGCCGGCGCCTGGACGAGCCCGGCCGTACGCCTTCCGCACGGGAGGCGCGGGACGCGCGGGAACAGAGCACGGGCGCGTCGGGCCGCGGCTGGTCCGGCGTACCGGCACAGCCGTCCGGCTCCGGTGCCCCGCGATCCGCCGACGAGGCCCCGCCGCTGCTCGACGGGCTGCCCCGCCGCATCCGGCAGGCCAGCCTCGCGCCCCAGTTGCGGGACGTCACACCGCACCGCTCCTCTGACCAGGCGTCGGCCGCGCCCCACGACACCGAACGGGACGCGGACGAAGTACGCAGCCGTATGGCTTCGCTCCAACGGGGCTGGCAGCGCGGTCGTCGGCAGAACGATGCCGAGGACTCCACCGGCCCCGGCGATACACAAGGAACCACACCGGAGGGGGACGGTCGATGACCGCACCGAACGCCGCAATACGCAACTCCACCGACCCCAACGGCTCGGGAGAGCTGAACTGGCTGCTCGACGAACTCGTCGAGCGGGTCGCCAGTATCCGCAAGGCGGTGGTCCTCTCCGGCGACGGCCTCGCCACCGGCACGTCCAAGGACCTCACCCGCGAGGACGGCGAGCACCTCGCGGCCGTCGCCTCCGGATTCCACAGCCTCGCCAAGGGCGTGGGCCGCCACTTCGAGGCGGGCAGCGTCCGCCAGACCGTCGTGGAACTGGACGACGCGTTCCTCTTCGTCACCGCGGCGGGGGACGGGAGCTGTCTGGCCGTGCTCTCCGACGCGGACTCCGACGTCGGCCAGGTCGCCTACGAGATGACGCTGATGGTCAAGCGCGTCGGTGTCCATCTCGGCACCGCGCCGCGGACCGGTCTGCCCGCCGGAGGGTGAGTGGGCTGGGATGAGTGACGCAGGTCAGGATCCGCAGCACTGGTTCGACGGCGAGGCCGGACCGGTGGTACGCCCGTACGCGATGACGCGTGGCCGCACCAGCAGCGCGACGCGCCACCGGCTCGACCTGATCGCGATCGTCGTCCCCGAACCCGCGGCCGACGATCCCGCCCGGGACCAGACGCTCTCTCCCGAACATGTGGAGATCGTGGAACGCTGCCTCGCCAGTCCCCAGTCGATCGCCGAACTGGCGGCGAGCCTCGACCTCCCCGTCGGGGTGGTCAGGGTACTGGTCGGCGATCTCGTCGAGAGCGAGATCGTGCATGTAACCCGTCCCGTTCCGCCGGCCGAGCTGCCGGACGTGAACATTCTGCGCGAGGTGATCAATGGTCTACGGGCGCTCTAGCCAGCGGCAGCGTCCGGTCGAGCCGGTGACGCTGAAGATCCTGGTCGCGGGCGGCTTCGGCGTGGGCAAGACCACCATGGTGGGCGCGGTCAGCGAGATCAGACCGCTCCGTACCGAGGAGATGCTGAGCGAGGCGGGCCGGCCCGTCGACGATGTCGACGGCGTCGAGGGCAAGACGACCACCACGGTCGCCATGGACTTCGGCCGGATCACCCTCCGCGAGGATCTGGTGCTGTACGTCTTCGGCACCCCGGGCCAGGACCGCTTCTGGTTCCTCTGGGACGAACTGGCCCAGGGCGCGCTGGGCGCGGTCGTACTGGCCGACACCCGGCGTCTGGCGGACTCGTTCGCGGCGGTCGACTACTTCGAGCGGCGCGCGATCCCGTTCACCGTCGCCGTCAACTGCTTCGAGGGCGCGGGCCGGTTCCCGGCCGAGACCGTACGGGCGGCACTCGACCTGGATCCCGAGGTCCCGCTGGTGATGTGCGACGCGCGCGAGCGCGAGTCCGTCAAGGAAGTGCTGGTGACGGTCGTCGAGCACGCCATGACGCGCGCGGCGCTGCAACGCGCGCACGCCACCACCTGAGCGGACGCGGCGGTACGGGCGGGGTCCGCCCTGCCCGCCGCGGCTGCGGTGTACGCCCGGTCCGGCGGCCGGTCGGTCGCGGGCAGTCGCGCGGACGGACCGGTCTACCGGGCCTCCTCCTCGTGCCGGCCGAAGCTGCGCTCCACCGCCTTGCGCCGCCCAGCCGGGCCTGGGAAAGATCTGGCGGTGCTCGCGCTGGTCGACGGCGGCGATCGCGCCGTCGTGGCCGAAGATGATGCAGCGGCTCGTTGTGGTGCCCTGGTCGATGGCGGCGAGGAACTTCTCCGTCATGACGTCCCCTTGATCGGTTCGGTCGGTCGGAAAACGGGCGTGCGTGAAGCGGCGTGCGTGCGGCGGGCTGTGCGAGGCGGTGTGCGTGTGACGGTGTGCGTGAGGCGGCGTACGGAAGCGGTGCCGAGCGGGACCGCGCTCAGAACGCGGCGTTGAAGACGACCCCGGCGAGAAGCCCGCCGATGAGCGGCCCGGCCACCGGGACCCACGCGTAACCCCAGTCCGAACCGCCCTTGTTGGGGATCGGCAGCAGTGTGTGCACGAGACGAGGGCCCAGATCGCGGGCCGGATTGACGGCATAGCCGGTGGGCCCGCCGAGTGACAGGCCGATGCCCACGACCAGCAGCGAGACCAGCAGGACGGAGATCCCTGAGCCGTACACACCGGCGTCGCCGGGGAGTTCACCGATCCCGATGCCCGCGTTCCTGCCGAAGGCGAGGATCGGCAGGACCAGCGCGGTCGTGGCGATCACCTCGGTGACAACGTTGGCCACCGGGCTGCGGATCTCCGGCGCCGTCGCGAAGACACCGAGCGTCGGCCGTGCGGTCGCGGCGTCGGCGTTGGCCCGGAACTGCGCGTAGTACGTCAGCCAGCACAGCACCGCGCCGAGCACCGCGCCCGTCATCTGCCCGAGGATGTAGAGCGGAACCTTGTCCCACACGCCCGTGTCGACCGCGATCCCGACGGTCACGGCCGGATTGAGATGGCCTCCCGACAGCGGCGCGGAGGTGTACGCGCCCGCCAGCACCCCGAAGCCCCAGCCGAAGGCGATCACCACCCAGCCGGCGGCCTTCGCCTTGGAGTGGTGCAGTGTGACCGCAGCACAGACTCCCGCGCCGAACAGAATGAGTACGGCCGTTCCGATGAACTCACCGACGAATATGTCCCCATTGCTCAAAGCGGCTCCTAGGTCCTGCCCGGGACCCGTCCGGCCCCGGTTCTCCCCGACGAGCGTGCTGAGCGCGCCGGGCGCGGCGCTGACGGCGAAGAGGAAGTGCCCACCGGCGGTGGTCAGCGGTGCTCGGCGAGCCACTTCCGCGCGATCTCGGCCAGCTCGTGGTCACGGCCCGCCAGCATCATCCCGATCATCTGCGCGTCACCGCGCAGCGACCAGGCCGGATGCCCGAAGGTGGCGGGATTGTTCTTCTCGATGAAGAAGTGCGCGGGCCAGGCCGTCCCGTAACCGATCAGCGGCAGGGCCGCCGCATACCGCTTCCGCCCGCGCGCCAGCGCGTAGGCACTGATCGCGAGTCCGGTGAGCGTGCCGGTCAGATGGACCCAGCGGGTCGCCGCCCTGGAGTGCATGGCGACGTAGTAGGGCCAGAACTCCTCGTACGAATCAAATTCCTGCTCCGCCATGAAGGCACCGTAACCGCTCGCGGGAGAACCGGATACGGGTGCTCCCGCGTCTGTTTCGGAGACGGGCGGCCGGAGCTCACGGGGGTGGTCCCGGCCGGCCGTCGCCGCTCCCGCGCGGGGTCAGTGCTCCCGCGCAGGGTCAGTTGCCCGCGACAGCGCGCCGGGCCACCGGGAAGTCGAAGTAGGTGTCCGGGAAGGTCTCCGGCTTATGGGTGAAGTGCCACCATTCCTCGGGCAGATTGGTGAATCCCACCTCGGCCAGCGTCGCCTTCAGGAACCGCCGGTTCGCCCGCTGCTCGCCCTGGACCCGGGGATCGTCGGTGTGGCTGAGCGTGTCGAAACAGTCGAAGCCGGTGCCCATGTCCACCGAGGTGTCGGGGAAGCGTTCGGCCTTCGGGCCGTGGCAGGGGGCCAGTCTCTCGCCCGGTATGTACGGCCGGGTCGGTGGGGCCGGCAGCTTGACGAGCGTGAGATCCACGGTGCTGCCCCTGCTGTGTCCCGACTTCTCCGCGATGTAACCGTCTTCGAACAGCCGCGACTTGTCGACGCGCGGATAGAACTCCGCCTTCATCCGCTCGTCCTGGAGATCCTTCGCCCATCGCACGAAGTGGTCGACGGCCCGCTGCGGCCGGTAACAGTCGTACACCTTCAGGGAGTAGCCCTGCCTGAGCAGACGGAGCTGCGCCCGGCGCAGCGCCTCGGCGGTCGGGCGCGTGACGATGCAGACCGGCTGCCGGTAGCCGTCCACGGGCTCGCCCAGGAAGTTGTGCGGGGTGAGGTAGCGCATCTCCTGGATGACCGTCGGCGCGACCGAGCGCAGGGCCACGAACTCCTTCGGCGCGGACGGCTCCGGTACGGACGGCTCCGGTACGGCCTGGGCGGCGGGCGCGGGCACGGGCGCGAGGACGGTGAACAGCGCGGCGGCGGCCGAGGCGGCCAGCACACGGAGCACGGACTGAAGTCTGGTCATGGACACCTTCGTCTATCAGCTCCGGGGACCGGTGGAAAGAGTGATCGGATACAGTCCGCGCGTGTCCGAGCCCCAGCACGTATCAGACGAGCCCGTATCAGAACCGAGGAAGAGGCCCGTGCCGTACTCCCACTGCGGAAGCTGCGGTACGCCCTATCCGGCGGCGGCCGGCTGGCCCCGTACCTGCGCGGCCTGCGGCGCCACCGCCTACCGCAATCCGCTGCCCGTCGCCATCGCCCTGGTGCCGGTGACGGACGAGAGTGGCGGCGGGCTGGTCGTCATCACCCGCACCATCGAGCCGGAGTACGGCGGGATCGCCCTGCCCGGTGGCTTTGTCGACCACGGCGAGGACTGGCGGCACGCGGTAGTCCGGGAGTTGCGCGAGGAGACCGGGATCGAGGCGGACAGCGCGGACGTACGGCTGGCCGACGCGCTCAGCTCTCCCGGCGGCCATCTGCTGGTCTTCGGTCTGCTCCCGGCGCGACGGGCCGATCGGCTGCCGCCCTCGGTGCCCACGGAGGAGACATCGGGCTGGCACCTTCTGCGCGCGCCGGCGCGGCTGGCGTTCCCGTTGCACACCGAGGCCGTACGGTCCTGGTTCGCAGGCCGCTACGACACCGCCGGAGGCGCCTGAAGCGAGGGCCTCCGGCGACGCGGAGGGAGGGTCCCGGCGTCCCGCGCCGCCCTTCCCGCTCCCGGCTCAGCGTCCTCTGACCCGAACCGGCCACTGCGCCTGCACCGGCCCGTCCTCCGTCACCCGTGATACCCGGACCTCACCGTTGACCATGCGCGAGGTGTACCGCTCCACCTCCGCCTTTTGCCAGCCGTCGCCCGGATCCCGCACCACCAGGCCGCCGCCCGCGCGTCCCACCGCCGGTGCCCACGCCTCCAGCTCGGGGCCGCCGTCCGCGCCCCGTACGGGGATCACCGCACCCGCCCGCGCCAGTACCGGGATACGGGAGCGCGGCGCGTCCAGCAGCACCTGACCGGGCCCGTCGTACGCCCGCTCCGTGGCCGTGTCGTACCACCGCCCGCGCGGCAGACGCACCGCCCGCCGGTCCGCGCCGCGCTCCAGCACCGGTGCGACCAGCAGCGCGTCCCCGAGCAGGAACGCGTCCTCGCAGTCACGCAGCGTCCGGTCCTCCGGAGCGCCCCACCACAGCGGACGCGCGTACGGCGCCCCGGTGAGCCGGGCGAGCTGGGCGAGCGTCACGAAGTACGGCCGCAGCCGCTCCCGTTCGACCAGCGCGGCCCGCGCGTGTTCCAGCACCTCGGGACCGAACTCCCATGGCTCCCTGCGCCCCGCGTCGATCGCCGCGTGGGTACGGAACAGCGGCAGATACGCCCCTAGCTGGAACCACCGCAGATACAGCTCCGGCGACGGACTGCCGTCGAAACCGCCCACATCGGGGCCCGAGTACGGCACCCCGCAGAGCCCGAGCCCCAGCACCAGCGAGAGCGAGGCCCGCAGCCCCGGCCAGCCCGTCGACACATCACCGGACCAGGTGCCTCCGTACCGCTGCATACCGGCCCAGCCGGAACGCGAGAAGAGGAACGGACGCTCGTCCGGCCGCAGCCTCCGCAGCCCTTCGAAGCCGGCCCGCGCCATGGTGAGTCCATACACATTGTGGGCCTCACGGTGGTCCCCGCCTCTACCCTCCAGCCGATGCCTGGCCGAACGCGGCAGCGTCGTATCACCGAACGGGGCGAAGGACACCGGCTCGTTCATGTCGTGCCACACACCGGCGAAGCCCTGTGCCAGCCGCTCCTCGTACAGACCGCCCCACCACTCGCGCGCCGCCGGATCCGTGAAGTCCGGATAGACGCACTCGCCGGGCCATACGACGCCCTGGACATCCCGTCCCCGTGCGTCCCGTACGAACGCCTCCGCCGCGGAACCGCTCTCGTACACCGCGTTGCCGGGCTCGGCCTTCACGGCGGGATCGACGATCGACACCAGACGTACCCCGTCCGCGCGCAGCTCCCGCGCCAGCCCCGGCAGATCCGGGAAGCGCTCACGGTCGACGGTGAAGACCTGATGCGCGTCGTAGTGGTCGATGTCGAGATGGACCGCGGAGAGCGGCAGCCCGTGTTTCCGGTATCCGGCGACGATCCGCCGCACCTCCCGCTCACTGCCGAACCCCCAGCGCGCGTGCTGCGGACCGAGCGCCCAGGACGGCGGGGGAGTGGGCGCCCCGGTCAGCGCCGTCCAACTGTGCAGCACCCGCGCGGGCGTTCCGGTCATCACCCAGCAGCGCAGGGGGCCGCCGTCCATCCGCAGCTCGCTCGTGCCGGGCCGGTCGTGCCCCGAGCCCGCGCCCTCCTCGCCCTCCCGCAGGGTGACCCGGCCGTCCCAGGAATTGTCGTGGAACGCGAGATGCGTCCCGGCGTCCGCGACCACGAGCTGGACCGGCATCGTCACATACAGCGGATCGTCCTCGGGACCGAAGCCACCGCCGGGATCGGTGTTCCACAGCCGGTACGAACCGTCCCGCAGCCGTGGCCCCGACGCCCGCCCGCCCAGACCGAAGAACCGCGCGTCCGACGCCACCTCGCTGCGCTGCACCCAGCGCGCCGGGCCGCCGCCGACCGGCTCCCACCAGCGCGGCGGCAGCTCCCGGCGCAGCACCACACCCCCCGGTGTACGGACCTCCACACCGCCGTGGCGTGAGACCGCCACCGTCACCCGCTCCGAGACCACCCGCCAGCCGCCCTCGGTGTCCGGCTCCAGCGCCGCCCGGGTGTCCGGCTCCGGCGGGGCGTCGGCGAGCGCGTACGAGGGCAGCGGCCCGGCGCCGTCCCAGCCCCAGAACACGGCGCCGCCCACCGTCACACACATGTGCAGCTCCGCGCGCGCGAACCGTACGGTGCCGCCGCCCGGCAGCGGCTCCGCGCCGCTGACCGGTCCCGGCACCCTGGCCCGTTCCGCGCCGCGCGGTGCCAGCTCTCTGGCATCCGTACGCCGCCCGCGCCACGCCGACCGCACGGCGCGCAGCCCCTGCACCGAACCGACCACTTTCATCGAACGCACCAGTTCACGACCGTCCATGCTGCTCAGCCTGCCATCCGGGGTAGGTGTGTGGGGCATCGTTCAACTCCCGTTCACCCGTGGCCGGAGCACATATCCGCCTCGCCGACCATGGGTGACCAGACCTGGTGCGAGGGCCGATCACATGGCATCGTCCGTGTCAGTCGCGTCACGCGCACACCCCGCACGTGCGCGCGACCGGCGCACACCAGCGTCGAGCACGAAGCGACGAGTACACCAGCGCCGTACATCGGTGCCGAGCCCGCCGGGAGACGCCCCATGACCGCAGCAGCAAGCCCTGCCCCTCTCTGGCGGCCGGATCCCGGCCGTGTCGCCGCGGCGCGTGTCACCCGCTTCCAGGCCTGGGCGGCCGAGCGGTACGGGGCTCCGGCCGAGGGCGGCTACGCCGCGCTGCACCGCTGGTCCGTCGAGGAGCTCGACACCTTCTGGAAGGCCGTCGCCGACTGGTTCGACGTCCGTTTCACCACCCCGTACACCCGTGTCCTGGGCGATCGCACCATGCCGGGCGCCGAGTGGTTCCCTGGCGCCACCCTCAACTACGCCGAACATGCCCTGCGTACGGCAGAGGATCCGGCCCGAGCCCATGACCCGGCCATTTTGTATATGGACGAGACACAGGAACAGCTCGCGCTGAGCTGGTCCGAGCTACGGCGCCAGGTGATCTCCCTCGCCCGGGAACTGCGCGCCCTCGGCGTACGCCCGGGCGATCGGGTCAGCGGCTATCTCCCCAACATCCCGCAGGCGGCCGTCGCACTGCTCGCCACCGCCGCCGTCGGAGGAGTCTGGACCTCCTGCGCGCCCGACTTCGGCGCGCGCAGTGTCCTGGACCGCTTCCAGCAGGTCGAGCCCGTCGTGCTGATCACCGTCGACGGCTACCGCTACGGCGGCAAGGAACACGACCGCACCGGCACGGTCGCCGAACTCCGCCGGGAACTGCCCACCCTGCGCGCCGTCGTCCATGTTCCGCTCCTGGGCACGCCGGCCCCGGAGGGGGCCCTCGAATGGTCGGCCCTCACCGCGGGCGCCACGATCTCCGACAGCGACAGCGACAGCGACAGCGACAGCGCCGAGGCCGGGGACAGGGACGTCTTCGAACAGGTTCCCTTCGACCATCCGCTGTGGGTCCTCTACTCCTCCGGCACCACCGGACTGCCCAAGGCGATCGTCCAGTCCCAGGGCGGCATCCTCCTGGAGCACTTCAAGCAGATCGGCCTCCACTTCGACCTCGGTCCCGAGGACCGCTTCTTCTGGTACACCTCCACGGGCTGGATGATGTGGAACTTCCTCGTCTCCGGCCTGCTCACCGGCACCACGATCGTGCTGTACGACGGCAGCCCCGGCCATCCCGGCATCGACGCCCAGTGGGGCGTGGCCGAACGGACCGGGACCACGGTCTTCGGCACCTCCGCCGCGTATGTCATGGCCTGCCGCAAGGCCGAGACGCACCCCGGCCGCGACCACGACCTCTCCCGCGTCAGATGCGTCGCCACCACCGGCTCACCGCTGCCGCCCGACGGCTTCCGCTGGCTCCACGACGATGTGTCCGAGGACCTCTGGATCGCCTCCGTCAGCGGCGGTACCGATGTGTGCAGCTGCTTCGCCGGAGCCGTGCCCACCCTTCCCGTCGAGATCGGTGAACTCCAGGCCCCCTGTCTGGGCACCGACCTCCAGGCCTGGGACCCTCAGGGCAAGCCGCTCGTCGGCGAGGTCGGCGAACTGGTGGTCACCAATCCGCTGCCGTCCATGCCGGTGCGCTTCTGGAACGATCCCGACGGCAGCCGCTACCGCGACAGCTACTTCGAGATGTTCCCCGGCGTCTGGCGCCACGGCGACTGGATCACCCTCACCGACCGCGGCTCGGTCGTCATCCACGGCCGCTCCGACTCCACCCTGAACCGCCAGGGAGTCCGGATGGGCTCCGCCGACATCTACGAAGCCGTCGAACGCCTTCCCGAGATCCGTGAATCCCTGGTCATCGGACTGGAGGAGCCGGATGGCGGGTACTGGATGCCGCTCTTCGTCCATCTCGCGCCGGGCGCCGTCCTCGACGACACACTGCGCGCACGGGTCAAAGAGACGATCCGTGCGCGGCTCTCGCCGCGCCATGTTCCCGACGAGATCATCGAAGTCCCGGGCATTCCGCACACCTTGACCGGCAAGCGCATCGAAGTCCCGGTCAAACGGATCCTCCAGGGCACGGCGCTCGACAAGGCCGTCAACGCGGGCTCCGTCGACCGTCTCGAACTGCTGCGCTTCTACGAGGACCTCGCCCGCACCCGCCAGTGAGGACCGCTGTCCCCGTCGTCTCCCCCTCTCCGGATCGCCGCCGACTCCTGGGCGAGCACCGTTGTCAGACCCCCCGGTTACAGTGAGTGAGCAGTGACCGACAGCACTCAGGGGGAGACATGGCACGCACCGAGCGGCACCAGCACCAGCGGACCGGACACCGGCAGCGCCCCGGTGGTACGGAAAGGCCCGGGCCCGCCGGGCCCGGACCACGGCGGACTGCCAGGACTTCGCGGCGCCGACTGCGCCGCGAAGTCCCCAGCACCGTCGGCCTGCTCGCCGACGAGCAGGACTTCACCGCGATGCGGCGCTACGGCACCTTCACCTTCGACGACCACGCCACCTATCTGCGGCAGATCGACGGACTGCTCACCTCCCTGGCCTCCCGGGGCGTGCACACCACCGTCGGGCTCTTCGATCCCGAGGAGTTCGCGGAGTACTGCGCGGACAGAGGACTCGACCCGGACTCCGCGGCCGGCCGCAGCCGCTTCACGGCCACACTCCCCGGGAGCGGGGCCGCCGTCGCCTACGCGGGCCAGCCCATCGACCAGCTGGTGACCCTGCTGATCGGCACCGCCGTCCGCAGGGCGACATGGGAGTACGCGACCACGGTCCTCGCCGACCTCGGGGAGTGCGCCGACTGCGGGCAGGACATCGGGCGCGCGGCCTTCGACCGTGCCTCCCACATCCTGCTGAGGCTTCTCGAAGCGGCGGGACCCGGCACACACCATCTCGTCTCCAGCGTCCCCGCCGCAGGCGAACAGCTGCTCGCCGTCCTCCACATCGACAGTCCCGAAGGCGCGCCCGTTCTGCTCGGCTCCTCGGAAGGCGCGGAGTTCGTCAGCGTGCTGGCCCTGGGCATCGCCCTGGAGAGCCCGGGCGGTGTCGTCCTGCGGACGACAGCACCCGGCACCGGCACACCCGACCGGCTGCACGGCTGGCGACTGGACCGCGGTGGACTCGTCCCGCTCACCGAGGCCGAGGTCTTCAACGCCTACTGCACGGACGCGGACACCGGAGAGCCGCTCTCCCCGGAACCGGGCGTGGAGTACCGCGCGGGATTCGCCCTCGGCCTCGACGACACCGGCACCCACCACTGAACGCGAAAGGGGCTTCCCGCCGCACACCACGGCGGGAAGCCCCTTCCCCGGATCACTCGCCGGACAGCACCGCCCGCGCGGCCGTCCTGGCCTCGTCCGCGGTGTCCGCGGCCCGCGCGGCGGCGGCGGCACGCTCACACTGCGCCAGTGTGTGCTGCGCGAGCGCCGACCGTACATACGGAATCGACGCGGCGCCCATCGACAGCGAGGTCACACCGAGCCCGGTGAGCACACACGCCAGCAGCGGATCGGAGGCCGCCTCACCGCACACCCCGCAGCTCCTGCCCTCGGCCCTGGCGCCCTCGGCCGCCAGCGCCACCAGATCCAGCAGCGCGGGCTGCCACGGATCCTGCAACCGCGACACCGCGCCCACCTGCCGGTCCGCGGCGAAGGTGTACTGCGCCAGATCATTGGTCCCCAGCGAAAGGAACTCCACCTCCTGGAGAATCGAGCGCGACCGCAGAGCGGCCGACGGAATCTCCACCATGGCACCGAACTTCGCGCCGAGCCCCGCCTCACGGCACGCGTCCGCGAACGCCTTCGCGTCCGTACGGTCCGCCACCATAGGCGCCATGACCTCCAGATGCACCGGAAGCCCCTCAGCGGCCTTCGCCAGCGCGGTCAACTGCGTCCGCAGCACCTCGGGATGGTCCAGCAGACTCCGCAGACCGCGCACCCCCAGCGCCGGGTTCGGTTCGTCGGCCGGGGTGAGAAAGGCCAGCGGCTTGTCCGCGCCGGCGTCCAGCACGCGCACGACCACCCGGCCCTCCGGAAACGCCCGGAGCACCGTGCGGTACGCCTCGATCTGCTTCTCCTCCGACGGCGCCCGCTCGCTGTCGTCCAGGAAGAGGAACTCGGTACGGAACAGCCCGACGCCCTCGGCGCCCGCCTCGACGGCGGCCGGCACATCCGCCGGACCGCCGATGTTCGCCAGCAGCGGCACCGTATGACCGTCCGATGTCGCACCAGGCCCGGTGGAGGCGGACAGCGCGGCCTTCCGCGCGATCGCGGCCTGTTCGAGCTCGGCCCGCTTCGCCCTGCTCGGCTCGACGAAGATGTCACCGGTGCTGCCGTCGACCGCGATCACCGTGCCCTCGGCCAGCTGCTGCGCACCAGGCAGCGCGACCACGGCCGGCACCCCGAGCGCCCGCGCCAGAATCGCGCTGTGACTCGTCGGCCCGCCCTCCTCGGTCACAAAGCCCAGCACCAGAGCCGGGTCGAGCAACGCCGTGTCCGCGGGAGCCAGATCACGGGCGATCAGCACGAACGGCTCGTCGCTGTCCGGCACACCCGGCATCGGAACGCCCAGCAAACGCGCGACGATACGATTCCGCACGTCGTCCAGGTCCGCGACCCGCCCGGCCAGGTACTCCCCGGCATTGGCGAGCAGCGCGCGGTACGAGGCGAACGCGTCGTACACACCGCGCTCGGCGGTGCTCCCGACCGCGATCCGCCGGTCCACATCGGCCATCAACTCAGGGTCCTGCGCCATCATCGCCTGGGCCTCGAGAACGCCCTGAGCCTCTCCGCCGGCCAGATTGCCGCGAGCGATCAGATCGGCCGCCACCGCCTCCACGGCCCGACGGGCCCGCCCCTGCTCGCGCTCCGCCTCCTCCGCCGGGATCCGCTCGGCCGGCGGTTCGAGCATCGCGGTCCCCATGTGCCTGACCTCGCCGATCGCCACTCCGTGGCTGACGCCGACGCCTCGCAGCGTTGTCTCCATCTCACCCGTCTCCGGTTATGCGGCGATCGGGTCGCCGCGAGGGAAGTACGACAAGCGCACCGCGCTCGTCCCTGACATACGGCATCGGCGTCACTGCCAGCCGAAGAGTGTGTCGCCGGTCCTCACTTCGCCGTCCTCCCGGATGCCGGAGAGCGAGTCGGCCGTGGCATCGAGCGCCACGACGGGGCAGACCGGCGACTTGCCGGACTCCTCGACGGCGACCGGATTCCAGCGCACGACTCCCTGCCCGCGCGTGACCGTGTCCCCCTTGCTGACGAGCAGCTCGAATCCCTCACCGTTGAGCTGGACGGTGTCGATCCCCAGATGCGTCAGTACTCCACGACCGTCGGGGTCGACGACGACGAAGGCGTGCGGATGCAGCGACACCACGACACCGTCGACCGGAGAGACGGCCTCGCCGGGCTCCCGGACCGGATCGATGGCCATCCCCGGTCCGACCATCGCGCCGGCGAAGACCGGATCGGGCACGGCACCGAGCCCGATGGCACGGCCGGAGAGTGGGGCGGTCACGGTGGTCATACGGAGCCTCCCAGGAGGGCGGGGATCAAGGCCGCCGTCACCGCCTGTGATGGGACGACGTGCTGTTCAGAAGGGTAAGTCATAGGAAGTGCCGATTCTGTGGGAGACCAGCCGGTTGGCGGACCTCGGAGGAGACCGGAAACGATTTGCCTGCGTCGGTGGACCGCATGTAGGGTCGTACTCCTGCCCGGCCCCGAAGCGACTTCGAGTCGTGGGGTCGGTGGCATCTATCAATTCTTGATCGTTCTTCGGACATCGCATCCGCATGCCTGCGAATCGGTGGTCAGGGAGAGGGAAAAGGACTGATAGAGTCGGAGACGCAAGACAGCAACACCGAAGGGAAATGCCCGGAGGAAAGCCCGTGAGGGTGAGTACGAAGGAAGCGTCCGTTCCTTGAGAACTCAACAGCGTGCCAAAAGTCAACGCCAAATATGTTGATACCCCGGCCTGCCAATACTTTTGGCGGGTTGAGGTTCCT
>NZ_MAUD01000463.1 GCF_001700515.1 Streptomyces lushanensis
CGAACGGCTGAAGTTCCTGGTCGCGTTCAGGCCCGGCATTCTCTCGCCGACGCTCGCGGCGCAGATGGCGGCGACCTTCCAGCGGCACGCTCCGGGGCGGCTGCTGCTCAATGTGGTCACCGGAGGGGAGAGCCATGAGCAGCGCGCGTACGGCGACTTCCTCGACAAGGACGCCCGGTACGCGCGTACGGGAGAGTTCCTGGCGGTCGTCGGAGCCCTGTGGCGCGGCGAGTCGGTGACACTGGACGGCAAGCACATCCAGATCGAGGACGCCCAACTGGCCAGGGTGCCCGACCCGGTGCCGCCGATCTACTTCGGCGGCTCGTCGCCGGCGGCCGGCGAGGTCGCGGCCCGGCACAGCGATGTCTATCTGACCTGGGGCGAACCGCCGGCCCAGGTCGCCGAGAAGATCGCCTGGATCCGCGAACTGGCGGCCCGCGAGGGACGGTCCGTCCGCTTCGGCATCCGGCTGCATGTGATCACCCGCGACACCTCCGACCAGGCATGGGCCGAGGCACGGCGGCTGCTGGACGGCTTCTCCGAGGAGGCGGTACGCGCCGTACAGGCGGGCCTGGCGCGCAGCGAGTCGGAGGGCCAGCGCCGGATGCTCGAACTGCACGGCGGCAGCACCGCGAACCTGGAGGTCTCGCCGAATCTGTGGGCGGGCATCGGCCTGGTGCGCGGCGGCGCGGGCACCGCCCTGGTCGGCAGCCATGGCGAGGTGGCGGAGCGGATCGCCGAGTACCACCGGCTCGGAATCGACGAGTTCATCATGTCGGGCCATCCCCATGTGGAGGAGGCGTACTGGTTCGGCGAGGGAGTCCTGCCGCTGCTGGCGGAGCAGGGCCTGTGGCAGCACCCTGGCACCGCGGAGGCCCGGCCCGACAGCGCGCAGGTGCCCTTCGTGAGCCGCTGAACGCGTCCTGCGGTTTCTACGGATCCTGCGGTTCCCGCAGTTTTTATGGCTCCTGCGGCTCCTGCGGCTCCTGCGGCTTCTGAGGTGCGCCGCGGTGCCGACGGTTCTCGTTACGAGGACGGGCGGTCGGGCTGTCGTCGGGGAGGTTGCCGGGACGGACGCCGGGGCGGCTGCCGCGAGGCGAGGAGGAATCCGCTGGCCATCACGAGGGCGGCGGCCGTACCGGCGATGAGCGGGACGATGCCGCTCCCGGTGGCGGCCAGGGCACCGTCACCCCGGGCGCCCGTGGTGTGGGTGTCGGTGCCTTGAGCGGTGGTGCCTTCGGTGCTGGTGCCCTGGGTGGTCGTGCCTTGCGTGTCACTGCCTCGGGTGTCGCCGCCGCCCGTACCGCCCGTGGCCGTGCCGCCCGTGCCCGTACCGGCGTCGGTGGTGCTGACGACGACGGCGGCCGTGTTGTTCTCCCGGTTCCGGTCGAACGGGAGCGTTCCCCAACGGTGATCGCCCTTGACGAACGCCACCCTGCCCGTGGCGTTGCGGACGGCTCTGTCGATCCGCAGCCGGAACGCGTACGGAAGCCCGGCGTGCGCGTCGACGTAGTTGTACGGAGTCGTGCAGCGGTAGGCCGAGGCTCCGACCGCCTTCTCGCGGGCCTTTCCGTCCCGGCCGACCGGCACGCAGAAGTCGGGGGCCCCGGTGACCGTGGTACCCGTCGGGATCCCGACCTCGAACACACCGATGGGGGAGCCGACATCGTTGGCCACCCAGGCGGGACCCTTGTTGGCGAATGTCACCTCCGCGGTGACACTCCCGCCCACCTTGCCCTGGAGATCCGCTCCGGTGAGCGCGAAGTCCGCGGTGTTCCGCGCGGTGACGGCGACGTCGAGCCGCTCGTAGCCGTCGATGGCGTCCGGATCGCCGGGCGGCTGCCGTGCGACGAGCCGAAGCTCCGGAGCCGCGCCGCCGCCGTGCCGGGTTCCGCCGGGGAAGGCCGGCGCGTCCGCCTGGATGTCGAGGCTGAGACGCTCGTACAGCGCACGGTCCAGGACGGTGACACCCAGCGGCTTCTCGGGTACGTACACGACGCCCGGCGCCAGGTCCTGTTCGATGTCGCAGACCGCGCCCACCTGTGCCGGTCCCTCGTCCTGGGCCGGGGTCTCCTCGTACACGCAGTTCGCGTACTTCTCGGCGAAGGACAGCCCTTGCGAGCCGGTGAGGAACAGCGCCACACGGGTCGCGGGCGCGTCTCCCTTGTTCGTCACGGAGAACGGGACGGCGGTCGTGCTCCCGGGCCGTACGCCGTCGACCGGAGCGGTCCGCCCGAATGCCAGCTCGGGCCCCGGCTCGGGCGTCGGCTCGGGCAGGGATCCCGCCGCCGGTCTCGTCGGATCGTCGGCGACCGCGGATGACGCCGCCGGTCCCCAGCCCAGCCCCACGACGGCGACCGCGCCGGCCGCCGCCACCTTCAGCGCGCGGGCCTTTGACGCAGATCTCATGGTGTCCTCCGAGGAAGCGCGCGTACGAACCAGCCGTGTGAAGGTTGACGGCCAAGGCGCGCGAACGGTTGTACACGTTCAGGCACCATGCGTGGCGGACTGCGTCCGTATCCACTGATGCGCCGGCCACTGATGCGTCGGCCACCGATTCGCTTCGTCGAGCCCATCGCCCGGGAGAACACACCGGGTCCACGGGAGGGCGGTCACCGTCACGACGGCCTGAGGGCACGACCGCGTGAGGTCCTGCCGGTGTCGAGGCGTCGGGCATTCCCGCGTTCCGCCTCGCCCGCGTTCCGCCTCGCCCGCGTTCCGCCTCGCCCGCGTTCCGCCGCGCCGGCGTTCAGGCCGCCGGACTCCCGACCAGATGGTCGCCCGGGATGCCCGCCAAGTCGGGACCGTAGTACTCCTTGATACCCGTGACCCACGTTTCCCGTGCGATCCGGTCCGAATCCGTGGGACCGAAGGCGTCGAAGAGCACATGGATATTGGGGAGCCGGAATCCGATGGCCGTCATCAGCGCGACGAACACCGGTCGCCGGATGAATCCGTCCCCCTCCGGGTCGCCCAGCCCGGCGAGCGATTCGGCGAACTCGGCGATCGCCTCGCCGAAGCGCTCCGGGGACAGGACGCAGGCGGTGTACTCGTCGAAGCCGACCTTGCCGTCATGGTCGGAGTCCAGCTCGCCGACCAAGGTCGTCCAGTACGTCCGGAAAGCGGCCACCATCGCGCTTTTCGCCGTGTCGTCGGCCTCGGGCACCGCCCGGAGAACGCGCGTGGCCATGAGGTCGAAGTCGTCGCCCTCAAGATATCCATTGCCATTGACATCGAACAGAGTGAAAACGAGCTCGACCCGGTCGAGTGCTTCCGTACGCATGGTGCCTCACCTTTCATCGGGCTACGGCCAGGGAGACGTCGCGTTTCTCACTATGCGAGGCGCCGGTCCGTACGTCCGCGACCTCATGGCCATTCACCGGAAAGAGTGAACAGAAAAAGAGTGAAGGCACCGATGGCTGGTGCTGCCCGGGGACGGTGACCGGGCAGATACGGCGGGCCGGGCCGCCGACCACGCCATGTCACACCGCGCCGTGCCACCGCGCCACGCCACACCACGGAACCGGTTGCCCTGCCCACGCCGCCCGGGCAGGATCGTCGCGGGAACCGTCAACGGGGGTTGTGCGTGTCGGGACGAGGACTGATCGGCGGACGCTATCGCCTGCTGCGGACGATCGGCGCGGGCGGGATGGGCGTCGTCCATGAAGCGCAGGACACGGAGCTCGACCGCAGGGTGGCGATCAAGATCCTGTCGGCTGCGGGCGCCCCGCCGGACACGCTGGACACGAAGGAGATGGCGGAGCGCTTCCGGCGTGAGGCCCGGGCCCTGGCGCGGATCACCGGCCCGCACACCGCCGCGCTCCATGACTTCGGGGTGCTGGACGGAGCTCCGTATCTGGTGATGGAGTTCCTCGACGGTGTGGACATGCAGACCCTGGTCGCCCGGCAGGGCCGATTGCCGGAGGCGACGGTCATAGCCGTGAGCGCCGGTGTGTGCGCCGGCCTGGCCGCGGCGCACGCCGCCGGCGTCCTGCACCGCGACGTCAAACCGACGAACGTACGGATCACCCTCCAAGGGCGGGTCGTACTCCAGGACTTCGGGCTCGCCCGCCTGATCGAGGACACGGCCATCACCAGGGTGGGCGCACTGATCGGCACCCCCCGGTACATGGCTCCCGAGGTCATGCGGGGTGAGCGGCCCGGCCCGGCGGGCGATCTGTACGGCCTCGGACTCTGCATGTATCTGATGCTCACCGGTGAACCACCGCTCGACGACGCGGAGGACGTCGGGACCATCGTGGAACGGGCGATCGACGAGGGCACACCACGTCTCACCGGCAGCCGCCACCTAGTCTCGTCCGGACTGGCCGAATTGGTCGACTTCCTGTCCGCGCGAGAGCCGTCCCTGCGGCCGGCGGGCGCCGACGCCGCTCTCGCCGTCCTCCAGTCGGTGCAGACGTCACCCGGAGCGGTCCGGGCACTCGGCGACATGGTGCGGGGGTGCATCCGGGACGGAGCCGTCGAGTACGTTCACCACTCCTCCGCGGTGGAAACGTCCTACCCCGAGTACTTCGACACCGGCTTCGTACGCGGCTTTCCGGGACAGCGTCCGGACCATGAGCTGTCCCTGCCTCGGTCTCTGCCCCTGCCGTTGTCGCTCAGTGATATGACGCGCCAGACCGTTCTGGGGAGCATGACGGCCGAGAACGCCCTGTCCCGTCAGCGGGAAGCGGTCAATCTCGTCCTGCGCGGACAGTTGCAGGACGCCGTCCGCGTCTTCACCTCGGTGGTGCAGGTGTGCACCACGACACTCGGTGCGGACCATCCGACGACACTCACCAGTCAGTACTGGCAGGCCGTATGTCTGGCGAGGCTCGGAGCGAGCGGAGAGGCCCTCGCGCTGTTCTCCCGGGTCAGCGCCCATGTGGAGCAGGAGCAGCAAGGAAGGGACACGTCCATTGTCTGATCGATCGTCCGAGCTGGAAGTACGCGTCGTCGCGGACGGGCACCCCGAAGGGGGCGAGGAGGATCTCCGCTCGCTGCTGCGCTGGGTGGACGCCGACGAGTCGCTGCGGCACGAGGTGCGGGGCCGGCTCATCGGCTCCGCGGCCCTGCCGCGCGGTTCCATGGGCACCGGCCTCGACGTACTGCAACTGCTGATCGGCTCGGCCCTGTCGGGCGGCGCGCTGGCCGTCTCCGTCCTCCAGTGGCGGGACTCCAGACGCCGTCGGCCGGGGCTCGTTCTCCGCAGAGGCTCCATCGAGGTCGAGATTCCGGCCGAGTACATGGGGACCGACGTCGAGGAGCGCGTCATCGCGCTCCTCGGGCAGGAACCGGGCGGCTCGGCCGACGATGAACAGGCTTCCTGATCCCGCCGCCTCCAGGGCCGTACTCATCGGAACGAGCTCCTACCAGAACCTTGAGCAGTTGCCCGCGGTGGAGGCCAACCTCCGCGACCTGTCCGACGCCCTGCGTGACGCGATGCTCTGGGGACTGCCCGAGCAGCACTGCGCCGTCGTGCCGGATCCCGGTGACGCCTCCGCCATGCTCGATCCGGTGCACAGGGCGGCCGAGGAGGCCACCGACACGTTCTTCGTGTACTACACGGGGCACGGACTGCGCGACGCCGACACCGCGGACCTCTATCTGGCGTTGACCGGCTCGCGGGAGAGCACCGGGTACACGGCGGTGGCCTACGAGCATCTGCGGGCGGCCGTCCGCTCCTCCAGGGCCAGGCGCCGGGTGATCGTGCTCGACTGCTGCTTCAGCGGGCGCGCCGCCCGGACCCTCGCGGGCAGCTCGGACGCGCTGGCCGTTCAGGTGGCGGTGGACGGCGCGTACGTACTGACGTCATCGCCCAAGGACCGGGTGGCGCTGGCACCGGACGGTGAACTCCACACCGCCTTCACCGGCGAGCTGCTGCACCTGATGCGGCTGGGACTGACCGGCGGGCCCGAGCTCATCGACCTCGACACGATCTACCGCGTGCTCGACGAGCGGCTGCGGGCGAAGAACCGGCCGCGGCCCCAGCGTTCGCACGAGAACGACATCGGACGGCTGCCGCTGGTCCGCAACCGGGCCCGCGCCGACCACCGCTCCCCGGCCGGCCCGGTCCTGGACGCCGACGTCCGTACCGCCATGTCGGTCGCCGGGCTGAAGCTGGCACGTCTGCTGCGCGCCCGGGGACGCAACCGGGACGCACTGCCGGTGCTGCGCCTGGTTCTCGGGGAGCAGGCGCAGGACGGGGAGGGCACCACCTTCGCGGTACAGCTCGAACTCTCCGAAGTGCTGGCCGACGCCGGCCAGATGAGAGAGGCGATCGAGGTACTGGAGCAGGCCTTCCACCGGACCCACAAGACGTACGGCCCGGAAGCGGTACTGGTCTGCCGCCGGCTCGCCGAACTTCTCCAGGAGTCCGGCAACCACCTTCAGGCGTGCGAGGTGCTCAAGCACGCCCTGGATCTGACACAGAACGGAATGATCCCCCGGCCGGGGCCGCACGATCTTCCGCTGACGGAAAGTGGCGCTGCGGGTACGGAGCTCCGGCGAACGAGCCGCGAATCGTGAGCCGCGAGCCGCGAGCCGCGAGCCGCGAGCCGTGAATCGTGAGCTGTGAGTTGTGAGCTGTGAGCTGTGAGTTGTGGGCATGGGGCGTGCCTCTGTCGCAAGGTCGCGAAATGGGACAGGTGTGCTGCGGGTGAATATGCGGAGATTGTGCTGCGCCCGGAATGAGGTCCCGGCACCCTGCTGAAGGGCGATCCGCGGGGCGCTCGCGGCGGGGTGTTGCCGCCGGGTGGGGCAGCGGGTGGGTGCGAGGCGGAGGGGGACCGTGTTGTGACAGCCGGGGAGCACCGGGGGAGCACATGTGACGGTTGAACGAGCCATCGGTGCGTCCGCCTCGCCGGCGGCGTACACGTATGCGCGTCGCCCGGACGCGGAAGGCCGGCGGAGGAGCGCGCCGCGCCATGTCGCCTGCGTGATGGACGGGAACGGCCGGTGGGCAGCACGGCGGTCGTTGCCGCGTACGTCAGGTCACCGGGCGGCGGAGGCGACGGTGATCGACGTCATCGAGGCGGCACGGACGGCCGGGGTGGAGTGGCTGAGCCTGTACGCGTTCTCCACCGAGAACTGGCAACGCCCGGGCACCGAGGTCGACTTCCTCATGGGGCTGGTGCGCCGCGTCGTACGCAAACACGCCCCGCTGCTGCACGCGCGGGGCATCCGCTGCCGGTTCCTCGGCGTCGCGGACCCGAGGATCCCCGAGGCGCTGGCCCGGGACTTCGCCGACCTGATGACCCTGACCGCGATGAACCGGGGCATGACGCTGACCGTGGCGTTCGATCACGGCGGACGCAGGGACATCGTCGAGGCGGCACGGTCCCTCATCCGCAGCGGGGTGTCGGCCGATGCCGTCGACGAACGGCACTTCGCCGCCCATCTGCCCTTTCCCGACACACCCGATGTGGATCTCGTCATCCGGACCTCCGGCGAACAGCGCATCTCCAACTTCATGCTCTGGCAGGTGGCCTACGCCGAATGGATCTTCCCGCCGGTGCTCTGGCCCGACTTCCGCGCGCCGCACTTCCTGGAGTGCCTGCACACGTACCAGCAACGCGACCGCCGCTTCGGCGGTGTGACGCCGAAGGCGAACGGAGAACCTCACCAGTGACGGACGCGGACAGCAGCCACTCCACGCGCACCTCCACCTCTACGTCCACCTCCACCTCCACATCCACCGCTTCCGGTGCCACCGATGGCGACGCCGCCACCGCGCGGCCGGCCGCCGAAGCGCGGCCGAACCCCGAGGAGTGGTCAGTTCCTGGCGCGCAGACCGGACCACTGTTCGGCCCCGGCTCCCAGTTCCACCGGTTCTTCAACGATCCGCGCTGGGCCCTGGCCGTACTCAGGGCCACGGTGCTGGAGGCCGCCCACCCGCAGATCGGCGCGGCCCTGATCGACAACTCGACGTTCGTGGCGCACCCGTGGCGGCGGCTGCGCAACACCCTCGTGAGCCTCCAACGCATGTTCGGCGCCGACGACGAGACGCGGCAGAGGGAGGCGGCGCGGCTCAACCGGATGCACGCGCGGCTGAGCGGTACGGACGCGCGGAACCGGGCCTACGACGCAATGGATCCGCAGGTCCGTGCCTGGGTGGTCGCGACACTGTTCGAGAGTTCCGTCACCATGTGCCGACTGGGCGGGCAGCCGCTCGACCAGACCACCATGGAGCAGCTCTACGCCGAATTCCAGGCGTTCCTCGCGGCCCTGGGCGATCAGGCCGGCCATCTGCCGCCCACGCTGCGGGAGTTCTGGCAGTACTACGACCACATGGTGGAGACGGAGCTGGAGAACACACAGGCGCTGCGCATCATCCTCTACAAGCTCTTCGACCATCTCCCGGCGCCGCCTGTGCTGGACGGCCTGCCCACGGTGTGGGCGGTCGGCCGTGCGTTCGCCGGCCCGGCCATCGGCACGATCACCGTGGCGTCCCTCCCGGAACCCTTCCGCCGGCGGGCGGGTCTGCCCGAAGTCCCCGGCGCCCAGACGCTGATGCAGGGCGCCTACATGGCCGCCGGCCTGGCGCGCTTCCTGCCCGAGGGCTGGATCCGGGCGGAGGACTTCACCAGCCTGCTCTACCTGTCCCCCGACAGCGACGACCCCCGAGCCGCGACGATCACCGCGCTGCGCGACCGGATGACGCGGGCCGGTGCCCTGTTCAGGCTGGTCACGCCCTTCCCCGTACAGACTGGCCCCGCCGAGGAAGCCGGGGCGCGGCGGAGCGCCGAGGGAGCCGGGGCGCGGCGGAGCGCCGAGGGAGCCGGGGCGCGGCGGAGCGCCGAGGAGTTCTTCGACGCGGTGCTGGACCAGACCGGGGACGGTTATCTGGACTGGCCTGATCTCGCCGCCATGGCACGGGAGTTGTCCTCCCGCCTGGATCTGGACGAGCCGGAGGAGACCAGGCTCTACGACGCGTACGCCGAGTGGTGGCGGGAACTCCAGGCGGCCCTGGACATCGACGGCGACGGCCGTGTCAGCAGGGAGGAGTACGCCGCCGCTGTTCCCGCCCTCGCCGGACCCGCTCTGATCAGGGTCGCGGAGGTGCTCTTCGAGGTCACCGACACGGACGGCAACCAGTCCATCGACGCGGACGAGTACCGCGCCCTGTTCCGGACCGGGTTCCGGCGCACCGTGGCCGGGACCGAGGAGAGCTACTCCCGCGGCGCGTTCCTGACGGACTTCCTGTCGTTCATGTCGGGGCGTCGGCGGTCCACGGCCTACGACCCGCTGCTCGCGGAGGCGTAGGGGGCGTCGGGGGCGTCGGAGCCCGCCCCCGTACGGCCGTACCCGGCCCGTCGCCCAGGCCCGCCCGCACACCGGCCGCTGCCAGGGTCGCCGCCCGTACCGGCACGTCCGGGCCGGCCCGTGTGGGCCGGCCCGGACGTGGTGACCGGACGGTGTCGAAACGATCAGACGAGGTCGAACCGGTCCAGGTTCGCGACCTTGTTCCACGCCGCGACGAAGTCGCTCACGAACTTCCCCTTCGCGTCATCGCTCGCGTAGACCTCCGCGAGCGCGCGCAGCTCGGAGTTCGACCCGAAGACCAGGTCGGCGCGGGTGGCGCTCCACTTGGCCTCGCCGGTGGTGGCGTCGCGGCCCTCGAACGTGTTCGCGTCCTCGGACGTCGCCTTCCACGTCGTCCCCAGGTCCAGCAGGTTGACGAAGAAGTCGTTGGTCAGCGTGCCGGGCGTGTCGGTGAGGACGCCCAGCTTCGAGCCGTCGTAGTTCGCGCCCAGCACGCGCAGGCCGCCGACCAGGACGGTCATCTCGGGGGCGGTCAACGTCAGCAGGTTCGCCCGGTCGATCAGCAGGTACTCGGCCGGCAGCCGGTTGCCCTTGCCGGCGTAGTTGCGGAAGCCGTCCGAGGACGGTTCGAGCGCGGCGAACGACTCCGCGTCGGTGTGCTCGTCCGTGGCGTCGACGCGGCCCGCGGTGAAGGGCACCTCGACGTCGTGGCCCGCGTCCTTGGCGGCCTTCTCGACCGCGGCGGCGCCGCCGAGCACGATCAGGTCGGCCAGCGAGACCTTCTTGGCGCCCGCGCCGGAGTTGAACTCCTGCTGGACGCCCTCCAGCGTGCGCAGCACGGCCGCCAGCCCCTCGGGGTTGTTGACCTCCCAGCCGAGCTGGGGCTCCAGGCGGATACGGGCACCGTTGGCGCCACCGCGCTTGTCGCTGCCGCGGTACGTCGAGGCCGACGCCCACGCGGTGCTGACCAGCTGGGCGACGCTCAGGCCCGAGTCGAGGATCTTCGCCTTGAGGGCGGTGACGTCCGCGGCGTCGATCGCCTCGTGGTCCGCCTCGGGCAGCGGGTCCTGCCACAGCAGGGTCTCCGCCGGCACCTCGGCGCCCAGCAGCAGCGACTTGGGACCCATGTCGCGGTGGGTCAGCTTGTACCAGGCCCGGGCGAACGCGTCGGCGAACTCCTCGGGGTTCTCGTGGAAGCGGCGGGAGATCGGCTCGTAGACCGGGTCGAAGCGCAGCGCCAGGTCGGTGGTGAGCATGGACGGCGCGATCTTCTTCGCGGTGTCGTGCGCGTGCGGGACGGTGCCCTCACCGGCGCCGTCCTTCGGCTTCCACTGGTTGGCGCCGGCGGGGCTCTTGGTCAGCTCCCACTCGTAGCCGAAGAGGTTGTCGAAGAAGCCGTTGCTCCACTTCGTGGGCGTGCTGGTCCACGTCACCTCAAGGCCGGAGGTGATGGTGTCCGCGCCCTTGCCCGTACCGAAGGAGTTCTTCCAGCCGAAGCCCTGCTCCTCGATCGAGGCGGCCTCCGGGTCGGGGCCGACGTTCTCCGCCGGGCCCGCGCCGTGCGTCTTGCCGAAGGTGTGGCCGCCCGCGACGAGGGCGACCGTCTCCTCGTCGTTCATCGCCATCCGGCGGAACGTCTCGCGGATGTCGCGGGCCGCGGCGAGCGGGTCCGGGTTTCCGTTCGGGCCCTCCGGGTTGACGTAGATGAGGCCCATCTGGACCGCGCCGAGAGGCTTCTCCAGCTCCCGGTCACCGGTGTAGCGCTCGTCGCCGAGCCAGGTCGACTCGGGACCCCAGTAGACGTCCTCCTCGGGCTCCCAGACGTCCTCACGACCGCCGGCGAAGCCGAAGGTCTCGAAGCCCATCGACTCCAGGGCGACGTTTCCGGCGAGGACCATGAGGTCGGCCCACGAGAGGCTCTGGCCGTACTTCTTCTTGACCGGCCAGAGCAGGCGACGGGCCTTGTCCAGGTTCCCGTTGTCCGGCCAGCTGTTGAGGGGCGCGAAGCGCTGCTGGCCGGCCCCGGCGCCGCCGCGGCCGTCGCTGATGCGGTAGGTGCCCGCGCTGTGCCAGGCCATCCGGATGATGAACGGGCCGTAGTGGCCGAAGTCGGCGGGCCACCAGTCCTGGGAGGTCGTCAGCACCTCGGCTATGTCCTGCTTCACGGCCGCGAGGTCGAGGGACTTGAACGCCTCGGCGTAGTCGAAGTCCTCGCCGAGGGGGTTGGCCACCGCGGGGTTCTTGGCGAGGATCTTCAGGTTGAGCCGTTCCGGCCACCACTCGCGGTTTCCGCCGCCCTGGGTCGGGTGCGGGGCACGCCCGTGCGCGACCGGGCAGCCACCTCCGCTCTCCGTCTTCGCGTCTACGACGATTGCATCATGGTTCTCAGACATGGGAATCCTTCCGGACCAGGCAGATCACGGTGCTCAGCAACTGCGGGCGGGGGAGCGGGGGAACGGCCGGGGCACGGGCCCCGGGGGGCGACCTCGGCTTCGCCGGCACGGAAACCACGGCCGTCGGACGCGGTCGGCAGACACCTCGCCGACCGCGCGGTC
>NZ_MAUD01000464.1 GCF_001700515.1 Streptomyces lushanensis
GCCCTCACCCGACCGCCCTGTCCCTCGCGCGACGCGCATCACATAGGCTCGGCCGCGAGATGAACACCAACCACACATCCCTCGGCCCCAAGGCCGACAAAGAGACGGTGCGCCGGCACAATCTGAGCCTTGTGCTGCGGGCGGTGCGGGACGAGGGAGAGGCGACCCGGGCCGGGGTGGCGGCGCGGGTGGGGCTGACCAGGGCCGCGGTGTCGTCGTTGGTGGAGCAGTTGCTGGAGAGCGGCTTCCTCTCCGAGTCGGGCAAGACGTTCAGCGGACAGGCCGGGCGCCCGGGCACCGTGCTGAAGGTCACACGCTCCGGGCCCGCGGGTATCGGTGTCGAGATCAATATCGACTATGTGTCGGTGTGCGTGGTCGATCTGTCCGGCACCGACCGGGTCCGGCTCACCGAACACATCGACAACCGCGGCGCTCCCCCGGCCGAGGTGCTGGCGCGTGGCGCCCGGATCGCGGCCCGTACGCTGGAGTCCGCCGCGGAACAGGAGTTGATCCCGGTGGGGGTCCAACTCGCCCTGCCGGGGCTGGTGTCGGGAGGTACGGTCCGTCAGGCGCCGAATCTCGGCTGGAACCGGGTCCCGGCGGAGGAGCTGTTCGCGGGGGCGCTGGCCGAGCTGCGGCCCGATGTCCCCGCGCTGCCGGTGAGTTCGGAGAACGAGGCCAATCTGGCGGCGCTGGCGGAGCTGTGGTTCGGAGGGCTCGGCCCACTGCGCACGTTCCTCTATCTCACCGGCGAGATCGGGGTCGGGGGCGCGCTGGTGCTGGACGGCGAACTGCTGCGCGGGGCGCACGGGTTCGCCGGAGAGATCGGCCATGTGGTGGTCGACGCGAAGGGACCGCTGTGCCGGTGCGGCTCGCGTGGCTGTCTGGAGCAGTACGCGGGCCAGTCCGCGCTGCTGCGCGCGGCAGGCATCGACGAGAACTCGGGAGTGCCGGGCGTCGCCGAGCTGGAGCGCCGGGCGCGCGGGGGCGACCCGCAGGCCGTGGCGGCCGTCGAACAGGCCGGAGTGATGCTGGGCCGGGTGCTGTCGGGCTCGGTGAACCTCTTCGACCCGGACGCGGTCGTGCTGGGCGGGATCTACCGCGAGCTGATGCCCTGGCTGTCCCCGTCGGCCGACCGCGAGCTGACGGCCCGCGTGGTATCGGGCCTCTGGCCCCGCGACAGCGGTCGCCTACGCGCGTCCTCCTCGGCGGGCGACGCGGCCCGGGGCGCGGCGGCCCTGGTGGTACGAGCGGTCCTGGCGGACCCGGTGGCGTACGTCCGGCGGACCACGGAGTAGGAACACGTGCCACCGCGCGCGGTGGCCGTGGACGCGCGGGCGCCGGGCGGGCACGGGCGTGCGCGTGACCGCCGCCCGCGGTGGGAGCGGGCGACGGTCACGGCGTGCGAGGAGGGGCAGGGCCGCCGGGCCCCGCCCCGGGTAGGTGTCCGGGTCAGCGGACGCCGAGCAGGTGGTCCATCGCGAGCTGGTCGAGCTGCTCGAAGGCCATGCCGCGCGTCGCCGCCGCCTCCGCGTCAAAGTCCTCGTACGCGGAGCGGTCCGCGAGCAGCGCGGCCACTCCGTCCGCGGCCGTGGGCAGCGCCAGCTCGTCCAGCCGCGAGGCGCGCAGCGCCTCCTGGACCACCGGGTCGGCCCGGAACGCGGTGGCGCGCTCCTTGAGGATCAGATAGTTGCGCATGCAGCCCGCCGCCGACGCCCACACGCCATTGAAGTCCTCGGTCCGCGGCGGCTTGAAGTCGAAGTGCCGCGAGCCGTCCCAGCCGGCGCTCTCCAGCAGATCGACCAGCCAGAAGGCCGCACGCAGATCCCCCGCGCCGAAGCGCAGGTCCTGGTCGTACTTGATGCCGTTCTGACCGTTGAGGTCGATGTGGAAGAGCTTGCCCGACCACAGGGCCTGGGCGATGGAGTGCGGGAAGTTCAGCCCGGCCATCTGCTCGTGGCCGACCTCCGGGTTCACGCCGTACAGCTCGGGCCGCTCCAGACGCTCGATGAACGCCAGGGCGTGGCCGACCGTGGGCAGCAGGATGTCGCCGCGCGGCTCGTTCGGCTTGGGCTCGATGGCGAACCGGAGGTCGTATCCCTGCTCGGTGACATACGCGCCGAACAGGTCGAAGGCCTCCTTCATCCGCTCCAGGGCGAGCCGTACGTCCTTCGCCGCGCCCGACTCCGCGCCCTCCCGGCCGCCCCAGGCCACAAAGGTCTTGGCGCCCAGCTCGGCCGCCAGGTCGATGTTGCGGAGCGTCTTGCGCAGCGCGAAGCGGCGCACGTCCCGGTCGTTCGCGGTGAACGCGCCGTCCTTGAAGACCGGGTGCGTGAAGAGGTTGGTGGTGACCATCGGCACCACCAGACCCGTCGAGTCCAGCGCCTGCCGGAAGCGCTTGATGTGCGCCTCGCGCTCCGCGTCCGACGAACCGAAGGGTATGAGGTCGTCGTCGTGGAAGGTCACGCCGTACGCGCCCAGCTCGGCCAGCCGCTGTACGGACTCGACGGGATCCAGCGCCCTGCGGGTCGCGTCCCCGAACGGATCCCTGCCCTGCCAGCCCACGGTCCACAGACCGAAGCTGAACTTGTCCGCCGGGGTGGGAGTGAAGCGTTCCGTCATTCTCTGGCCGCCTTCGATACCTCAGGTCCGGCACGTGCCGACCTTTTTGTTTCCTGACATGACTAATAATGCACGTCGGCACGGATGCGCAAAACCCCCGGGGGGCCGCTCATCACCACTCATCGCCGCGCACCCCACGCGCACCCGGCGGATACGGACGCGTACGGTCGTACACCGGCGAGGATCCGCCACCCCCGTTCCGGTGGGCCGCGCCATCGCGTAATTTGTTTCTCCCACGTCCAAAAGTGCGTCGGCCAGCGAACTCCAGCAAGGGAAGAGGTATGTCCATGTCGCAGAGCCCGGTGGTCGGCCCGGTCGTCGTCGGCGTGGACAGTTCCACCCAATCGACCAAGGCCGCCTTCACGGACGCGGCCACCGGCCGGCTGCTCGCCGTGGGACGCGCGCCGCACCGGGTGACCGGCGAGGGCGGCGCGCGCGAGACCGACCCCGAGGTGTGGTGGAACGCGCTGCGCGAGGCGGTGGCCGCCGGCCTCAAGGAGTCCGGCGTCGACGCCTCGGCCGTCGTCGGGATCGCCGTGGCCGGGCAGCAGCACGGACTGGTCGTGCTGGACCGTACGGGCCGCCCGCTGCGCCCGGCGCTCCTGTGGAACGACACCCGCTCGGCCCCGCAGGCCGCCGCGCTCACGGAGGCGCTCGGCGGGCCCGCCGCCTGGACGGCCCGGACCGGTTCCGTACCGGTCGCGTCGATGACGGCCTCGAAGTGGCAGTGGCTGCGCGAGCACGACCCGGCCATCGCGGGCGCCACGGCGGCCGTCCGGCTTCCGCACGACTTCCTCACCGAGCGCCTCTCGGGTGTCGCCGCCACCGATCCCGGCGACGCCTCGGGCACCTGCTGGTATTCGACGGCCACGGGTGAGTACGACCCGGAGCTGCTGGCCCTGCTCGGTCTCGACGCCGAGCTGCTGCCCACCGTCGCCGCGACCGGCGCCGCCCGGGTCGGCTCACTCACCGCCGGGTCCGCGGCGGAGCTCGGGCTGCCCGCGGGCATCGCCGTCGCGGCGGGCACCGGCGACAACATGAGCGCGGCCATCGGTCTGGGCTTCGGAGGCGGCGGGCTGCTGGACCATCCGGTGCTGAGCCTCGGCACCTCCGGCACGGTGTTCGCCGCCACCCGTACCCGCCCCGGCACTCCCGCGCTCGCGGGATTCGCCGCGGCGGACGGCACGTATCTGCCGCTGGCCTGCACACTCAACTGCACACTCGCGGTGGACAAGGTGGCGGCGCTGCTCCGGCTGGACCGGGAGGACGCGGTGCCGGGCGGCGAGGCCGTCCTGCTGCCGTATCTGGACGGCGAGCGGACCCCCGATCTGCCGGCCGCCTCGGGTCTGCTGACCGGACTGCGCCATGACACCACCCCGCAGCAACTGCTGGGCGCCGCCTACGAGGGTGCGATCGTGACCGTCCTGCGCGCGCTGGACGAAGTGCTGCGTGCCTGCGGTCTCGACCCGGCCGATCCGGAGGTCGCGGCCCGGCCGCTGCGGCTGGTCGGCGGCGGCGCGCAGGGCCGTATGTGGGTGGAGACGGTACGGAGGCTCTCCGGCCGCCAGTTGATCGTCCCGGCCAGCGGCGAGCTGGTCGCCCTGGGAGCGGCGGCGTTGGCCGCGGGCGCGGCGACGGACGGGGACGCAGTGGCGATCGCGGCGTCCTGGCAGACCGGTGAGGGCGAGGAACTGCCTCCGGTGGAGCGGGACATGGAGACCTGGGAGCGGGTGGGATCGGTGCTGGACCGAGCTGCGCCGAGCCTGCTGTCGTAGGAGCGCGCGCCTATGCCCGCCGAGCCGGGCGGCGGGCGCGCCGGACGGTGTGCGGGGCGGGCGCGCCGGGGCCGATACGTGTCCGCCGGCCGGCACAGGCGGCCGGCACAGGCCGGTCAGCCGGGGGGCAGGGCCGCCGCCGCCTGGGCCAGGGCGTCCAGGACCGGGCGGATCAGCGGATGGTCCTCCGCGCCCCGGCGTACGGCGGCGAAGACTCTGCGGGTCGCGGCCGGGCCGGACACGGGACGTACGACGGTGCCCTTCAGCTCCATCCCGCGCAGCGCCGACCGCGGCACGAGCGCGACGCCTGCGCCCGCTCCGGCGAGCGCGACGACCGCGCGGAAGTCGTCCGAGGAGTGGGCGAGGCGCGGCTCGAAGCCGGCCAGTTCGCAGGCGAGCTGTATCACGTCGTGGCAGGGGTTGCCGGGGTAGGGACCGATCCACTCGCTGTCGGCGAGCGAGGCGAGCGAGACCTCGGCGCTCAGGGCGAGCGGGTGCGCGGCGGGCAGGACCGCGTCGAACGGCTCGGCGTACAGCGGCACCCGGGAGAGCCGCAGATCGTCCTCGCGCGGCGCCCCGCGGTACTCGACCGCGACCGCCAGATCCGCCTGTCCGTCCAGCACCATGGGCAGGCTCTCGTCGCCCTCGGCGTCCCGCACACGCACCCGGATGTCCGGATACGGTCCGGCCAGCAGCTGGAGCGCGGGGGCCAGCACCTCCGCGATACCGGTGGCGAACGCGACGACCGTCACCTCGCCGGCCGAGCCGCCCGCGTACGCCGCGAGCTCCGCCTCGGCCCGTTCGAGCTGCGCGAGCACGGCGTGCGCATGACCGAGGAGAATCTCACCGGCCGCCGTCAGCCGTACGCCCCTGCCGCTGCGGGTCAGCAGCGCGTGACCTGTCTCCTGCTCCAGCACGGCGAGCTGCTGGGAGACGGCGGAGGGGGTCAGATACAGCGCGGCAGCCGCGGCGGTGACCGTACGGTGGTCCGCCACGGCCCGCAGTATGCGCAGCCGCCGTGCATCAATCACCGGGCCATCCTGCCAGGTGGAACGGCCCCGGGCACCTGCCGGCCGGGTCCGGTACGGCGGTGCCGGACCCGAGGGGCCCGGCACCGCCGTACCGCGCGTGCCTCGTCAGCTCGCCCCGCGCATCGCCTCCCGCGCGTCGATGAACGCCGCCACCGCGCGCTCCACGTCCGCCGTGGAGTGCGCCGCCGAGAGCTGGACCCTGATCCGCGCCCGGTCCATCGGTACGACCGGATACGAGAAACCGATCACATAGACGCCGCGCTCCAGCAGCAGCTCCGCCATCCGGGCCGCCTCCGCCGCGTCGCCGATCATGACCGGGGCGATGGCGTGGTCGCCGGGCAGGATCTCGAAGCCCGCCTCGGTCATCCTGGTACGGAAGAGCGCGGTGTTGGCGTTCAGCCGGTCCCGCAGTTCGCCCGCGCTCTCCAGCAGGTCGAGGACCTTGACGGACGCGGCGGCGATGACCGGGGCGAGGGAGTTGGAGAAGAGATACGGGCGGGAGCGCTGGCGCAGCAGGGCGACGATCTCGGCGCGCGCCGCGACATAGCCGCCGGAGGCGCCGCCCAGGGCCTTGCCCAGCGTGCCGGTGAGGATGTCCACGCGGTCCATCACACCGTGCAGTTCCGGGGTGCCGCGACCGCCGGGGCCGACGAAGCCGACGGCGTGCGAGTCGTCAACCATGACCATCGCGTCGTACCGGTCGGCCAGATCACAGATCTCGGCGAGCGGCGCGACATACCCGTCCATCGAGAACACGCCGTCCGTGACGATCAGCCGCCGACGCGCGTCCTGCGACTCCTTGAGCCTGGTCTCCAGCTCGCCGAGGTCACGGTTGGCGTAGCGGAGGCGCCGGGCCTTGGAGAGCCGGATGCCGTCGATGATGCTGGCGTGGTTGAGGGCGTCGGAGATGACCGCGTCCTCCGCGCCGAGCAGGGTCTCGAAGACTCCGCCGTTGGCGTCGAAACAGGAGGAGTAGAGGATCGTGTCCTCCTGGCCGAGGAACGCGGAGAGGCGCTGCTCCAGCTCCTTGTGGATCTCCTGCGTACCGCAGATGAAGCGTACGGAGGCCATGCCGTACCCCCATCGGTCCAGCGCGTCCTTGGCGGCGGCGACGACCTCGGGATGGTCGGCGAGGCCCAGGTAGTTGTTGGCGCAGAAGTTGAGGACCTCACCGTCACCGCCCGCGGTGACGGCGACCGAGGCGCTCTGCGGGGTGGAGATCACGCGCTCGGGCTTGAAGAGACCGGCGTCGCGGATCTCACCGAGGGTGGCGGACAGTTCGTCCCGTACGGACGCGTACATAAACAGCACTGCCTTTCTTTTCGGGGCCCGGTTCGCCTCGGGGCACCTCGTGTCGATGCCGGCACTCGACCGTGCTCGGCCCCTGGTACCTCGGGGCCGCCGCCCGCGCGGCGGTGGGCGGCCCGGGTGAAACCGGCGCGGGAACGGCGGTCAGGTGGTCGGCGGTCAGGTGGTCCAGTCGAGGATGATCTTGCCGCTGCGCGCGGTCGACGCCTCGTCGAACGCGGCGTCGAAGTCCTGGTAGCGGTAGCTGCCCGTGATGACCGGGGTCAGATCGAGCCCGCCTTCGAGGAGGACCGTCATCGCGTACCAGGTCTCGAACATCTCGCGGCCGTAGATGCCCTTGATCGTGATCATCGATGTGACGATCTTCGCCCAGTCGACGGCGAACTCCTGCGCGGGCAGGCCCAGCATGGCGATCCGGCCGCCGTGCGTCATGTTGTCGATCATGTCGCGCAGGGCCTCCGCGCGGCCGGACATCTCCAGACCGATGTCGAAGCCCTCCTTGAGACCCAGCTGCCGCTGCGCGTCCGCGATTCCGCTGCCCGGAGCGGAGACGTCGAGGGCGAGTGTGGCACCGGCCTTGCGGGCCAGGGCGAGGCGGTGCGGGCTGACGTCGGTGATCACGACATTGCGCGCGCCCGCGTGCCGGGCGACGGCCGCCGCCATGATGCCGATCGGGCCCGCGCCGGTGATCAGTACGTCCTCGCCGACGAGCGGGAAGGAGAGCGCGGTGTGCACCGCGTTGCCGAAGGGATCGAAGATCGCGGCGACATCGAGAGGCACCTCGGCGCGGTGCACCCAGACGTTGGCGGCGGGGAGGACGACATACTCGGCGAACGCGCCGTCGCGGCCGACACCGAGTCCGACGGTGCTGCGGCACAGATGTCTGCGGCCGGCGAGACAGTTGCGGCACTTGCCGCAGACGAGATGGCCCTCGCCGCTGACAAGGTCGCCCACGGTGATGTCCCGCACGTCCGTACCGACGGCGGCGACCTCTCCGACGAACTCGTGGCCGAGGACCCTGGGTGTGGTGACGGCCTGTCTGGCCCAGCCGTCCCAGGACCGGATGTGCAGATCGGTGCCGCAGATGCCGGTACGGAGCACCTTGATCAGTACGTCGCCGGGCCCGGCCTCCGGTTCCGGCACATCCATGAGCCAGAGCCCCGGCTCGGCCTTCTGCTTCACAAGTGCCTTCATGGACGGCGGCTCCCGGCGTGACGGTGCTGTTCGGTGACCAGTGACCGTCGTCGGCGACGGGCGACCCGACCCGGTCGTCGATGATCACTGTTCGGTGGTCGGACACCAATCTGCCGATCACCGGCCGTACCGTCCATCGAGGATTTCTTAAGCCGCCCCACAGCACAGCTTCACGGCCCTGACAGGGCCTACGTCCGGCAGCGTCTTCGCCGGCGGCGACGGGTGCGTGGTTCGGGGCCGGGAGTCTCGCCGTCGGCGGGCCCACGAGGGTGGGGAACGGCGAACCCGCCCGGCAAGAACATCAGCGGAGCCGGCACGGTCCGGAAAGTGACCGCGGTCTCGGCCGACCGGGTGAGTGCACCGTCCGGCGCGGGCCTGACGGGAGCGGTCTCTTCGCCGGAGGCGGTCCGGCCGCCCGCGTCCGACGGAACGTCGGCAGCCTCCGGAGCGTCCGGTGCCGCCGACGCGTCCGGAGCCACCGTCAGTCCGTACGGAGCCGCCGGAGCGTCCGGAACCGCCGGTGGCCCGGCAGCGGGTCGTCCGTCGGCGGCCTCGGGCCGCGCGGCGGGACCGGGCACCGGCTCCCGCTCCCGCTCCGGACTTGTCGGTGACTCCACCAGCAGCCGTGCCGCCGGCGTATGCGTCAGCAGCACGACCCCGCGCGCCGCGACCACCGCGCCGACGAGCGCCGCGGCGACGCCCACCGCGCCGCCCTGGAGGCGTTCGCCCAGAAGTGTCAGCCCTATGACCGCCGCACCGACCGGATTCGCCAAGGTCAGCACCGCGAGCGGGGCGCCCAGGCCGCCGTGGTAGGCGGTCTGGGAGAGCAGCAGGCCGCCGACCGCGAAGGCCGCGACCAGCAGTGCCACGATCATCACCTGCCACAGCGCCGGCCCGTTCCCACCCGGTCCCGGACCGCCCGGCACCCGGCCTCCCGCGGCGGC
>NZ_MAUD01000465.1 GCF_001700515.1 Streptomyces lushanensis
CCGCCGTGTCCGCGTCGCCGGCGCGGATTCGGCGGGCCCGGAGGCGGCGGAGGCCACGGGGCCCGGCGACGCGGACACGGCGGACACGGGGACGGCCGGGGCGGACGCGGACACGGCGGCCGAGGGCGCCCGGCGCACCGGGATACCGGCCACGGTGGTCGTGGGGGTGCTCACCGCCTCGGGTGCCCGCGCGGGCCGGGGCACGGACCGCGCGGAGACGGTGGTACCGGCGGGGGCGAGCGTCTCCAGCACCTCCGAGGGCACCAGCACCACCGCGCGGACACCGCCGTACGGGGACGGCCCGAGGTCGACATGGAAGCCGTGCCGGTCGGCGAAGCGCCCCACGACCGCGAACCCCGTCTGCGGGATCTCACCGACCTCGCCGACGCCCAGGAGCCGCCGTCCCGAGACGATCTCGCGCGCCTCCGCGAGCCGGTACTCGTCCAGGCCGAGCCCTCCGTCGTCCACCTCGATGACCGCGCCGCGCTGCACCGTACGCACGGTCACCGGCACATTCGTGCGCGGCGGCGAGTACTCCGTGGCGTTGGCGAGCAGTTCGGCCAGCAGATGGACCAGTGGCTCGACCACCGAGGGGCGCACTCCGATGTCGGGGTCTCCGGTGACCTCGATGCGCCGGTAGGCCACGATCCGGCCGGACGCCGCCCTGACCACGTCCACCAGCGCCAGCGGCTTCTGCCACTGCTGGCCCGGCCACTCGCCGCACAGCACCTTCAGGCTCTGGGCGTGCCGGGCCTGCTGGGTGGCCGCGTGGTCCACCCGCATGGTGGTCTCCAGCAGATCGGCGTCACCGGGATATCGGTCGGCGAGCCCCGTCACCGCGGCCTGGATCCGGTGCGCCGAGGTCTGGACCCGGCTCGCCAGCTCGACGAGCGCCAGCCGCTGCGACTCCTCGCGGTGCTCGACCGAGCGGGAGACCTCCGTCAGCAGCCGGTCGAACCACCGGGCCACCGGGTCGGCCGGCCGCTCACCGCGGTGCGGCGGCGCCGGGATCTCCGTCCTGCTCAGCGCGGCCGGCAGCCGCTCCTTGACGAGATGCTCGACCTCTTTCCGTACCAGCTCCGCCTGCTGCTCCAGCCGGGAGTGCCAGTCGGCCTCGCGACGGGCCGCGGCGGTCTCGGCGTGCTGGTGCCGGCCGCGCAGTCCCACCAGGGCGGAGAGCACCAGCACGGCGAGACCGCCGTAGGCCAGGGCCGCGCCGATATGGACGTGCGCGAGGGAGAACACCGCCGTGCCGAGTGCGGCGGCGGTGACGGCGAGTGTCACCGGCCACGGCCATGACGAGACGCGGGGCAGGGGAGAGGGCGCGGGGGAACGTGCCATGGAGAACCTTCGAGTTGGCTGAAAATCGTGGTCCGGCTGAATTCACCCGGTGGACATCACGGGCGGCGAAGGCGGTGGAGAGCCGGTATGAGCGCCGGGTGTACGGGCGTGGGGCGCCGGGCCCCTTCGGCCTCGGCGCGGACATACGGCTTGATCATGGGTAGAACTACCTCTTCACCGGACGCTGTCGGGGGAGCGTACAACCGGCGCCCTCACATGAAGTCACATCCCGGCCACATGCGGTCACGGCCGTTACCTGTGCGTGAGTGGCCCGGACACCGCTCTCGGCAGGACGGATATCGCGTACATGCCATCGGTCCTGTCCGCCGGTGCGGCGCCCCGGGCGGCGGCCGTGACACGCCGTCGTGGCCGGGGGACGTCCCGGGGTCCTGCCGCCACCGCTGCTCGTCACGGACCGGACCTGCCCGTACGCGGGGACACGGCCCTCGGACCGCCCGCGCACCGGGGCGCGGCGGGATCACCCGTGCGTGGTTTCCGTGCCTTCGCCGAGGACCGGCGAGGGCCGGGCCGAGGTGGCGGATTTTGACACCGCCACCCGGGCGGCTCAGCGCCTCATACGGTCCGTCTGGCGGATCTTGTTCGTCACGTCCAGGGCGGCGACCTTGTACGACTCGGCGAGGGTCGGGTAGTTGAACACCGCGTCCACCAGGTAGTCGACCGTACCGCCGCAGCCCATCACGGCCTGGCCGATGTGGATCAGCTCCGTCGCGCCCGAGCCGAAGCAGTGCACCCCGAGCAGCCGCCGGTCCTCGGGCGACACCAGCAGCTTCAGCATGCCGTGCGCGTCCCCGACGATCTGACCGCGCGCCAGCTCGCGGTAGCGCGCGATCCCGACCTCGAACGGCACGCGTGCGTCGGTGAGCTGGTCCTCCGTGCGGCCGATGAAGCTGATCTCGGGAATGGTGTAGATCCCGATCGGCTGGAGGTGGTGCATCGCGTTCACCGGCTCGTCGCAGGCGTGGTACGCCGCTACCCGCCCCTGCTCCATCGAGGTCGCGGCCAGCGCCGGGAAGCCGATGACATCACCGACGGCGTAGATGTGGGGAACCTCGGTGCGGTAGTGCTCGTCCACCGTGATCCGGCCGCGCTTGTCGGCGGAGAGCCCCGCCTTGTCGAGGTCGAGCTCATCGGTCAGCCCCTGCCGGCCCGCGGAGTACATCACGGCGTCGGCGGCGATCTTCTTGCCGCTCTCCAGGATCGTGAGCGTGCCCCGCTCATGCCGCTCGACCGCCGCCACCGTCTCGCCGAAACGGAAGGTCACCGCCAGATCGCGCAGCCGGTACTTGAGCGCCTCGACCACCTCGACATCGCAGAAGTCGAGCATTCCGTCACGCTGTTCGACCACAGTGATCTTGCTGCCGAGCGCCGCGAACATCGACGCGTACTCCATGCCGATGACGCCAGCGCCGACGATCACCATGGACCGCGGCACCTTCTCCATGTTCAGGACACTGTCGGAGTCCATGACCGTACGGTCGTCGAACTCCACAGTCGCCGGGCGGGCCGGACGGGTGCCGGTCGCGATGACGATGTGCTCGGCGGTCAGCAGCCGGTCCTGCCCGGCGAGGTCCCGTACGGCCACGGTGTGGTCGTCCATGAACCGTCCGGTGCCCGGCAGCAGCGTCACCTGGTTCCTGGCGAGCTGGCTGCGGACGACATCGACCTCCAGGCCGACCACGTGCTGGGTACGGGCGGTGAGATCGGCGACGGTGATCTCTTCCTTGAGCCGGTAGCTCTGGCCGTACAGGTCCCGCTGGGTCAGCCCGGTGAGATAGAGCACCGCTTCCCGCAGTGTCTTGGAAGGGACTGTTCCGGTATGAATGGAGACGCCGCCGACCATTTCCGGCCGGTCGACGACGGCGACCCGCCGGCCGAGCTTGGCCGCCGCTATGGCGGCCTTCTGGCCGCCCGGTCCTGATCCGATGACAAGCATGTCGAAGTCGGGCACGGGAGGAGTCTGTCAGCCGGGCGTCCTTCCCGGAAGGGCGGGCCCGGCGGCTGATACGGCCGACCGGTACGAACAATGATCGTTTACGGTGAGTTCCTGTCCGGTCGCCCGGTGCGGCCCCGGCGGGACGCCCGTACGCAGGGAGGATGAACCGGGAAGTGGTTCTGAAGACATTCCGATGGGCTTTTCTCGTCACCGCGGCCGGTCTCGCCGCCGGGGCGCTCTACGGCGGATGGGCCGCCCTGGGGATCGTCGCGATCCTGGCCGTCCTGGAGGTCTCGCTCTCCTTCGACAACGCGGTGATCAACGCCGGGATCCTGAAGCGGATGAGCGCCTTCTGGCAGACGATCTTCCTCACCGTCGGTGTGCTGATCGCGGTCTTCGGGATGCGGCTCGTCTTCCCCGTGCTCATCGTCGCGGTCACCGCCAAAATCGGCCCGGTGCGGGCCGTCACACTGGCGGTCGACGACAAGGACCGCTACCAGCAGCTGGTGACCGACGCCCATCCGGCGATCGCCGCCTTCGGCGGGATCTTCCTGCTGATGATCTTCCTCAACTTCCTCTTCGAGGAGCGGGAGATCACCTGGCAGACCTGGCTGGAGCGGCCTCTGGCCAAGCTCGGCAAGGTCGAGACGCTCTCGGTGTGCATCGCGCTGATCGTGCTGGTCGTCGCCGCCATGACGGTCGCCACCCACGCCCACCAGCACGGCGGCGGACACGCCGACAAGGCCCAGACGGTACTGACCGCCGGCGTCGCCGGTCTCGTCACCTATCTGGTGGTCGCCGGGCTCTCCAGCTTCTTCGAGAACCGCATCGAGGAGGTGGAGGAGGCCGAGGAGGCCGAGGAGAGGGCGCGCGCAGGACGCGGCGGGAAGGGCGCGGTGGCCGCGCTCACCGGGAAGGCCGCGTTCTTCACCTTCCTCTATCTGGAGGTCATCGACGCGTCGTTCTCCTTCGACGGGGTCATCGGCGCCTTCGCCATCACCAACGACATCGTGCTGATGGCACTGGGCCTCGGCATCGGCGCCATGTACGTCCGGTCGCTCACCGTCTATCTGGTCCGGCAGGGCACCCTCGACGACTTCGTCTTCCTGGAGCACGGCGCGCACTACGCCATCGGCGCGCTTGCCGTGATCCTCCTGGTCACCATCCAGTACCAGATCAGCGAGATCGTCACCGGCCTCGTCGGAGTCGTGCTGATCGGCTGGTCCTTCTGGTCCTCGGTGCGGCGCAACACCCGTCTCGCCCGGGAGGCCGAGCGGCGACGCGCCGTCGACCGCGCCGGGTGACCCGGCCGCCGGTGGCCGCTCAGCCGCCGGTGATCGTGAAGAGGCCGCCGTCCGGGTCGCGGAGCGTGGCCTCCCGCGCCGTGCCCTCCCGCGCCGTGACCTCCGGGTTCGCGGCGGACGGCGCGGCGACGATCGAGCCCCCGGCGGCGAACGCGGCCTCCACGGCGCTGTCCACGTCGGCCACCCGGAAGGACACGTGCCAGCGGGGCCGGATCTGCGGGTCCGGCGCGCTCTCGACGGCTCCGCCGCGCAGCGCGGCCACCGTGTGCGTGCCGTCGCCCACCTTCACCTGGTGGTCCTCGTAGCGCACCTCGCAGCTCTCCCGCTCGTCCGAGCCCCAGACGAGGACCTGTCCGTAGAAGATGGCGGCGGCGAAGGCGTCCCTCGTGCGCAGCTCCAGCCGGGCGGGCCCGCTGCCCCGGCCCACGGACCAGCCGGGGATCGTCTCGCCCTCCCAGAGCCCGAACACGGCACCGTCCGGGTCCGCGGCGAGAGTGGCGCGGCCGGTGGGCATGGACAGCGGGCCCACCGCGATGGTCGCGCCCCGCTCACGGACCCGGGCGGCGGCCGTGTCCGCGTCGTCCACCAGGAAGTACGGCGTCCAGGTCACCGCGGCCTGGAGACTGGTCGCCAGCGCTCCGAAGCCCGCGACCGCGAATCCGTCGGCGAGCGCGACACAGAACTCCTCGCCCAGTGTCGTCGGCCGGAAGGTCCAGCCGAGGGCCCTGCCGTAGAAGCCCTGGGCGGCCCGGAGATCGCGGGCCATCAGACTCACCCAGCACGGAGCTCCCACTACCGCGTGTCGTGTTGCCCGCATGGTTCTCGTCCATTCCGTTCCCGCTGACCGGACAGGCCCGCCCCTGCCCTGCCATGGTTCACCCGACCCGGCCGCCGCGCACTCCGGAGCGCGTCCGCCGCGGCGGGTACGGACCGTGTACGCCACGGCGGGGACCCGGTGCGCTCAGCCCATCGCGCGGTCGAGATTGATCGCCGAGCTGATCAGGGCGAGATGGGTGAACGCCTGCGGGAAGTTGCCCAGGTGCTCGCCGGTCAGTCCGATCTGTTCGGCGTAGAGGCCCACATGGTTGGCGTAGGTGAACATCTTCTCCAGCGCCAGCCGTGCCTGTTCCACGTCGCCGGTCCTGGCGAGCGCCTCCACCCACCAGAACGAGCAGATGGAGAAGGTGCCCTCGGTACCGGTCAGCCCGTCGGGGGCCTGCTCCGGGTCGTAGCGGAACACCAGGCTGTCCACCACCAGCCGGTCGCCGATGGCCTCGACGGTGGACAGGAAGCGCGGATCGACGGGCGAGACGAACTTGACCATGGGCATCAGCAGCAGCGAGGCGTCCAGGATGTCCGCGGGCTCCTCGCCGTCCTCGGCCGACAGACGCTGGACGAACGTACGCTCGCGACGGTTCCAGCCGCGCGCCATGATCTGGCGGTAGATCCGGTCCCGGACCGACATCCAGCGGCCCAGGTCCCCGGGCAGCCCGCGCTGACGCGCCATCCTGATCATACGTTCGACCGCGACCCAGCACATGAGCCGTGAGTAGGTGTGGTGCTGCTGGCCCGCCCGGGTCTCCCAGATGGACTCGTCGGTGGTGTCCCAGTGCACCATCAGCCATTCCAGGATGTCGCACAGATCGCTCCAGCTGTCGTGCGAGATGCCCACGCCGTACTTGTTGAACAGATAGACCGAGTCGATCAGTTCGCCGTAGATGTCGAGCTGCCGCTGAACGCTGGCGTTGTTGCCGGTACGGACCGGACGCGAGCCCCGGTAACCGTCGAGATGCCCGAGCACCTCCTCGGGAAGGGTGTCGTGTCCGTCGATCGAGTACATGACGCGCAACGGGCCGCTGTCACCGTCGGGCTCCGCGCCGTGCAGCCGGTCGGTCAGCCAGTCCATGAATCCCTGTGCCTCCTGGGTGAAGCCCAGGCGCAGGAGGGCGTACAGGGAGAACGCGGCGTCGCGGATCCATACGTACCGGTAGTCCCAGTTGCGCGCGCCGCCTACCTGTTCGGGCAGGGCGAGTGTCGGCGCGGCCACGATGGCACCGGACGGCTCGTGCGTCAGCAGCTTCAGCGTGAGTGCCGAGCGGTGGACCATCTCGCGCCAGCGGCCGGTGTAGGTGGACTGGCTCAGCCAGCGGCGCCAGAAGACGACGGTGGACTCGAAGAGCGCCTCGGCGGCGACCGAGTCGACGGCGCACGGATCGGGTTCGGTGGCGGAACCGTCGTATCCGCCGGCCGTTTCGAGATCGAAGAGCGCCGTCCCTCCCTCGGGGAGGTCGAACTCCGCGTGGGCGTCGGTGGCGTCGAGATCGAGGAACACGGACGACCGCAGCCAGAGCGTCAGGGAGTCGCCGACGAACCGTACGCCGTCCGGGATCCGCTCCAGCCGGTGGGTGTCGCGGCCGTAGTTCAGCCTCGGCGCGATCCGCACGCCGAGCCGCATCCGGCCGCGGACATTGACCACCCTGCGCACCAGCCTCTGCCGGTGCTGCGGATCACGCTCACGCACGATCGGCATGAAGTCCTGGACCTCCACGATGCCGTCGGCCGTGAGGATCCGGGTGATCAGGATATTGGTGTCGGGGAAGTAGAACTGGTTGCGGGTGGCGCCGTCGCACACCGGTGAGATGTCCCAGAAGCCGCCGCGCTCCTTGTCGAGCAGCGACGCGAAGACACTGGGGGAGTCGAAGCGGGGGACGCAGAACCAGTCGATGCGTCCGTCGGTCCCGACGAGCGCGGAGGTCCGCAGATCCCCGATCAGACCGTGCTCGGCGATCGGCAGATAGCCCTCGTCCGGGTCGCCCGGGGCAGCGGTGCCCTGATCGCCCTGATCATCACGTTTCACCCCGCCAAGTCTCGCCCACCGGGCACGCCCGCGCATGTCGGTGCGGGAGCCCGGGGCCGGCGGCGGGGCTACGACGGGAGCCGGAAACCGGGCCGGTGGACGCGGAGGAAGTCGACCTCGTAGGACATGGCCGTGGCGGACGGCTCGGGCGCCGGGTGGTAGCGGCCCGCGCACACCGAGAGGTTCACGATCAGTGAGGCGTTCCAGTCGCGGCCCACGCCCCGGCCGTCGGAGTAGGCACGCCGGCCGTTGACCCACCAGACGACGGACCTCGACCGGAACTCGACGCACAGGTCGATCCGGGCGCCGGGACCGATGGACGGGTGGGTGTAGTAGCGCTGACCGCCTCTCACACGATTGGAGAGTTCGAGCAGGTCGGGGTTGTCCGGGTGGTACTCGAAGATGTCGATCTCGTTCCCGCCGTCCCGCCAGGTCCAGATCGCGGGCCAGGCGCCCTGCTCGGTGGGCAGCCGTACCCGGGTCTCCAGGATGTCGCCGGTCTGTACGGTGAAGCCCTCCGCGCTCTCCTCGGTGGTCAGCAGACCGGCGTTCCAGTAGCCGTCGCGCCGGCGGGTCGCGCGGAAGGTGCCGGTGCGGCTGTACTCGGCGTCGGGCACGAGATGGTCGAGCTTGTTGTCCCCGGGATTGGTCGGACCGCCGTCCGGATACGCCCAGGTGCGGCCCGCGACCCACTGCTCCTCGGAGGAGAAGTCGGCGGTGAAGCAGACGGGGCCGGTCCAGGGCGGCGGACCGCCGGGAGCGGGTACGGAAGGCCGGGGCCAGGGCCTGAGCCTTCGGGTGAGCCACTCCACAAGCGCGGATCCTTGGCGGCTCATGGTGTCCCTCTTCCCCGGAGCAGAGATCGTCTCGGGGCACACGGCCCCCCGGCCGCCCGCCGGGAGAGCCCGGAACCACGGCTGTTCACCATGCTAGGGAGCCGGGGCGGGCACCACGAGCGACGTGTCACGTGGACACGGGCGACCTTCAGTTCGGACCGTCCCCCACTGGTGGTGAGGGACGGGCGGGCGGCACATCGGCGAGCGGTGAGGGGGAGGGGCGGACGGCGCATCCGCGAGGGTCCCGGCCCGCGCGGGCGGTGGTCCGTGCTCAGGCGGACGTCTGCGCGCTTCCCGTCTCCGCGGCGCCCGTCCCGTTGATCTTCTCGATCGCCTGCCGGGCATGCTCCCCGGGCGTACGCGCCGTGAGCGCCGAGACCGTGGACGGCGCGGTGACGGGCCAGTCCTGCGCGGGCTTGGCGTGGCCGGTGGAGCGGGTGCGCAGCCGATGGCTCGCCGCCTCGTCCAGCCCGACCGGCCGCTGCATCTGGGCCGCCAGCCGACTGGCCTCCTGACCGAGCGCGGCGACGTCCTCCCAGGGCAGACGGACCACCAGACGGAGTTCGGCCTCCCCGTCGGGAAGGGCCTGGAGAGGAGCGTTGACGGAGTCGTTCATGGGCTGGTCCTGTCCTCGGGTCTCGAGATGGGCCCACCCTGGCGGGGAGGCCGGGCATCACACACGGGGTGCGCGGAGAGACGGTGCGCAGAGAGATACGGGGAACTCGCCCGGCCTGTTCATCGCACCGGGCGTCCCGGCCGCCGGTGGCCCGACGGCATCTCAGCCCTCCGCGCCGGACGGCGGATCGGCGTCCACGGGCCGCCGTATCCGCAGGAGCAGCAGGACGGAGGCCACCGCCGCGAGCGCGCACCAGGTGGAGAGGAACTCCAGCCGCCACAGCACCGCGCACAGGAGCGCTCCGCAGGTGACGACCGCGCCGAGCAGCCGTACGAACGGGTCGCCGCCGAGCAGCAGCGATCCGAGGGTGGCGACGAGATAGCCCGCGACGACCACGGGCGCGTACGGTACGTCGACGGCATAGCCGAGGGTGTGGCCGCGGATCTCGGCCCGTACGGTCCGGGTGGCGAGGCAGTACGCGAGCACCGCCGCGGTCGCCGCTCCCGCGAGCAGCGGGACCGTCAGCCGGCTCCGTGCTTCGCGCGGCGCGGCGAGCAGTACGCCGAGCGGCACCCACACCGCCAGGACGGGCAGGGCGATCACGGCCCACACCAGGGTGGCCGGGCCGGTTCCTCCGCCGCCGCGCCAGACGACGGACTCGACGCCCTGATGGACTCCGAGAAGCAGCGGCAGCGAGGCGAGCGGCAGCTCGCGCGGGTGCCGCACCCGCGCCGCACAGACCGCCCCGACCACCGCGATCCCGGTGCCCGCCACGAGATCGGCCGTCGAGCTCCAGCACATGAGGGCCACCCCGGATCTCTCGGAACCGATGAATCGTCAGGTCGTGCGTGCGTCGGTGATCCGCTCCAGACGGTAGTGGTCGGCGACGCACCCGGCCGGCCAGGTCCGTCGGCCCGGGCCGCGAAACGGTTCTTCCATTCCGCTGATCGGCAGCCGTGCGTAGGGCAGGACCCGCGCGCCCGCCGCCGCCCGGTCGCGCAGCCACAGATCCTGGCGGTCCCAGCGCTCGGCCCGTACGCGCATCTCATGACCCAACCGGCCGAGCGGGAAGGAGAGCTGGACGCACACCGCCGCGCACACCGCGGCACAGACCGCCGCCGTCACGGCCGCGGGGGCCGCCCGCCGCGCCCGCGCCCGTCCCGGTCTCCGTGTCGCTCTCCTCGTCGATGTGCGTGCCCGGGCCCGTCCCAGCAGGACGCCGATTCCCGTGAGCAGCAGCACGTACAGCAGGAGGTGGTCGTTCCAGGTGCGCGACGTGCCGGTCACCCGGGGGCCGAAGAGCGGATAGGTGATCACGGTGCAGAGGTATCCGGCGACAAGAAAGGTGACCGTGCCCGCGGAGACCAGAAGGACGGGCCGGCACGGCAGCAGCACCGGAGCGGTTCCCGCCCTGTGTCCGGCCTCGGTCCCGGCCCCCGCCTCCACCCCGGCCCCGGCCTCTGTCCGGGATCCGGCCGTGAGCCCGAGCAGCACTCCCGCCGCGACCGCCCCGAGGTACTGCCAGGTGGTCAGGACCGTGCCGAGGATCTCCAGGAACGCGCGCAGCGATCCCAGCAGCGAGTCCGGGGCGATCGCCGAGGTGGTGTCCGCGCCGAAGCGCTCGCGGCGGTTGCGCGAGCCGGGGGAGGTGAGCAGGACCAGCGCGCCGGTCGTCGTCCCGGCCAGACCGGCCAGACACCACAGGCGCGCGTATCCCCGTACCCGTGCGGTGAAGATGCTGCCGCTCAGCAGAAGAACGGCGGTGAGCACCACCAGCGCGACGACCGACGACTCCTCCGAGAGCGTGCCGGTGAGGCATCCGGCCAGGAACGCGACGGTGACGGCGGCGGCCCGGGCTCCGGCCCCGCGCGAGCGTGCCCACCGGAGCGGAACCGCCGCGGCACAGGCCAGCACGGGCGCGACCGTGTGCGAGACGGAGGAGGCGGGCCAGTAGAACGTCTTGTAGGTGTTGGGGGTCGCGAGCAGGAAGACCACCGTGACCATCGACGCCACGAGCGGCGGAACCCCGCGCGGCGCCGTCCGTCCCGCCGCGCGCAGCAGCAGGACGGTCACCGCCCACAGCACACCCAGCACGGCCACGGCGCTGACCGGAGCGAACCACTGATGGCCGGCGGGCCCGGACGCGGTGTAGAGCCCCACCAGCAGGCCGTTGCCCACCCGTCCGTTGTCCACGGTATAGAACTTCTCGACCAGCCCGGAAATACCGTTGTCCCGCACCGTGGGCAGAAAACACCACTCGTCGGCACTGGGACGGACATAACCGCCGAGCCATGAAGCCGTACCGAGAAGAGCGAGAGGCAGGGGCAGGAGAACCATCACCCAGAATTTGATCGGCGAACGTACAAATGTTTCGCGGCCGTTGTCCGGTTCTTGGGGGGATTTCCCGCCCTGCTGTCCGGGGATGGTGACGTTCGAAGCGCCCGCGGCCATGTGCACCACTGCCTTTCGCCTGTGATTCGAACCGTCCCGGGCACGCCGGCCGGACACGGTGGCCGAAATCAACCCTCCGAGCGCGCCTGCCCGACGGACGTCGCGGACGGGCGGCCCCGCACGGACGCGCGGGATTCGTCCGTCTCCCGCACCACATAGTGCGGACGGCGCTTCGCCTCGTGATAGATCCGCCCCACGTATTCACCGATGACACCGAGCGTCGCGAGCTGGATTCCGCTGAGCGCCACGATGGCCGTCATCAGCGTGGTGAAACCGGGCGCGTCGACCCCGTTGAGTGCGACATTCGCGATGATCCAGAAGGCGTAGAGAAGCGCGGAGAGAAAGAGCCAGAGGCCGGTGTGGATCGCCAGACGCAGCGGACGGCTGTTGAAGGAGAGCAGTCCGTCGATACCGTAGTTCAGCAGATTCCGGCCGCCCCATTTGGAGGTTCCGGCGGCCCTTTGCACATTGCGGTAGGTGAAACTCACGGTCTCGAAGCCGATCCAGGAGAAGATCCCCTTGGAGAACCGGTTGCTCTCCGGCAGCGCCAGCACGCTGTTCACCGCGTGACGTGACAGAAGTCTGAAGTCCCCTGCTCCGTCGACCACTTGGACATCCATGCAGCGGCGTACCAGTCGGTAGTAGAGGCGGCTGAGTCCCGTGCGCAGGACGCCTTCGCCCGCCCGGTCGCGCTGCGCCACCACCTGGTGGTAACCGTGCCGGTGCAACTCCAGCATGCGGGGCACGAGCTCGGGAGGATGCTGGAGATCGGCGTCCATGAGAACCACTGCCCCGCCCCGGGACATACGCAACCCGGCGAGCATGGCGGCTTCTTTGCCGAAATTGCGGCTGAACGAGGTGTAGCGGACCCGCGGATCGTTTCCGGCGAGTTCGCGCAGTCGTTGTCCGGTCCGGTCCTCGCTGCCGTCGTCCACATAGCAGATCTCAAACGTCTGCCCGGTCGGTTCGAGGGTGGTGACCAGCGCGGTGTGAAAGGCCCCGATCACCTCGTTCTCATTGAAACACGGTACGACGATCGATACCTGAAGCATGGCCATCTCATTTCGTGTCCCGTGATACGGGTGTTCGATCCGTCTCGGCCCGGATGAAATGCCCACCGTTCGGCGAGTGTTGTCGGGAGCGATTGCTCCGTGATCCGCACCATAGAATTTATCGATCTGCCTCTCAAGCGTCAGGACGGCATGGCGTCCATCCCGCCGAGGCGTTTCTCCGCGATCGGCGCAGGTGCCGGAAGGATGTGCTTCGGTGTCGGTCGGGGGGCTAGGTGTCACGCCCCGTAGGCGCTACCGTCGGACGGTCGAATGGGCTTCGGTGCCGTTGTGACCTTCGGCACAGTCGCGGACTCGAATGTAGAGTCTGCATTTCATGGGCATGACAGCGCGATATCGCGCACGTGAGCCCTGGATGGCGTCCTTGAAAAACGTCCCTTTGCTGTCGGCTCATCGAAAATCTTCCACTACGTGGCGTGATTACTCATCGACGCAGTGTCACGAGTTGCGCAGTGTGACCGTTTGACCCCGAGGAAGCCAGGCCAGTTAACTACCCGCGAGTTAGCTACCCGCCGGTCAACCCCCCACTTGATTCGGGAGACTTCATGCCGATGCCGGAACCCGGCGTGCCCACCGAGTTCTCGCTGACACACTCGGTCATCGTCGTCAATCCCCTGCACCGGCCGTC
>NZ_MAUD01000466.1 GCF_001700515.1 Streptomyces lushanensis
CACCCGAGCGGCCCTGCCCTGCCGGGTTCTTCCCGTTCTTTCCGTCTCAGCGGTCATGGCATCCGGGTGCCCCCTCCACGACCACGTACGCCCGAGAAAGCCCCCCGGCCCGGATCCACCCGGGCAACGCGACACCGGCCGTCCGGCAACGGACAGGGCGCCGCTGCGAATGGACCTCTCATCGTCCACGACCGCGTTGTCAGGACGTCGCCGGACGGGGCATTTGCCTGGGACTGCCCGGTGACGTCAGCGCCGATCACTCCGGCGGCCGGCTGTACCTCGCCATCGTGGCCTTGCTCGTGGAGCGGTCCACCAGCCGCAGTTCCCAGGGGCCGGTGTTCACGTCGAAGTCCTTACCGAAGCCGACCCACTTCCCTGCCATACGCCGTCCGGTCGGCTCGACCAGGAGTTGGATGGCTCCGTGGTAGCGGGCCCCGTTGTAGTAGCCGTCCACGGCGGTCTGCTCCACCCATGTGCCCGTGACGACGTTGCGATCAGCGGTCAGGTCCAGGGTGAGTGGGCTGTCCGGGTTGCTGCTCGCCCCGGGCAGACTCTGAACGGTCAACCGGTTCCCGTGCTGGACGATCACCACGTAGTGCTTGCCCTCGTACGAGTCGCCCCGGCTCGAAGAGAAGAACTCGTAGGAGCTGAGCCACACCCCCGAAAACGTCTCCACACCCGTCTGCGCGGCAGGCTGCGCGCCTACAGCAGCAGACCTGACACCGGTTGCGCCGGTCTCCATGTCATGCCCTCCCTTCCCGTCCGCGTGAACTCGTGCCGTCGGCACCGGCAGCATGAACCCCAGGGCCTCGACCGGACGGCCGGTAACCCGTTCCAAGGCCCTGGCGTACACACCCCGAGGCGTCTTGCTCGTGCCGGACTCCCAGCGCTGCACCAGACGCTCGGAAGCCTCGTTCGGCTCTCCCAGTTCCGCACCTGCCCGGCGGAGCGCCTTGGCAAAGTCGTCTTGGCTTAAGCGCAGGCCGATGCGTACGGCCCGCAGCACATCATTCGGCACCACAGCGGTCGTCGTCATGACGTCAAAGCCAGACCGAACGAGCTTGCAATGACACCGGTTTGACGCCCACTGAGATGTCATGGACGCCCCTCCGAGTGACGCCCGGACGACGCCCGATCCGTCGTCGCTCTGCCGTGGTCCACCGGCGCAACATCAGAGCGTCGCGAGGCAGCTACGCAAGTGCCCCCGATGCTCTCCGATCACGCACCAGCCGACACGGAAGGAACTGACGTGACGATCACGAAGCAGCCGGGCGAAGTCTTGGGCTTCATCAGCCCGGTCCTCAGGGAGCGCCTCGCCCAGGACGTGCGCAAGACCTGGCCGGAGCTGTCCGACGACCAGGCCGAGCGTGGGGTGAGCCAGATGGTGGCCTTCCTGGTGGCCTCCACACTCGCCGATGAGCCGCTCACCCCGTCCCTTCGAGTGGACCTGTTCTGGCACGCGTTCATCCAGCGGAGCGTCTCCTACGTGGCCTTTGCCGAGTCGCTGGGCGTGGACTACATCCACCACGTTCCGGACGACGACGAGACCGGCTCGGACCCCGAAGCGGGTGGGGCCGCCCTGGAGGCGACGAAGACCGCGATCCGCGCGGCCGGGTTCGCCGTCGATCCCGAGTTCTGGCCCAACGAGGGCGCGGCAGGATGCACACAGTGCCACGCTGGGTGCACCGACAGCCCTGTGAACAAGTAGCACTCCTCAGCGCACCAGCCGCCCGGTCTCCGAGCCGGGCGGCTGACGCCATGACATGGGACGGACGCCGTGACCGACACTCGTAGCGCTGCCTGGGACACCTACTCGGAGAGCAAGCCCCCGCGAAGGAAGACAAACGCCAAGGGCGAGACCACCTGGTTCAACTGGACCCAGCATCCCGACCACGGACCTGGGGCCGAAGTGCTGTCCTTGCCCGCTGGGGGCAGGGTGCTGGACCTGGGCTGCGGCTCCGGCGGAAACGTCGCCCATCTCGCCGCTCTCGGCATGGAAGCCGTGGGGGTGGACTTGTCGCCGACGCAGTTGGCCAAGGCGCGTGAGCATTGGCCAGGCATCGGTGGCATGACGCTGCACCGGGGAGACGCCCTCTCGTTCATGCGGACACAGGCTCCGTTCGACGCGGTCTACTCCGTGTTCGGGGCCGCCTACTTCACCGATCCGGCGGAGATGCTTCCCGCGGTCCGGGCGACGCTCAAGCCGGGCGGGGTGTTCGCCATGTCCCAACGGCCCGCTGTGGAGGGTTGCTACGGCTGTCAGGCGTCCTACATTCCGCGGGGACCCGACGAGGAACCGGCTGTGGTCAAGCGCTGGGACTACGAGCCGGACGTGTGGGCCGTCACGCTGAAGGATCAGGGATACGTTGATGTCTCTGTGGACGTGATCCCCCCGCCTGCGGGAAGCCGCCGTACGGGGACCCTGCTGGTTCGAGGCCGCAGGGCCCAGCGCCGCATCGACCGGACGTTCGCCCTGTAGTGCCGCGGGCAGAACAAGAACGCCGCCGACAGGCACCTCACTGCCCTCATCCACAGGGCGAACGCCGCCTGACCTCCGCCGCCGGGGCGTCTGACGTGGGTCGTCAGGTCCCGGGTGGTGGCGCGTTCATCGCTGCTGTCAGGAACGTGATCGCCCATCGCCGGGCCGCCTCGCCCGCCACCGGGGACGCGCAGCCGGGGGAGGGCCGCTGGTGGACCTGGAGGCGGTCGACGGCCGTCACGGCGAAGATCCCCCGCATCCGGAACCACAGCTCCTCCGGGGAAAGGCCGGGCAGTACGCGCGCGAAGGCCGCGAAGTAGCGCTCGCGGACCGAGTCCTCGGCCGGGCCGGTCCAGCTGCGTGCCTCCTCGGCCGGGTCGCTCAGGATCGTCACGATCAGCCGGGACGTCCGGGCGCCGCCCTCGTCGCCGGCCGGCATCTCGTCGAACAGCGGCCCCGCGAACGCCTCCACCAGTTCGCCGGCCGAGGGGTCGGGGGTCCGGGCGAGCAATCTGTCGAGCCCGGCGCACTGGGCAGCGGTGATGGGCTCGACCACGCGGCGGGCGACTGCCGCCATCAGCTCCGCCTTCGAGCCGAAGTGGTAGCCGACGGCGGCCAGGTTCGCTCCGGCGAGTTTGGTGATCGCACGGATCGAGGTGCCGCGGTATCCGTTCTCGGCGAAGAGCTGCTCGGCCGCGTCGAGGATCTGGGTGCGGGTGTCTGGGGTCGCCACACGAGGGACTCTACATATGTTTGAATGAAACGAACGTATGAATAAAACGAACGTGTGAAAGAGGACTGCCATGAAGCTGCTCGTGTACGGCGCCGGAGTGTGCGGCAGCCTGTTCGCCGCCCGCATGCACGAGGCCGGCCACGATGTCGCGCTCCTCGCCCGGGGCGAGCGCCTGACCGCCCTGCGGCGGTGGGGAGTGCGGCTCGCCGAGGAGGACGGCCCTGTCCGGCGGGTGCCGGTACCGGTGATCGAGCACCCGGACGGCGGGTACGACCTGATCACCGTCTTCGTCCGCACCCACCAGGTGGACGCGGTGCTGGAATCACTCGCCGGTGTCCGAGGTGACGTGCTGTTCCTGCTCAACTGGGCAGCCGGCCCGGAGGCGCTGGGCGCGGTGATCGGCCACGAGCGGGTGCTGCTCGGCTTCCCCGCGACCGGCGGCACGATGGACGGCGACGTGGTCCGCCACCGCAAGAGCGATTTCGTCACCCGCCGGGTCGCGATGCCGATCGGCGAGCCCGACGGCCGTACCACCCCGCGACTGGTACGGATCGTGGAGACGTTCCGCAGCGCCGGGATCAATGCCAAGGCCGAGCCGCGGATGGATGCCTGGCTCAGGACGCATGCCGCGTTCGAGGTCCCGCTCGGTCAGGCGGTATACGCGGCGGGCGGCCCGGTCGTGCTGGCCGGCGCCCCGGACGCGGTCCGCGGCATGCTCCACCGCATACGGCAGAACCTCGCCGCGATGGAGACACCGCCGGTACCTCGTGCGTTCGCCGCGTTGCGGGCTCTGCCGCAAGGGCTTCTCGTGGCCGTGCTCCGGCGCTTCCTGAAGAGCCCGATCGCCGTGCACAGCGGACTCAACGACCCCTCGCCCGCCACGGCGGCCGAACTCGACCGGCTGGCCGAACAACTCCGTGCCCCTGCGGGAGCCCGCTGAGCGACCCGGCACGGCGAAAGCCCCACCACGCACACCACCGCCGGTCCCGCAGACCTCGCCTCCGCCTCCGCCGGCTCCGCGGACGGCAACCGCTCCCGCCCTCACGTGCCGCCCGCCGACGCTCCGGCGAGGTAGACTCTTCTGTTTCGCGTGAAAGTCGTACGTAGATGGCAGCGCGCATTCCCGGCGCACTCGCCGAGACGCCCTTGGAGCGTCTGGCACGGGGTGACCCCCGAGTCATGGCGGGTGTGCTGTCTGTGACGGGACGATCCTACTCTCGGAGGTATGTGTGTCCTGCCTGATCGTCCAGAGCGACAAGACACTGCTGCTCGAAGTGGACCACGAGCGCGCGGACGCCTGCCGCCGTGCCATCGCGCCGTTCGCCGAACTGGAGCGCGCCCCTGAGCACATCCACACCTACCGGCTGACTCCGCTCGGGCTGTGGAACGCGCGGGCCGCCGGGCACGACGCCGAGCAGGTGGTCGACGCGCTGGTGGAGTTCTCGCGGTATCCCGTGCCGCACGCCCTGCTCGTCGATGTCGCCGAGACGATGGCACGCTACGGTCGGCTCACCCTCTCCAAGCACCCCACCCACGGTCTCGTCCTGACCTCCACGGACCGTCCGGTGCTGGAGGAGATCCTCCGTTCCAAGAAGGTCCAGCCGCTGGTCGGCGCCCGGATCGACCCGGACACCGTCGCCGTGCATCCCTCCGAGCGCGGCCAGATCAAGCAGACGCTCCTCAAGCTGGGCTGGCCGGCCGAGGACCTCGCCGGGTATGTCGACGGCGAGGCGCACGCCATCGAGCTGGACGAGACCGGCTGGGCGCTGCGCCCGTATCAGAAGCAGGCCGTCGAGGGCTTCTGGCACGGCGGCTCCGGTGTGGTCGTCCTGCCCTGCGGTGCCGGAAAGACGCTGGTCGGGGCGGGCGCGATGGCCGAGGCCAAGGCGACGACACTGATCCTGGTCACCAACACCGTCTCCGCCCGCCAGTGGAAGCACGAGCTGGTCAAGCGCACCTCGCTCACCGAGGACGAGATCGGCGAGTACAGCGGTACGCGCAAGGAGATCCGCCCGGTCACCATCGCCACGTACCAGGTGCTCACGACCCGCCGCAAGGGCGTCTATCCGCATCTGGAGCTCTTCGACTCGCGCGACTGGGGCCTGATCATCTACGACGAGGTGCATCTGCTGCCCGCGCCCGTCTTCAAGTTCACCGCCGACCTCCAGGCACGCCGCCGGCTCGGACTGACCGCGACGCTCGTACGGGAGGACGGCCGGGAGTCGGACGTCTTCTCGCTCATCGGGCCGAAACGGTTCGACGCGCCGTGGAAGGAGATCGAGGCACAGGGGTACATCGCCCCGGCGGACTGTGTCGAGGTACGGGTCAATCTCACCGACGGCGAGCGTCTCGCGTACGCGACCGCCGAGACGGAGGAGAAGTACCGGTTCTGCGCGACGACCGAGACCAAGCGGAAGGTGACGGAGGCGCTGGTGCGCAAGCACCGGGGCGAGCAGACGCTCGTCATCGGCCAGTACATCGACCAGCTCGACGAGCTGGGCGAGCATCTCGACGCGCCGGTCATCAAGGGCGAGACCAGCAACGCGCAGCGCGAGCTGCTCTTCGAGGCGTTCCGGCAGGGCGAGATCTCGGTGCTCGTGGTGTCGAAGGTGGCGAACTTCTCGATCGACCTGCCGGAGGCGACGGTCGCGATCCAGGTCTCGGGCACGTTCGGCTCCCGCCAGGAGGAGGCGCAGCGGCTGGGCCGGGTGCTCCGCCCCAAGGCGGACGGCCATGAGGCGCGCTTCTACTCGGTCGTGGCGCGGGACACCATCGACCAGGACTTCGCGGCGCACCGCCAGCGGTTCCTGGCCGAGCAGGGTTACGCGTACCGGATCGTCGACGCGGACGAGCTGCTCACGGACAACTGAGCGGACGAGAGCGGGAGCGGGAGCGGACGACAGCGGGCAGGCGCTCCGGGCGGGCGGGCAGCGGGCACGGACCAGCGCGAGCGAAGGCCGGGCGCCCGGTCCGCGCGCGGTGCCCGATCCGCGCCCGCGCCGGTCAGTGCCCGTACACCCGGTCAGTGCCCGTACACCCGGTCAGTGCCCGTACACCCGGTCAGTGCCCGTACACCCGGTCAGTGCCCGTACGCTTCCGGTGTGGCGCGGGATCAACCGTGTGCGCGGGCCCGGACCGATTCGGCGCGGGGCGTGGGCAGGACCGGGCTCGCGTCCGCCCGCGCCAGGCCCGTACTCGTCCCCGTACGCCAGCCCGCGAACGCCAGCAGTCCCAGCGCGCACAGCGCGTACGGCGACGCCACCGGCTGCTGCCACCACGCCAGCCGGAGGTCCAGCTCGCCCTCGTGCGGTACGGCCCAGAAGCTGCGCGCCGTCCAGACCACGCCGACCGCCGCCGCCGTACGGAACCGCCGCTCCGCGATCAGCACCGCCAGCAGCGGTACGCACCAGACCCAGTGGTGCGACCAGCTGATCGGCGACACCAGCAGCGCGGTCAGCGCGGTGACCAGCACGCCCCAGCTCTCCGACCCGGCCCGTACGACGGCCGTACGCGCCGTCCACAGCCCGCCGGCCGCCGTGACCACGGCGGCCACCGTCCACACCGCGCCCGGCTCCGTGGTGTGCAGGACGCGTGCCAGCAGCCCTTGCAGCGACTGGTTGTCGATGATCCACGCCTTGCCGACCCTGCTGGTCTCGAAGACGCGCCGGGTCCAGAACTCGCCGCTGGCCTGCGGCAGTACGAGGACGCCCAGCAGCACCGTGGCGGTGAGGGAGGCGAGGGCGGTCAGCCCGGCCCGTACCCGCCCGGTCACCAGCAGATAGACGATGAAGACGGCCGGGGTCAGTTTGATGCCCGCGGCGACACCGAGGGCGAAGCCCTTGCCGAGCGCGTGCTCCGGTCGGGAGAGGTCCCACAGGACGAGACAGGCGAGGGCGAGATTGATCTGTCCGAACAGGACGGTCTGGAAGACGGGTTCGAGCCAGAGCCCCACGGCCACGGCGACGAGCAGCGGCACGGGACCGGCGGGCAGCCCCGCGAACCGCCAGGACAGCCGTACGAAGAGGGCCAGCAGCGCGACGTTCCCGATGACGAAGACGACCTTGAGCGCGTCGACGGGCAGCCAGGTGGTCGGGACGAAGAGGATCGCCGCGAAGGGCGGATAGGTGGCGGGCAGCTGCCACCGGGTGACCGTGAACCCGTAGAGATCGGTGCCGCCGACGACGGCCGCGCCTTCCGCCCGGTAGACGAGCGTGTCGGCCATCGGGATGTGCCGGGCGAGGCAGAGGGTGGCGAATGCGGCCAGCGACAGGGCGAGCGCGCCCACTGCGGCGAGTGAGCGGGGGGTCACGGTCCGGTAGGTCACGGCCGCGACCCTAGTGGATCAGCGGGATCGAGGGCGTCCCTCGGCTCCCGTCCGGTCAAGTCCGAGCCTCCCGGGCACACACGTTACCCGGACCGGTCCTTCGCGGTCGGCGGCCCGTCCCTCAGAGGCGGTGGCCACGGGTGATACCGGCCTCCTCGGCGTACTCCCCGAGGACGGCGACACGGAACGCGGTGCTCACGAAGACCTTGACCGCGCGCAGTGCGTTGCCGACGTGGTGGGCGGGGTGGTGGGGCGCTGCCCCCGAGACGGTCGCGCCGGGCGGCGGCGCGCCGTGCGGGGCATGGGGTGGGGTGAATGCCGCGGTACTCATACATCCATAGTGGATTCGCGCCCGCCGGAACACATCGGCCCGTGGACGGAACCGCGGAGAGCGCGCCGTACGACTCGGGGCGCGGTGGCGTGTACGACTCACGGCATACGGGATGTCCCCTACGGGAAGGACACGGCGCCGGGGGGACGTGGCGCCGTGTCCTTCCCGTAG
>NZ_MAUD01000467.1 GCF_001700515.1 Streptomyces lushanensis
ACGGCCGAGAGGGCGCCCCCGACGCCCACGCCTTGCCGGCCGGGGGCGCCCTCTCGGCCGTGGCGCGCCGGGGCCGCTGACGTGGCCGGACACCCGCCGGGGGACAGGATGGCGGGACACCTCGGGAGGTACGTCACGATGTCGGAGATCGGACGCGCGCTGTCCATCGCGGGATCGATGGCCTGGGAGATCACCTGGGCGCTGATCCTCGGCTTCGCGCTCTCGGCGGTCGTACAGGCGGTGGTGCGCCGCTCGACCGTCGTACGGCTGCTGGGCGACGACCGTCCCCGTACGCTCGCCGTGGCCGCGGGCCCGGGCGTGGCCTCGTCGTCGTGCTCGCACGCGGCGGTCGCGCTGGCGCGCTCCCTCTTCCGCAAGGGCGCGAACTGCCCGGCCGGAGTGAAAGCCCGGCCGGCATCAAGGTCCGCTCGGCGTGAAGGGCCCGGTCCGCGTGAGAGCTCGGCCGACACCAAGGCTCAGCCGGCCAGGTGGCCGCCGAAGTCGCTGTAGAGCGCCGGGCGCGCGAGGGCGGTGGGGCCGAAGACGAGGGAGCCGGTGGCCGGGAAGGACGCGGCCGGGGCGCCCCGGAGATAGGTGACGGCGCCCGCGTCGTCGTCCTCCTGGAGCGCGGAGACGGAGAGGTCCGCGTAGCCGTCCCGGTTGATGTCCGAGGCGAGGAGCACCGAGCCGAAGGCGTCGACGTCCTCCGTGGTGCCCGGCACGCCCGGGGTGTTCTGGGTGAGGGCGCGGGCGCCCGTGCCGGTGACGCCCTTCGCCGAGCCGCGCAGCAGGATCACCTCGCCCGCGTGCCACGCCTGGTCGGGGTCGGCGCCGAAGGACTGGCCGGAAGCGCCCGCCGCGAGGTCGCCGTAACCGTCCTTGTCGAAGTCGCCGACAGCCACCGCGGAGCCGAAGCCGTCTCCGTACTCACTGACGCCCGGCACGTTCGCGCTGTTCTCGGTGAGAGCCGTACGACGGGTGGCGCTGGGGCCCGAGGCGGTGCCGTACACCACCGACACCTCGCCGCCCTTGGAGCCGCTGGGCTCGTCGGCGGGCTCGTCCGGGTTGCCGATGGCGATGTCTCCGTAACCGTCCTTGTCCAGATCGCCGATGGCCGCGTCGGTGCCGGCCGGCAGGGTGCCGCCCTTGACCAGTCCGGTGCTCGCGCCCTTGTAGAAGACGGACGGGCCCAGGATGTCCTTGTCGAACTTCCGGCCCTGGACGACAAGATCGGCGGCGGAGTCCTTGGTGACCCGGCCCGCCGTCAGGGAGGGCCTGTCGACCGGCGAGTTGTAGGTGGTCAGCTTGCCGCGGGCGCCGGACTTGGCGAACGGTCCCCGTACGAGACGGATCTTCCAGGACGGAACGGTGTCCCCCTGCGCGCCGATCGCGAGATCGGGCTTGCCGTCGCCGGTGAAGTCGGCCGCCGCGATGCTCGCGCCGAAGTAACTGCCGTACAGCGGCTGCGGATTCGGTACGGTCGTCGCGCCGCTGAGGCCCTTCGCGCCGCCCCAGACGATGACGACCGTACCGGCCGCCTGTCCGCCGGAGGTGTCCTCCTCGGCGGAGGAGACGGCCAGATCGCTGTATCCGTCGCGGTTGAGGTCGGCGGCGGCGAGCGCGTGGCCGAACTCGTCGTCCTTCTCGGCGCTGTCGGGAACACCCGCGCTGTCCTGGCTGATGATCGTACGGCGGGTGGGGTCGAGTCCCTTGGCGGTGCCGTACACCACGGCGACATACCCGGCGCGCGCCTTGGTGCCGACCTTGCCCATGGCCGCGGCGATCGCGAGGTCGCGGTAGCCGTCGCCGTTGAAGTCGCCCTGGAGCCCGGAGGGCGCGGCGGAGACACTGCCCGTTCCGGCGATCAGGGCTCCGGCGGCCAGCGCGGTCGCGGTGGCTGTCGCCAGGGTGGTGCGAAGCGTTCTGGTGCTGGGCATGCGGGTCTCTGTCTCCTACCTGGCACGGCATGACGTACGGGCGCCTGTGGGTGCGCACGGGTGGAGACTCGCGGTGCGGCGGGATGGTTGTACGGAATGGTTGTACGGGACAGCGGCGTGGAAGGGGCGCGCCGGCCGGTCGCGCGGCCGGGGATTCCTCCCCGGCCGCGCCGGCTGGCGCGTAGGTACACACGGACCGTGGACGACGGGTGTCCGACGGCGGACGAGGGACGTCAGACGGCGGACGCCGGACGACCGGCAGGCGTCGGACGACGGGCAGGTGTCGGACGACCGGCAGGCGTCGGACGACCGACGGACGCCGGACGACCGCCGGACGTCAGCCGCATGCCGCCGAGTTGAGCGTGAAGGCGGTCGGCCGCGGATTGCTTCCGGTGAAGCCGGCCTGGAAGCCGAAGCTCACCGAGCCGCCCGGGGCGATCGCCTTGTTCCAGCCGACGTCCTTGGCGGTGACGGCGGCGCCGCTCTGGGTGACCGTGGCGTTCCAGGCGTTGGTCACGCGCTGGCCGCCCGCGTACGTCCAGGTCAGCGTCCAGCCGTCGACCGGGGCCGTGGAGGTGTTCTTCACGGTGACGGTGGCGGTGAAGCCGTTGTTCCAGGCGCTGTCGATCCCGTAGGTGACCGTGCAGCCGGCGGCCGGCGGGTCGCCGCCGTCGCCGCCCGTCGTCTCGGCGGCGAACTGGGTGAGCCAGGCCAGCGGCGCGTTCCAGTTGACCGCCACCTCGTTGGTCGAGTACGAGCCGATGTCGTCGATGTAGCAGGCGGCGGGCTTGCAGCCGGCCAGCTCCTCCTGCGCGACCGGGTCCTGGAGCGCCGCGTTGGGACCGCCCGCGATGGACCCGGCGGGCGGGTTGGGCAGCGAGGCGTCGTACTGGTTCGCCCAGAAGCGGTGGTGCTGGTTGCGGGACGGCTGCTCGCCGTAGCCGCTGATGTACGACTGGCCGAGCGTGTTGCGGCCGAGCAGATAGTCCAGCGACTCGATGCTGCCGGCGCGGTAGCGCTGCTGTCCGGTCAGTCCGTACGCGACGGCCAGCACGATGCCGTTGTTGGCCACCTGGCCGTTGGAGCCCCAGACGTACGCGGTCGAGGGGAGCGGCACGGCGTACCCCTGGCCGGACATGGCGGCCAGATGGGCGTCGGCGGCGGCGGTCACGGAGGCGCGGAGCCGGGTGGTCTCGGCGGCGGGCAGGCCGGTGGGGACGGTGGCCAGGACGATACGGCCGAGGGCGGCGGTGTCGGCCCAGCCGAAGCCGAAGGAGGTGAAGGCGCCGGACGAGGTGTGCCAGGGCGAGGCGGTGACGGCGTCGCGGTAGGCGGCCTCGCCGGTCGTCGCGTACAGCTCCGCGCCCGCCCAGTAGAACTCGTCGCTGACCGTGGCGTCGCCGTACGCGCCGCCGCCGTTGCCGTCGGAGTCCGGCGCGATCAGATTCGGGTTGGCCCGCGCGGCGGTCCAGGCGCGGCGGGCGGAGTCGAGGCAGCGGGCGGCGAAGGCGGCGTCGTACGGCGCGTAGACGCGGGCGCACTGGGCGGCGGTGGCGGCGAGGTTGAGGGTGGCGGCGGTGGAGGGGCGGTGCAGTTCGCGCTGCTGGTCGTCCTGTTCGGGGCGGGTGGGCAGACCGGTCCAGTTGGCGTCATGGATCTTGTGGAAGGCCGTTCCCGCGAGCGGTTTGCCCTCCGGGACCTGCATCCGCATCAGGAAGTCCAGCTCCCAGCGGGCCTCGTCCAGCACGTCGGGCACGCCGTTGCCGCGCTCGGGGACGCGGAGGGTGGAGTCGCCGAGCGCGGCGTCCGTTCCGGCGCGGTCGGCGCGCTCGAAGGAGTTGACGAGCAGCCAGGTGGAGAGGCCGCCGTTGACGACGTACTTGCCGTGGTCGCCCGCGTCGTACCAGCCGCCGCGCACGTCACGGCTGTAGTCGCAGACACCCGCCTGGCACGGCACGCTGGTGTCGCCCTTGTTCGGCGCGACACCGAGATGCCCGGCGGGACGGGCGTACGCGGCGCCGCCGGCGAGCGACGCGTCGATCGCGATGCCGCTGCGCTGCTGGTAGAAGAACGACATCGCGTCGGAGCGGAGGGTGTTGTAGAGCCCGGCGCGGATGTCGAAGGGGTGGCTGCGCGCTCCGTCGACGACGAGGGTGTATCCGTTGCCGGTACCGGTGTACGAGGAGAAATCGGCGAGGTGGGTCGAGTCGCCGGACGCGGCGTCGCCGCCGCGCGCGGTGGTGACGCCGGAGGCGACGGTGGCGCCCGCTGCGCTGCGTAACTCCCAGGCGGTGGGGGCGGTGGCGGTGGTGACGACGGTGGCACGCTTGGGCCCGTCGGGCAGATAGCCGAGCTGATTGACCTGCACGGCGAGGGCGGCGGCGGCCTTGACGGCGGTCTGGGGTGCGGCGGTGGTGCCGGCGTTGGCGCTGCCGGTCCCGGCCGTCAGCCCCGCGACGGCCAGAACACCGGACAGCACCCCGACGAGCCCGCGCCGCAGGGCGGACGGCGACGACGGGGACGGGCGCATGAGCACAGGCATGGGGATGGTCACCTTTCGTGTGCGGGCACGATGCGGTACGTGATGGGAGCGCTCCCAATCCGGAGACTTGCATGCCCATGCCACGCCGTCAACGCTTTGCGCAGGGGCGCGGCGCGGCGGTCGGTCAGGCGGGAAGCCCCGCGTGCGCGGGGACCAGGGCGTGGAGGTCGCGGCCGACGGTGGCGACGAGGGACCAGCCCCGCGCACGCGAGGACC
>NZ_MAUD01000468.1 GCF_001700515.1 Streptomyces lushanensis
CAGCCGGATCCGGCTGGTCTGGCCGTAGAGTTCATCGGCGGTTACCCACCCGAACGGTATCCCCGATTCGACGGCACGCTTCAGTATGTGCAGGCCCATGTCTGGCTTGGTGGCGAACTCGACATCGTCACCGATACCGGCAGCTCGGCAGCGCTCGCGGTCCGATGTCCAGTCCTTTGGGAGATACAGCTCACGGTCGATCAGCGCCCGCCCCCGGTCGGAACCGTAGGCCAGGAACACCCCGATCTGGGAATTCTCGATCCGGCCGGCCGTTCCCGAGTACTGCCGGGCCACACCCGCCGACCGCACCCCTTTCTTCAGGAAACCCGTCTCGTCGAGGATCAGAATTCCCCGCTCCGGATCTCCGATATGCTCCACGACCGCTTCACGAACGTCGTCACGCAGGGCATCAGCGTCCCACAGGTAGTGGTTCAGCAGCCGCTGCATGCCCTGAGGGCCGGTGTCACCGGCGGCCTCAGCCAGGGTCCAGCCGTTCTTGCGTTCCGCTTCGCTGAGCAGTCCCCGCAGGTAGGACACCATCCGCCGCCTCGGCTCCACCCGCCCGAACCGGCCCGCAAACCGCGCCACGAAACCACCGAAGCTATCTGACCACCCGTCAGCTATCTCTACCACCACGAAGTAATCAACGACGCCGCACAAGCCACGTCACGGAGTGTCGTTGCAGTACTAAGTGGGGAGAAATGAGTAGGACGACGGACATGTGCTTGGATGCCCTCCATGGCTTTGAGCGATCCGCTGTAGCGCTCTCACCCAACCAGCTCTAGTAGGAAGCGCGTTGCACGGGATGGTACTCGCAACAGGATCACGGGCGTCGGCGCCCGCAGCCACGCGGCCGCGTACTTCCGTGACGGCCTCCCCGCGATCGACCTGGGCCACCGCCCCGGCGTTCCGCACGTCTTGGGTGCTTCCGACACGACTTCAGCGGCCTGATGAGCTGACCACCCGTGCGCCCAGGGCGCAGTCCGGCGCAGGCTCGCTCGCCGTTGTGTCCGGTAGCTCCGACGGACCGGTGGGCACCGCGAAGAAGAAGTGAGCCAATCAAGCATCGGGACATCAGCCTGACCCACGCCTCGCCCAGATCGAGCGGCTCAAGCCCGAAGTCGCCAGCCTGTGCAAACTCCTTGGCAGGAGGGACGCCGGAGTTGGTGATCTCCGAGACTTCCGGGCACGGGCTCTCTCCCGCCTCGCCGCCCAGCACGACGCGATCACCGCCTTGCGGCGGGAACTGGCGTCCACCACGGAGACTAGGCCGTGTCTGACAAATGATCAACGTCAGGCTGACCTGGGGCGGTAGGCAGTGGCCTTGCCGTGGCGGTCACGGCCAGCGATGCTGGGCCGATGCCGGGGCAGCGCAAAGGAAGACGTCAGCGCCAGGACGAGATGCGGCAGGCTGCTGACAGCTTCGTGCCGGAGGCAGGGCGCTGGGAAGTGCTTTTCGAAACCCAGGATGAGTCGGAGTGGCGCGAGCACATTCGCCGCCTCCGAGCGTCGGACACGCGGATCGACTGGGCCGCAGCGCGCATGGACACGTTTTGCGGGCGCCTGACGCAGCCGACTACATACCGGCTGAGCCTCTTCGTGCGGGACATCGTGCCCGATCCGGGCAAGGACTCCTCTGATAATTGATCTTGCGGCTGGTCGGGGTGAGTTGACGGATGCGGCCTGGGAGCGCACAGGGCCCTTGCTGCCGCCAGGTGAACGGGCGCGGTCGTCCGTGGCGTGATCACCAGCAGGTGGACAATGGTGTGTTGTGGCGGCGCCCACCAACCCAACTGCCAACCCCTGAGCCAATCTCATGGCTCTGCACGAGGCCACAGCTCCCACGACGAGTCTGGCGGAAAAGGCTGAGGAGGATTTCCGGTGTGGACCAATCCCTGTACTCAGACGCGACGCCGGTTCGGGCGTGAACGCCACCTACCCGGGCCGCCATTGGCTGCCGATTTTGGATCTGTTGCCCTCGTTGTGGTGACGTACTCCGCGTAGCGACGACGTGCGTCGGTCAGACTCTCCGCTCCGTTGGGGCCGCCCCAGACCTCGTCGGCGTTCGGGTTGTCCTGGCCATCGTCTTCCCAGCTGCACTCGTCACAGATCTGGAATTGTCCGCGGGCTTCCAGCGTCAAGAGCTTGCAACAGGGACAGGCATACGGACCACAGCCGGGCGGGATGGCTCTGGGCGGTTCTCCGGGCGTTGTCACGCGTCGAGTGTTGCATGATCTGCGAGGAAGCTCTGGGCTGGTCGCTCATTCTGAAATGAACAGTAAGAACTCCTAACGAAATGATCTTCGAGGGGTCGAGTCCGGGGTCGTCGCTCAGGAGGTGGGGGTGGTGAGGTGGCGGTTGTAGAAGTCGGTGGTGCGCTGTTCGTACTCGGTGCGGTGGGTGAAGAAGGACTCGCCGTGTTCCGCGCCCGGTACGAGCCACAGTTGCTTGGGGGACTTCACCGCGTTGTAGATCTTCTTGCTCATCCAGGTGGGGTTGTAGGTGTCGGCGTCGCCGTGGATGACGAAGACCGGCAGCCGGGTCTTGCCGGCGGCTGTGAGCGCGTCGGCGTCGGCGAACCAGTAGCCAGCGCTGAGCCTGGTCTCCAGGCTGGCGACGGCGACGGCCGGGATGAACGCCGGCACGTTGGCCACCTCGCGTACCTGGTAGGTGAACTCGTCGTTGACGGAGGTGTAGCCGCAGTCGTCGATGACGGCCTTGACCTGGGAGGGCAACTGGGGGTGGGCGCTGAGCATGAGGGCGGTGGAGCCGCCCATGGAGATGCCGTGGAGCAGGATCTGCGCCTCGTTGCCGACGGTGTTCACCAGGCGCTTCAGCCAGCCGATGTAGTCGTTCTGGTCGAGGTGGCCCATGCCGGCGTAGTCGCCGCCGCTCATGCCGTGCCCGCGGGCGTCGGCCATGAAGACGTTGAAGCCGCGCGCCCGGTAGGAAGCGCCGAGTTCTCCCATCAGCGAGGCATCGGCCCGGTGCCCGTGGAGCAGTACGACGGTGCGGGTGGTCTTCTTCACCGCGGGGAACCAGTATCCGACCGTCTCCACGTCGTCACCTTGTTGTTGTGTCCACCGCTCGTGCGGCGTCGCGGTGATCCACTTCCATCCCTCCTTGCGGGCGTTGGCCATGGTGAGCGCCATGCCGTCCGCGCCCTCGGCGGCGATCGTGCCGAGTGGTGCGGCCCGCTGTATCGCGGAGTGGAAGACGAAAGTGCCGATGCCGGCCGTGGCCAGGACCCACAGCGCGACCAGCGCGACGGCGGTACGGATCAGCCACGTACGGCGCCGTGAGGGGCGCCGCCACTTTCCCCGTCTCTCCTGCTGCGAATCGGATTCGGTGGAGACGGGCTGTGCGGCATGACTGGTGGTGGGCGGTGTACTCATGGGAGGCGTTCCTCGGGCAGGGTGGGGTGGGCCAGGACGGTGGTTCAGGGGGTAAAGGTGATGGCGAGGGCGATGCCGGGGCGGGCTGTACGGGGCAGAAGGCGGGTTGCCAGGTCGGTCAGGCGGACCAGGAGGTAGCGGC
>NZ_MAUD01000047.1 GCF_001700515.1 Streptomyces lushanensis
GCCTTCCCCGGCCCCTCCGCGACCGCCGTCCGCGCGACCTCCGCGTTCTACAGCCCCAGCCTCGCCAGAGCCTTGCCCGCGTCCAGCGTGCTGGAACCGTCGCCCGCCTCCGTCCAGGCCGCCGCGCACAGCGCGCGCAGCCCGTCCGCCGCCGTACCGTCCCCGTCCAGCGCCAGCGCGTGCCCGGCGACCGAAGCGGTCCATCCGCCGCAGCCGAACCCGTCGCCCGTCACGGCCACTTCGGGCTGCCCGGTCAGCAGTCCGCGCAGATCCTCGTCCACATAGGTCGGCCGGTGCCTCGGCTCGGCGGCCAGAAGCCGCGCCGCGTCCGTCACCCCGGTCAGTACGAGCAACGAGTCCACGTCTCCGTTGAACGCCCCCTCGATATCCGTGTCCAGCCGGTCCCCCACCACCAGCGCCCGCCGCGCCCCGGTCCGCAGAATGGTCTCGCGGTGCATGGGCGGCAGCGGCTTGCCCGCGACCTGCGGGACGGCGCCCGTGGCGATCCGTACGACCTCCACCGCGGCGCCGTTGCCCGGCATGATCCCGCGCGCGCTCGGAATCGTCAGATCCGTGTTGGACGCGAACCACGGCACACCGCGGTTGATCGCGCAGCAGGCCTCACCGAACCGTCCCCAGGTCAGATCGGGACCGCCGTATCCCTGCACCACGGCGACCGGATCGTCGTCGGCCGACTCCACGGGATCGAGTCCGCGCTCGCGCAGCGCGACCCGCAGCCCCTCGCCGCCGATCACCAGCACCTTGGATCCGGCCGGGAACTGCTCCGCGATCAGCCGGGAGACCGCCTGCGCCGAGGTGATGACATCGGCCGGCTCGGCCGGCGCGCCGAGTTCGGTGAGATGCGCCGCGACGGCGGCGGGCGTGCGCAGCGCGTTGTTGGTGACATACGCGAGACGCATCCCGGCGTCCCGGGCCGTACGGAGCGACTCGACGGCGTGCGCGACGGCTTCCCCGCCCGCGTACACCACACCGTCGAGATCGAGCAGAGCGGTGTCGTACGCCCTGTGCAGCGCGGTCGTACTCCCGCTCGGCCTGGTCCTGCTCTGCTCGCTCATCCGCCGTCCGTTCCTCGCTCGTGCCGTCCACACGGCATGTCCGTCGAACCCACCTGCTCCATGGTGCTTCTCTCCCGATCATCGCTCATTCCCCACACCCCACATACGATGCCCTGATGAACACAACAGGTCCTGCGGACAAGGGGCTGCGGCTGATTCCGTTCCATGGGCTCCGCTATGTCCCCGAACGGGTCGGCAGTCTCTCCGCCGTGACCTCTCCGCCGTACGACGTGGTCGTGCGGCCGGACGGACTGCACCACCTGGAATCGGCGGATCCGCACAACATCGTCCGGCTGATCCTGCCGCAGGCCGCCACGCCCGGCGAACGCCACCGCCAGGCGGCCCGGACGCTGGCGCGCTGGCTTTCCGAGGGCGTCCTCGCGCCGGACCCGGAGCCCGCGCTGTACGTGTACGAGCAGTGCAAGGGCGAGCTGGTGCAGCGAGGGGTGATCGGGGCACTGGCGCTCTCGTCGCCGTCGGACGGCATCGTGCTGCCTCATGAGGACGTCATGCCGGATGTCGTGGCGGACCGCGCGGACCTGATGCGGGCCACCGCCGCGAATCTGGAACCGCTGCTGCTGACGTACCGCAGCGGCGGCGAGGTGACCACCGGCCCGCCGGGCGCACCGGGTACGACGGGCACAGCGGGCACGGCGGGCACAGCGGGCACGGCGGGCGTCATCGAGCGCGCCGTCCGCCGCCCCCCGCTCCTCGCCACCACCACGGAGGACGGCTTCCGCCATCGGCTGTGGTCGGTGACCGATCCCGGCGACCTCCTGGAGATCGCCGACGACCTGGGCCACCACCAGGCCCTGATCGCCGACGGCCACCACCGCTGGGCGACCTATCTGAGGCTGCGCGACGAGCACGCGGAACCCGGGCCGTGGGGATACGGGCTGGTCCTGCTGATCGACACGGCGCGCTATCCCCTCCAGGTCCGCGCCATCCACCGAGTGCTGCACCAACTGCCCGTCGACCGCGCGGTCGAGGCGCTCTCCGGCTTCTTCCGTGTCCGTACGGTCGGCGGCTCGCTCCCTGAGGCGCTCGACGCCCTCGCCGACGCCGCCGCCCTGGGCAACGCGTTCCTGCTCGCCGGGAACGGCCGCTTCCGTCTGGTCGACCGTCCGGACCAGGAGCTGCTGGCGCGTACGGTGCCCGTCGACCGGCCCGCGGCCTGGCGGGCGCTGGACGCGACGGTCCTGCACTCCACGCTGCTGGACCACCTCTGGCGGATCCCCGACGCGCCCGAGCACATCGCGTACATCCACGACACGGCGGCGGCCGTCGACAAGGCGGAACGGGACGGCAGTACGGCGGTCCTGCTGCACCCGGTGCGCGAGGAGGTCGTACGGGAACTGGCGCGCCAGGGCGTGATGATGCCCCGCAAGTCGACGTCCTTCGGACCCAAGCCGGCGACGGGGCTGGTGCTGCGAAGTCTCGCCCCGGGCCACTGACGGCGCACATACGTGTGGGCGGCACCCCGGGAGGAGTACCGCCCACACGTATCGGCTCGACTCAGCTCAACGGTCGCTGCCCGGCGTCGGGTTCGTCGCGTTCGTCCTCGTCGTCGACGAGGTCGTCGGCGCTGTCCTCGTCGGTGTCCTCGACGTCGAGAACGAGGATGACGTCCTCGTCCTCTTCGTCGTTCTCATCGTTCCCGTCGGCCTCGACGTCCTCGGTCTCGTCGTCCTCGGCCATGGCGTCCACGAACTCCACGCCGTCCAGCTCCGCGAGCCGGTCCGACGCGTCCGTCGCGCCGTCCTTGTCCGCCTCGATCGTCTTGGCGAACCACTCGCGGGCCTCGTCCTCGCGCCCGGCCGACAGCAGGGCGTCGGCGTACGCGTAGCGCAGCCGAGCGGTCCACGGCTGAACGGAGTTGGACGCCAGCTCGGGGCTCTGGAGCGTCACGATGGCGGCGTCGATCTGTCCCATGTCCCTGCGGGCACCGGCCGCGACCAGCCGCATCTCGACCTGGCCCGCCTTGTCGAGCTTCTGCACCTCGGGCTCGCCTGCCATCGCCATCGCCCGTTCAGGACGGCCGAGTCCGCGCTCGCAGTCCGCCATGACGGGCCACAGGTCGACATTCCCGGTCATCCGACGCGCGGCCCTGAACTCGGCCAGCGCCTCGGCGTACTTCTGCGTGGCGTAGGCGGCGAAGCCCGCCGCCTCCCGTACGGCGGCGACCCGGGAGGCGAGCCGCAGCGCGATACGGGAGTACGCGTAGGCCTGCTCCGGGTCCTCGTCGATGAGCTGGGCGACCATGACGAGGTTTCTGGCGACGTCGTCGGCAAGCGTCTTGGGCAGGCTCATCAGCTCCTGGCGGACGCTCTTGTCGATCTCCTCGCCGGTGACGTCGTCCGGGATCGGCAGCCGCTTGATCGGCTCCCGGTCACGGTCGCGGTCCCGGTCGTCACGGCGCTCGTACCCGCCACGGCGGTTGTCGTCGCGACCGCGGTATCCACCGCGGTCGCGGTCACCGCGGTCCCGGTCGTCGCGACGGCCGTAACCGCCGCCGACGCCACCCCCGCCCGTGGGCCGGCCACCACGGTCGTCACGGCGGGCGTAGCCACCGCCAGTGCCACCGCCGGGCCCGCTGGGGCGCCCTGCCCCGCTACGGCTGTCGTCCCTGCGCGGACCGCTGGGACGGTCGTCACGCCGGTCGTCCCGGCGGAACGCGGGCCGGTCGTCACGCCGGTCGTCACGACGGGGACCAGTGGGACGGTCGTCCCTGCGAGGACCGCTCGGCCGGTCGTCACGACGGCCGTAGCTGCCACCACCGCCACCGCCCCGGTTGTCGTCACGGCGGAACGCGGGGCGGTCGTCACGGCGATCGTCGCGGCGGCTGTCGTCACGACGGTCGTCGCGACGCGGGCCGCTCGGGCGGTGGTCGTCCCGGCGAGGGCCACCGCTGCTGGGACGGTCGTCACGGCGGCCGTAACCACCCCCGCCGGCACCGGAACCGAAACTGGGCCGAGCACCACCGGGACGGTCGTCACGACGAGGACCGCTCGGCCGGTCGTCACGCCGGGGACCACTGGGACGGTCGTCACGTCGGGGGCCACCGGCGCGGTCGTCCCGACGGAAGGCAGGCCGGTCGTCCCGTCGTTCATCACGACGGAAGCCGGGCCTGTCATCGCGTCGGTCGTCACGCCGCGGAGCACCGGACCGGTCGTCTCGGCGAGGACCGCTGCCGGGACGGTCGTCGCGCCGCTGATAACCGCCGCCGCCACCGCTGCCACCACCGGCAGGCCGGCCGCCACGGTCGTCACGGCGGCCGTAACCACCGCCGCCGGCACCGGAACTGGAGCTGGGACGACCACCGCGGTCGTCCTCGCGACGCGGTCCGGCGGGCCGGTCGTCGCGTCCACCGCGATACCCGCCGCCCCGGTTGTCATCGCGCCGATGGTCGTCACGGCGGGTGTCATCACGGCGACTGCTGTCGTCACGACGGAAACCACCACGGTCCCGATCATCACGTCGCGGACCGCGATCGCGATCGTCACGGCCTCCGCGGAAGCCGCCCCGGTCACCGCTGTCCCGGCGGCGCTGATCGCGCTCGGGACGGTCGTCGGAGGAGTTGGGGGACATCGGTTGGGCTCCTGTCTTCGGGTACCGCAGTCATTCTCGCGCAGTCGGCCTTCCGATGCGCTTCAGGTGAAAGGGGGATAGCAGGGAGAGCAAACAGAACAGGGAAAACAAAAAAGGACCCATGGTCCAGCATGAACGCTGGACCATGGGTCCTTGAAAGATTGTTCGGCGGTGTCCTACTCTCCCACAGGGTCCCCCCTGCAGTACCATCGGCGCTGTGAGGCTTAGCTTCCGGGTTCGGAATGTAACCGGGCGTTTCCCTCACGCTATGACCACCGAAACCCTATCGGGCCACCCCGCCGGAGCGGGATATCGGCACTTAGCGAACAAGCACACTCTTCAATTGAGTACATACTGGTTCAACCGGTGCGACTGTTCGCAACCCGGGAACCACACAGTGGACGCGAGCAACTGAGGACAAGCCCTCGGCCTATTAGTACCGGTCAACTCCACCAGTCACCTGGCTTCCATATCCGGCCTATCAACCCAGTCGTCTACTGGGAGCCTTAACC
>NZ_MAUD01000469.1 GCF_001700515.1 Streptomyces lushanensis
GGGCCTGCGGAGTCCGCCCGGTTCGTGCCGGGCGGACTCCGCAGGCCCGCGCGCCCGTGGCTCAGCGGCCCGTCAGGCGCCTGACCTTGAGGGTGTTGTCCGTACGGTGGCCCGGCCGTCCGTCGGGTCCGTTCTGCTGCCGCTCGTGCTCCTCGCAGATCTGCACCTCCCACTCGCCCTCCGCCAGATCGAGGGATTCGAGGACCTCCTCGGGCGTGGGGAAGTGGATCTCGGGGTGGGGGTTCTCCTCCCAGGGGGCGAATCCCCCGTGTCCGACGATCAGCAGTGTTCCGCCGGGTGCGACGGCCGACGCGGCGGTCCGCAGGATCTTCTCGCGGGGCATGTCGCCGTAGGAGTGCAGATATTGGGCCGAGACAAGGTCGAAACCGCCCTCGGGGAAGGAGACCGCGAGATCGTGCCGCTGCCACTCGATCCGGTCGGCGACACCCTCCGCCTCCGCGTGTTCCGCCGCGCGGCCGAGGGCGACACCGGAGACGTCGGTGCCGGTGACCCGCCATCCCTGCCGCGCGAGCCAGACCGCGTCGGCCCCCTCGCCGCATCCCAGGTCAAGGGCCCGGCCCGGGGTCGCGCCTGTTGTCTCGCGTACCAGGACGGAGTTGGGCCGCCCGCTCCAGATCCGGTCGCTCTGGCCGTAGCGGTCGTCCCAGTACTCCTCGAACGAGGCGAAGTCCTCGGGCGAGAGGGGCTTTTCGTGGGGCTTCTCGTGCGCCGTGGGCCTCTGGTGCGAGGCGCAATGGTGGTCGGTCGCGGAAGGGTGCTCGGTCATCGCTGTCGTCCCTCTTTCGTCGATGCTGTGCGGGTGTGCCGTGCCGGTGTGCCATGCCGGTTTCCAGGGGAGGGGTGCCGCCCGCGCGAGGCCATGCCGCTCCGGCTCATGGACCGCGCCGGCCGTAACCGGTCACCTCCTCGCGTCCGGTGGCCAGCAGCCGTGAGGGCGGGGTCCCCTCCTGGCCCAGATAGGTGTGGACCTGGGACGCGGGTGCGTTGCGTGGCCGGCCCGCGTCGATCACCAGCACGTGGCCGGCCCGCGTCGATCACCAGCACCGAGCGGCGCGCCCGCGCCGGCGTCAGCGCGCCGCTCAGCCCGGCCGCTCCGCCGCCGATGACCACGACGTCCCGGAGATCCCGGCCGTCCCGCCGGTCCCGCCGGTTCCGGCTGTCCTGCTGGTTCCGGCGCTCCTGCTCGTCCCGCTCGGCTTGACCGTCCTGGCCGTCCTGGCCGTCCTGACCGGTCCGGCCGTCCTGACGCCGTTCACCATCGTGAGCGACACCCGTGGCGGTATGCCGTTTTTGTTGACTCATGTGACGTACCTCCGTCCACCGGAGATACTCCGCCCGGGGTGCGCCGTTTGACAAATATTGTTGCCGGGGCGGCAAATGGAGGAATGGCAGACGACGACCTCTCCACCGTCCTGACCGCCGTGGGCCCGCGTCTGCGGGCCCTGCGCCGGGACCGTGGCACCACACTGGCCGAGCTCAGCGAGTCGACGGGGATCTCCCTCAGCACGCTGTCGCGCCTGGAGTCCGGGCGGCGCAAGCCCACCCTGGAACTGCTGCTGCCGCTGGCGAAGGCGTACGGCGTGCCCCTGGACGAACTGGTGGACGCGCCGCCGACGGGCGATCCGCGTGTCCACCCGCGTCCCTTCACCCGTGACGGCATGACCTTCGTACCGCTGACCCGCCATCTCGGCGGGCTCCAGGCGTACAAGCTGGTCCTGCTTCCTCAGGCGGGTGGCCGCTCGGACCTGGAGCAGCGGGTGCACGAGGGATACGAGTGGCTCTACGTCCTGGCCGGCCGGCTGCGGCTGCTGCTGGGTGAGCACGATCTCGTGCTCACCGCGGGTGAGGCCGCCGAGTTCGACACCCGTACCCCCCACGTCTTCGCCTGCGCGGGCCCGGAACCGGTCGAGTTCCTCAGCCTGTTCGGACAGCAGGGCGAACGGATGCATGTACGCGCCCGTCCCAAGGGCAGGTGAGCCGTGGGCGCCGTGGGCGCCGGTGAGCCGCACGGGCCCGGTGAGCCGCACCGGGCCGGCGCGTCAGGTCACACCGCGCTCACGCGCTCCGCAGGCGCTTCGACTCGGCGATCCTGTCGAGCGACACCTGCCACAGGCGGGTGGCCGCACCGGCGTCGAGCGCGTGGTCCGCGACCCCTTCGCGCGGGCCGTCCGGGACATGGCGGCGGGCCTCGCCGCAGTCCTCGAAGTACCGGCCGCCCACGCCTTCGAGCTGTGGCGAGGTCGCGACCAGCACGGATGTGGCCGCCCCCTGCTCGGGCGTCTTGAAGACATACGCGCCGCTCGCGATCACACCGGCGAGCTGCTCCTTGTCCATGTGCCGCGTCAGGTTCGACAGGATGGCCCCGGGATGCACCGCGTTGACGGTGATGCCGTCGCCGGCCCAGCGCCGGTTCGCCTCGACCGCGAAGAGGACGTTGGCCGTCTTGGACTGGGCGTAGGCGGTCCCGGGATCGTACGGGCGCGAGACGAAGTCGATGTCGTCGAAGTCCACCGGGCTTCCGAGATGTCCCACCGAGCTGAGCGCCACGACACGGGCCCGGCCGGCCGCCGCCAGCGCGGGGCGCAGTCCGGTGGTGAGCGCGAAGTGGCCGAGGTGGTTGGTGGCGAACTGGAGCTCCCAGCCCTCCGGTGTCCGGGTCTCGGGAGGCGTCATCACTCCCGCGTTGTTGACGAGGATGTGGAGCGGGCCGTCCCACGCGGCGACGAACGACTCGACGGAGCCCTGGTCGCCGAGATCGAGCGCCGCGACATGGACCTTCGCGTCGCCGGTGCTCGCCCTGATGTCCTCGGCGACCTCCTCGCCGGCCGCGGTGTTCCGTACCGCCAGGGTGACCTCCGCGCCCGCGCCGGCGAGCGCCCGTGCGGTTTCGACACCGATACCGGAGGCCGCGCCGGTCACGACGGCACGGCGGCCGGCGAGATCGATGCCGGCCACCACTTCGGCGGCGGTGGACCGGGCGTCGAAGGGAGTGGTGACGAGTGTCGGCTCCGTCATGGGATGGCCTTCCTGCGCGGTGTTCCGGGGAGTACCTCCCACGGTGTTCCGGGGAAGTACCCCTCCAGCCAACACCGGCCGGGTGCCCTTGCCGGGGTGCCAGAGGGGCCCGGCTCTGCCGGGGGTCCGGCAGACCCCCTTTCGCGCAGCCGCCGGGGCAGCCCCGCGGCAGTCCGCCGCAGTGGCCCCCGGAGCGGCCCCCGTAGTACTTCGGAGCCCCCGTAGTACCTCGGAGCTACACGTGAGATGAGCTCCCCGGCGGGACGCCGACCACGGGGCGCGCTCCGTACCTTCCCTACCGGAAGCACGAAAGACATCCGGCACGGAAGGACCACCCATGGCGCCACGCCCGCGCAGGAGCCGCTCGCGCGGCCACCGCCTCCTCGGCGGCCGCCCACGCCGCGCCCTGCTAGCCGCCCTCGTCACCGCGTCGGTGGCGGTTCCGGTGTCGGGTGCGGCCCGTCCGGCGGACGTTCCGGCGCCGGCGCCGGTCCCGCTCGCCCCGCTGACGGCGGCGGCACCCGCCGTCCTCCGCGCCGCGCTCGACGCGCGGTACGCCGCCAACCGCGCCGGCGTCCGCGCGGCCGAACGGACGGCCGCCCGTCACGGCGACCGGAGACGGGCCGCCGCGCTGCACGCCATGGCGGAGGCGGGACGCCACTTCCTCTCCTTCGACGGCCGCGACGGCGGACGCACCGCCGAGGTCTTCGGGGATCTGGCGGACGCCGGGCGGATCGCCGTACTGGTGCCGGGCTCGGACACCGGGTTGGACCGGTACGGGCGCTTCCGCGCCGGAGCCATGGCGCTGCGGCGGGAGCTGGGCGACGGAGCCGCCGTCGTCGCCTGGCTCGGCTACAGGACGCCCGGCACGGTGAGCCCCGAGGCGCTGACGCCGGGACGCGCTCATGACGCGGTGCCCCGGCTCCGCGGCTTCCTGGGCGAGTTGCGTGCCGCCAGGCCCACCGCCCGGACCACGCTGCTCTGTCACTCCTACGGTTCCGTGGTGTGCGCGCTGGCCGCCCCGGGCCTGCGGACGGACGGGATCGTTCTGTACGGCAGCCCCGGCACCGGCGTCGACAGTGTCGGCGACCTGCGGACCACGGCCACCGTCTGGGCGGGCCGCGGCGCCGACGACTGGATCGCCGGCATACCGCACGCGCGGCTCCAACTGCCTTTCTTCACCCTGGGGTTCGGGCCGGATCCGCTGGCGGAGGAGTTCGGCGCCCGGATCTTCGACGCGGGAGCGGGCGGGCACAGCGACTATCTGAGGCCCGGGTCCCTGTCGCTGCGGAACCTCGCCAGGATCGTCTCGGGGGAGACTCCCACCGGCCCTGTCCCTTCCGGGCCCGTCGGCCGACTCCCCTCCGAGGGCGGCCGTCGTGCGTGACCTCGTCCTGCGGATCGACTCCGCCACCCCGCCCGGCCGCGACCGCGCCGTCGACGCGCTGCGGGCCTTCGCCATCCTCGGTGTGGTGCTCGGGCACTGGCTGGTGACCTCCCTGGTCGCCGACAGCGGCACCGTGCACGGCAGCAGCCCGCTCCGGTACATGCCCCAACTGGCCCCGATATCCTGGGTGTTCCAGACGCTCGCGGTCTTCTTCCTGGTCGGCGGCCAGATGGCCGTGAAGAGTTGCGCGTCGGCCCGCGCCCGGGGCACGACGTACGGGGAGTGGCTCGGCACCCGGATGGTACGGCTGTTCAGGCCGGTCGCCGCCGTGATGGCGGTGTGGGCGGTGGCCACGGGCGTGATGCTGGCCTCGGGCGTCGGCTTCGAGACCGTACGGACCCTCTACCGGCTGATTCTCTCGCCGCTCTGGTTTCTGCTGGTCTTCGCGGCGCTGACCGCGGCGACGCCGCTGGTCGCGCGACTGCATCCGCTGTGGCCGCTCGCCGTCGTGCTCTACGTGGACCTGTTCCGGTTCGGCCCGGCGGGCTCCGGCGGCGCCGGTGGTCCGGAGTGGCTCGGCGGGCTGGACCGGCTGGGATGGCTCAATGTGGCGGCCGGCTGGCTCGTGCCGTACTGCCTCGGCGCGCTCTGGGCGCGGCGCGGTGTGCCGGGACGGACGACGGGCTGGACGCTGCTGATCGGCGGCGGCGCCGCCACCGCCGTACTGATCCTTTTCGCCGGCTACCCGGCGTCCATGGTCGGTGTGCCGGGCGCCGCGATCTCCAATCTCGACCCGCCGACCCTGGCGGCCGTCACCTTCGGTCTGGCCCAGTGCGGGGCGGCCCTCCTGCTGCTCGGACCGCTGCGCCGGTGGCTGGTACGGCCGGTGGCCTGGGCGGCGGTGGCGCTGTTGAATCTGTCCGCGATGACGGTGTTCCTCTGGCACCAGACCGCGATGATCGCGGTCACCGCCCTCGGTCTGTGGGCGGGCGGCACCCTGCCCGGTCTGCACACCGTGCCGGACGGAGCCGGCTGGGTGCTCGCCCGGCTCGGCTGGCTGCCGGTGTTCGCGATGGCGCTGCTGGTGTGCTGGGCGGCGTTCCGTACGTACGAGCAGGATCGGCGGCGGACGCCCGAACCGAGGCGGAGCCACCGGCCCCGGGAGACGAGTGGCCAGGTCATGAGCGGCCGGGGCGTGAGCGGTCAGGGCAAGAGTGGTCAGGTCGTGAGCGGTCAGGTCATGAGCGAGGGGCGTCCCGCCCCGCGGACGGGGGCAGGGCGTGCTTAGGCTCAATCGCGTGACGAATCCCGCGCGGACTTCTGTGAAGGGCCTGAAGAGGTGGTACGACCGGGCGCGGCCGGCCGACACCACGCGGGCGGCGGCGAGCGCGCTGCGCGCTGACCTGTGGACGACGGCCGCGGTTGCGCCACCGCGCGTGGGGCGGTCCCGCTGGCTGGAATGGCGGCCCGCGCTCGTGTCGCCGCTCGTGGTGCTCGCGCCGCTCCTGTTCGTGCTCAACACGAATCAGTACGCCTTCGACTACCGGATCGGTGTGCCCGTCGCCGTTCTGCTCGCCGTGATCCAGTCGGCGTCGCTGGTCACCGCCCCGTTCCTGCCGGTGCTGGCCTGGTGGGCCTCGACGATCACCATGGTCGTGGTCGCCTCGCTCGCGCGGCCCGTCGTCGGCACCTCGCTGTCCTGGACCGCCGGCGGATTCGTCGTCCAGGCCCTGACCGTCTTCCTGGTCGCGCTGCGGGCCCGCCCCCGGATCGCCGCCGAGGTGCTGGTGATCAGTGTGCTGGCGGTGATGCTCTGCGGCGCCCTCGCGCCCGAGCTCCGGAGCACGGGCGTGGTGACCGCGATCC
>NZ_MAUD01000470.1 GCF_001700515.1 Streptomyces lushanensis
CCCGGAGGCGGTCGCCGCGGACCTCGGCTTCGAGCGCGGCTCCGTCGGCAACTCCATCGACGGCACGGCCTCGCGCGACTTCGTCGCCGAGTTCGCCTTCGTCACCGCGATGATCGGTGTCAATCTGTCGCGGATCGCCGAGGAGGTCATCCTCTGGAACACGAAGGAGTTCTCCTTCGTCACCCTGCACGACGCCTTCTCCACCGGTTCCTCGATCATGCCGCAGAAGAAGAACCCGGACATCGCGGAGCTGGCGCGCGGCAAGTCGGGCCGCCTCATCGGCAATCTCACCGGGCTGCTGGCCACCCTGAAGGGCCTGCCGCTCGCGTACAACCGCGATCTCCAGGAGGACAAGGAGCCCGTCTTCGACTCCTGCGACCAGCTGGAGGTCCTGCTGCCGGCCTTCACCGGGATGATGGCGACGCTCACCGTCAACCGGGCGCGGATGGAGGAACTGGCCCCGGCCGGTTTCTCGCTCGCCACGGACATCGCCGAGTGGCTGGTCCGCCAGGGCGTTCCGTTCCGGGTGGCGCACGAGGTCGCGGGGGAGTGCGTCAAGGAGTGCGAGGCGCTGGGCATCGAGCTGGACGGGCTGACGGACGAGCAGTTCG
>NZ_MAUD01000471.1 GCF_001700515.1 Streptomyces lushanensis
TGAGGAACCAGGGGGCGCCCGAGGACCAGTTCCTGGCCGCGGGCGCCCCCTGGTTCCTCACGCTCTTCGGCCGGGACTCCCTGTGGGCGGCCCGTATGCTGCTGCCGCTGGGGACCGGACTCGCCGCCGGTACGCTGCGTACCCTCGCCCGCCGCCAGGGCACCGCGTCCGACCCGCAGACCCTGGAGCAGCCGGGCAAGATCCTGCACGAAGTGCGCCGCGCCGCCCAGGAGTTCCACGACGGCTTCGCCCTGCCGCCCAGCTACTACGGCACGGTCGACGCCACTCCGCTCTGGGTCACCCTGCTGCACGACTCCTGGCGCTGGGGCCTCGCGCCCGAGCAGGTCGAACAGCTCCTGCCGAACGCCGAGTCCGCGCTCGCCTGGATGCGCGACCACGGCGACGCCGACGGCGACGGCTTCCTGAAGTACATCGACCTCACCGGACGGGGCCTGGCCAATCAGGGCTGGAAGGACTCGGGCGATGCCATCCGGCACCGCGACGGCCGGCTGGCCCGCGCCCCGATCGCGCTGTGCGAGGTCCAGGCGTACGCCTACGAGGCGGCCCGCGGCGGCGCCGCGCTGCTGCGCGCCTTCGGCCGGCCCGGCGCCGACGAGTGGGAGGAGTGGGCCGAGCGGCTGCGCGACCGGTTCCGCGCCCACTTCTGGGTGGAGGACGAGCGCGGTCCCTATCCGGCCGTCGCCCTCGACCGCGACGGGAAGCCGGTGGACTCGGTCACCTCGGGCTTCGGTCATCTGCTGGGCACGGGTCTGCTCGACCAGGAGGAGAGCGCGCTGCTGGCCGCCCGGCTCGGCTCTGCCGATCTCGACTCCGGGCATGGGCTGCGCACCCTGAGCAGCGACTCCGTGGGCTACAACCCGTACGGCTACCACATCGGTTCCATCTGGCCGCACGACACCGCGATCGCCGTGCACGGTCTGGTCAGGGCCGGATTCCCCGACGAGGCCGCGTCGCTCTCGGCGGGTCTGCTGACCGCGTCCGCGGGCTTCGAGGCGCGTCTTCCCGAGCTCTTCGCCGGGCACGGCGCGGCGAGCGACGCCTGGCCCGCGCCGTATCCGGCGTCCTGCCGTCCGCAGGCCTGGGCGGCGGCGTCGTCCGTACTGGTGCTCCAGTCCGTGCTGGGACTCAGCGCCGATGTGCCCGGCGGCACACTCACCGTCGCACCCGGGTTCGCCGAGGCGTACCGGCCGCTGGCGGTGACGGGCCTCGATGTCGCGGGCGGACGGCTGGACATCTCGGTCGACGCCGACGGCACGGCGCACATCGAGGCGCCGGCCGGTCTGGAGGTGAGGAGGGCGTACCCGACGCCGCGTTGAGACGGCCCCCGGCACCGCGCGGGACGGCGTGCCGGGAGGGATGTCCCCGTGAGCGGACGGGACCGCGGCCCCGGGCCGGAGTCCCGCCGGTTTACGTCGTCGGCCGGGCCGTGTCGCTGTTGGGCCGAACGAGTGAGGGGCGAGAGGATGGCCGGATGCAGACTCAGCGCAGGGGCGGGGTGGTCCGGTGAGCAGGTACGGCAGATACGGCGAGTTCGACGCCACCGACGAGCAGTGGGAGGGACTCGCTCAGGTCGTTCCGCTGCGTGGCCGCGACGAGTGGCCTTCCCGGGTCGACCACCGGGCCGTCACACGCGACTACGCGGCGGAGAACCGGCGCTTCATCGTCCTTCGGGTGCAGGTGTTCGGCGACGCGCGGGAGGTCGCCGACCATCTCATCGCACGGATTCCGGTGCTGCTCGATCTGACCGGCGCGGAGCCCGATGTGGCCAAGCGCATCCTGGACTTCAGCAGCGGGGTCGTCTTCGGTCTCGGCAGCGGGATGCACCGGGTCGACAGGAATGTCTTCCTGCTGGCGCCGATCGGTACGGAGGTCGAGGGCATCGCGGCGGAGGCCGTCCCCGGGTCGTAGGGGCCGTCCGGGCGGAACGGCCGGCGGTGGCGGAGCCGGGGCCTGGCGTCCCGAACCCGCCGGGCGCGCGAGCCCGCGACGACATCGGCCGCTCCGGCGTTGGACGCTCGGCGTCGGGTGCTCCGGCGGCGAGTGCTCCGGCGTCGGGTGCTCCGGCGGTGGGTGCTCCCCGATCCGGCCGGACCCGGGCGGAATACCCTGGACGCGTGACGGAACACGACGTAGCCGGATTGCAGCGCAGGCTGGCCGAGTTCGCGGCGGCGCGCGACTGGGAGCCCTACCACACCCCCAAGAACCTGGTGGCGGCGCTCAGCGTCGAGGCCTCGGAACTGCTGGAGATCTTCCAGTGGCTGACGCCGGAGCAGTCCGCGCGGGTGATGGAGGACCCCGGGACGGCCCACCGGGTGACCGACGAGGTCGCCGATGTGCTCGCCTATCTGCTCCAGCTCTGCGAGGTGCTGGATGTCGACGTGCTCGCGGTGCTCGCGGCCAAGATCGACCGGAATGAGGTCCGCTTTCCGCCCAAGCGCCCTTCGGTGGGGCCTGATTCACCATGATCGTCACTCTGCGGAGTGACTGAGTTATACACATTGAGCTCGCTGTCCAGAGATTTCCGCATTGCTCTGGCCTTTCTGTCGCCGTTACCTCACTCTGGGTAGTGGAGTGAATGGGCAGGATTGTCGTATGAACGGGGGCTGTGCATGGATGCGGAACGGCTCATCGGAGTGAGCCGGCATGCCCTGGCGGGGAGCGCGGAGGCGCTGGACGTGATCACGGAGGCCTGCCAGGCGCAGGCCCTCGCGCAGGCGATCGGCCACCGGCTGGCCCTGAGCGGACCACAGGAACTGAGAGGCGAGGCACGGGAGCTGGGCGAGGCCGGCGGGCGCGGCTGCGGATCGCCGGATCAGCCGGGGCTCTGTCCCGGCGGGACACGGGCGGCACAGCTCTCCGGGGTGCGGGACACGAGGGGTGCGCTGACCGGGCTGGGCGAGCTGCTGGGCGAGGTGGGCATCGCACTGGTCGCGGTGGCCTGTGCCACGGACGAGGAGGGGCTGTACTGGCAGTGCATCGAGGCGATCGACGCCGCCGACGAGTCGAGCGACCGGGTGGGCGGGATGCTGCGCAGACTGGCCGCACGGGAGCCGGAAGGAGGCCGGCGGTTCGAGGGTGCAGGATAGGTGCATGGATCTTCGAATCTTCACCGAGCCCCAGCAAGGGGCGACCTACGAGACCCTGCTGACCGTGGCCAGGGCCACCGAGGCCCTCGGCTTCGACGCGTTCTTCCGGTCGGATCACTATCTGAGGATGGGATCCGGCGACGGGCTCCCGGGGCCGACGGACGCCTGGATCACCCTGGCCGGGCTGGCCAGGGAGACCCAGCGGATCCGGCTCGGCACGCTGATGACGGCCGCCACGTTCCGGCTGCCGGGCGTGCTGGCCGTCCAGGTCGCACAGGTCGACCAGATGTCCGGAGGCCGGGTCGAACTGGGCCTGGGCGCGGGCTGGTTCGAGGAGGAGCACACCGCGTACGGCATTCCCTTCCCGAAGGAGAAGTTCGACCGGCTGGAGGAGCAGCTCGCGATCGTGACCGGGCTCTGGGCGACGGAGCCCGGCAAGACCTTCGACCACGACGGCACGTACTACCAGCTGACCGACTCGCCCGCGCTGCCCAAGCCCGCGCAGGGCAAGGTGCCGATCCTGATCGGCGGGCACGGCGCCACGCGCACGCCGCGGCTCACCGCCCGGTACGCGGACGAGTTCAACATGCCGTTCGCCTCCATCGAGGACACGGAGCGGCAGTTCGGCCGGGTGCGGGACGCCGCCGCGGCGGCCGGCCGCCGGGCGG
>NZ_MAUD01000472.1 GCF_001700515.1 Streptomyces lushanensis
TATGGACAACAGCGGGGCCGGACAGGACGATCCCATCGGTTGATCCTGACCGGCCCCGCTGTCGTCGGTCAGCCGAAATGAGCGATGAACTATGAGGCCGCCAAGCAGTACTACGAGCGCGAAGGCCACCTTCAGGTCCCGGGGAAGCACGTCGAACGGATCGTCGGCGGGGACCAGGAGGAGCGAGGGCTCCGGCTCGGAGCATGGGTCGGGAACCGGCGCAGCAGGGCCGCGACGCTGACACCGGAGCGGATGGAGCAGCTGTCCGCGATCGGGATGCGCTGGACGTAATCGCCGTCCCTTGTGGATCGGAATGCAGTTTCGGGATCCGCGACGGCTCTCGGACCGTATCATGCACCCAGTATCTACCTTGAGAGTCAGCTAATCTCAGGCCGGCCACCCGAGTAGAACAGCCGAACGTTATAAGTGCCCTCGTTCAGTAGCCAGGAATGAACAACGAATCGACGCGCTCCGCTCTGGTGCATCGGATCGCTCTCGGCGATCTCAACTGCCTCTTCGCGGGAGGACGCGCGGTAGACGAAGAGACCCTCGCCGTTCCACTGCTCCTCAGCATCGTCAGCCAACGGCCCCGCGGCGAACATGATCCCGTCATTTTCCAGGCGGGTCTGATAGGCCACGTGGGGATCCAGATTCTTGAATACCGGGCCGAGGCCGCTGGTTGGTTCGGAAATCACAACGTAGAGCCGGAGTGCCAGCAGGTCGTGTTCCTGAGACCAGGACACGAGGTCACCCCAAGGCATGCGATGTTCGGTCATACGATCCTCCAGCTGATATTAGATTCGACGAGCCTTTGGGGCCCGTCAAGGTTGAAGTCGGACCGTTCCCGGGAAGGGCACGAGTAGACGGTAGGTCGCCGACTCCCTTTACTGGCGTTCAACCCGCTAGAGGACTTCGACCCACTGCACGGGGTGGTCGAGGTCGAAGCCGTAGCGGCGGGCGGAGGCCGGCCGTCTCGGGCCCACGCGGTCGGCGGGAGGCTTGCCCGGGTCAGGTGCGGTGCGAGAACCAGCGGCCGGTCTTCTGCCCGGGCACGGCCTGGTCCTGTTCCTGGCGCTCGTTGCCGACCGGTGCCTGCCGTACGGCGGCCTGTGCCCGCTGCTCGCAGCCGTCGCAGAGCCGCGGGTGGGAGTCCCCGGGGGTACCCCAGTCCCTCGCCCGCCTTCTCCCAGCGCTCGTCGGTGGACTTCGCCCCGCAGCCGGTGCAGACGGGACGGCGGGCCTCACACTCGGCTGCCTTCTGCTCCTGGACCGCCCGTCGCGCCTTTTCCTTGTGCTTCTCCTGGGCACGCACGGCCGCTTCCCGGGCGCGGGCGTCGGCCGCCTCGCGGCGGGGGTTGCCGATCACCTCCCGCAAGGGCTCCATGTGATCGCGGCCGAAGCGCAGGAACACCGCTCTGGCCGGGCCGCGCTCGCGCAGGTTCTTCAGGCCGGTCGCGAGATTCGGGATCCTCCCGTCGTAGACGTGGAAGCCCTTCTGCCGCTGCCCCTGCCGCTGCCCCTGCCACAGGTGAGCTCGCCCAGTCGCGGGACGGTGCGGTTGGGGTTGCGCTCACCAAGGCGGTTGAACACCAGCAGCACGGGCGGATGCGTCCTGTCGCCGGACCAGGTGTCCGGAGCGCTCCAGCGGGTGCGCCACATCGGGCGCTCCTTGCCTTCGGTGTCCTTCATCTTCCGCCGGAAGAAGCGGGCGTACTTCTCCAGCTTGTCGAGCTCCTCCGGCATCTCGTGGCAATTGTCGACCTCGATGAACAGCAGTGGCACCTGGTCCTGCGGGGGGGTGAGGACCAGGTCTGCCTGGGCACCGCCCTTGCCGGGCGTGTTCCAGGTGCCGGTGGCGGGCAGCGGGACCTCGGTCCAGTACGAGGCGATCGTGCCGATGCCGTCCGGTCCGTCGACGGCGGCCCGGGCGGCGGCCTGGACGTGGGGCGGATCGTCGGTGAGCCTGGCCATGTCCGGCTTCGGGCGCAGCATCGCAATCACGGTCTCGTTGACGGCCATCGGGTGAGAAGCCCCGCTGGAGCCCGCGCCGCGTGCGGTGGAGCCCATATCTCCGTCACCGGGCGCCGCAGCTCGTAGGAGGCAGCCTCCAGCCCTTGAGGGTGAGGTTCCGCAGGGAGTCTCCGGTCTCGGTGAAGCCGCCGTTCTCGGACAGGCCGTGCTTGCGCATGTCGGAGAGCACGCCGGTGCGCGAGGGGTGCGGGACTGCTTCCGCTTCGACGGGGTCTCCTTGCCGGCGTGCCGGAAGCTCAGGTGCGGAGCGCCGGTCCGCTGGATCTGATCAGCCGTCGCGACCTTCAGCGCCCCGAGCACGCGCACCACGTCGCCGCGGAAACTATTCGTCGACCCCGCCGGGTTGGTCTTCCGCTTCCCCGCCATCAGCTGCGCTCCCTCGCTGCTCGCGACCGGCCGCCGGCCGGCCGGCCGCCGCCGCTGGCCGCGCCCGGCCTGAGAAGGCGTCCGGCCCCCGGAACCCGATGATCTCCTCCACCACGGACAACAAGAGGAGAGAAGAGGGTTGTGACGGTTCGGAATTCGCGCGGATCTGCGAGCTGACCAGGGGATTTCCCCAGGCTACTGGTGCCGGGCACCAAGGGAGGATCCCAAGGGCCCTCCGCAGGGGCGCCCGCAGGAGCCTGCCGAAGCTTGCCCGGTGCCGGTCGGGGCCATGGCCAGGGCGGGCACCCCGGGCCTCTGCCGGTGGTCGGTGCGTGGTCATCGCGATGGCTCCTTCACTACGGGCCGCCCTTGGGCGGGCGATGATCGAGGAAGCAGCGTGCGGGAGCACCCCTGATCCGCAGCCTGACCATGGCCGGTAGCAAGCGTGGACAAGGGAAAACACGGCAGCGGCCGGAGCAGCAGCAGACCCGGACAAGGAGTCATCGTCGGGCTCACGGTCGGGCCGACCACGCTGGACAAGAGGGCCGGGTTCGGCCCTTGCGGCCCGGATTCGTCCGTTTCGGCTCGGGAGGAAGAGTCCTCTGCCCTCTGCCCACAGGCTGACCGGCCGGGCCTGCTGGGACGTCGCTGTTGTCCTGTCTCAGATGAGTCCGGGTAGTGCAGGCTTCTGACCTGGGATGCCCGGACTTGACTGAGACGTTTGGGCTCCGATTGTCTCGGATGAATCCGGGCATTTCTGGTGTTCGCCATTATTCAATCGAGGTGTTTGACAGCGAACCCAGCCGTTCAGGCTTCCTTGTCAGTGAACCTGGTCGCTCTTCGGCCCGATGCCTTTGACTCTTGTCGGAGTTCCGTCCGGGGCGAACGAATTGTGGAAGGTGAAGGCGTACGACGCGGAGCCGTGAACGTGGAGGTGCTCCATCCTGGAAACCCCGTCCCGCCAGGTGGGTATCACGCCGTCGGAGACCCACCAGAACACATAATTTGGGTGCCCTGTCCTCTCGAACCAGTCGTAACGTCTGTTCAGCGCCTCACGGTGCAGACCGGTGTAGATGGCGTCGAAAGCGGGGCGCAGGTCGGTCCAGAGCGAGAGGGTCGTGGCCAGGGAGATGGTTTCCAGCGTACGGCCCTTTCCGTACCAAGTCGGTACGGCGAACTCTCCCCATGCACCCCAGTCCGCCTCGAAGAACGCGCCGCGCTCGTCGTCTGCCGCTTCAGCACGCGCGAGGTATCCGGGGTGCTGACTGATCTTCCGGTAGACGGCCCCGCCAATGTCGTAGAACTCGCTGGTGAGAGGTGCGGGATCGGCGAGAGGTGACTTCAGGACGCCGAATGTGTACAGAGCAAGATGGGGCATGCGTCTCTCCCTGGTTGGGGCTGCCTGGCGTGGACCCAGTTCGGTGGCTTGCGCATGGGGGGCGGGGGTTCGTGGGGCGTGTCCGACTCATCCCGTCACGGCTGGCCCAGCCCGAAAGGAACCCCTGTGCGACCACCGAGGGCCAGATGAAGGTAGCTGCCTCTGCGAACCATGTCGAAGTTGCGATTTCCCTGTCCAAGTGGCCTCTCGCACAGATTTTTTGCGGGACCGGGGCGGTGACGCTGTCTGCCTCCGTGCAAGTCCGCATCGGCCCAGCGAATGCCGAAATCAGCACCGACAACCCCGCTCAGGCCGGTATGCCGGGGCGACGCCAGCGGCATTGCGGGCGTCCACTGGGTTGGACGACGGAGCGACGGGGTTCACTGTCAAAGGGCATCTGGCGTTGGCATATGCCGACAGGCGCCTTCACGCACTCTGCCGTGTGGAAGGGTGAGGCCGGGTCTCCCCGTGCTCCAGCCTCCGAGACTGCCCGGACACCACAGAGACAGGACAGCTGTGATCGGCACGGCGACCGTACGTCAGGAGCTGCCCACGTCCCCGATCGTTCCCTCGCTGCCCCCGCACCTGGTCCAGCTCGGCTTCGACCACGTCCTGGCGGTTCAGGCCGGAGACAACGCCACGGCGGCCCGGCTCGCGCCCGAGGTGAAGCAGCTGTCGGAACTGCTGCCGGCCATCGTGGAACCGGTCGTCTTCCCCGTGACCGCGTTGTCCGACGACACCGAGCCCTGCGCCGACTCCTTCGTCCTGGACGAGGTCGGCGTTCTGTACCTGATGGCGATCAGGGAGTGGGCCACGCACGCCCCCGCGGCTGCCGCGCCAGGGATCGCCCGTACCCTCGCGCACTTCGTCGGCCAGGTCCTCGCCGACGCACCGACGGACGTCGTCCCTGCTCTGCGGGCGCTGCGCGACGAACGGGTGAAGCGGGCCAGTGCCGTGGTGGAGAACGTGGTGGCCCTGCACCGCTGACCACACCACCGCACCGGGTGGGTGCGCACCGGTGCGGTGGTGCGCGCGCCGAGTCCATCCGGTGCGCACCACGATGCGCACCACCGCCCATCCGGTGCGCATCCACTCGGTGGGGTGCGCGCGCCGGTGCGGCCGGCGCGCGGAACTGGTGCGCACCGTGTGCACCACCGCACCGGTGCGCGCCATCGGGGTGCGCTCAGTGGCCGGCCTCCCGGCTGCGGTGCGGTCCAGGCTGCGGTCCGGGCTCCTGCGGGCGGTGCGGCTGCTGACCGTCCCGGCGCGCCGGGTGCGGCTTCTCGGCACCGTCGCGGTGCGCGTAGCGGTCCATCGTCGTGCGGGCCCGGTCGGCCGCTGCGGTGAATGCCTCCCCGAGACGGCGCAGGCGTTCGGCCGTGAGATCGAGGGCTTCCACGTCCGTGCGGGACTCCCGGAGGGCCCGCAGCGCCTTCATCTCGATCGCCTCCCGGGGCTTGCTCTCCGGCTCCTGGTCGTCGTGCTCGGGGTCGGCCGGCTCGGGTGCGAACAGCTGCTCGGGCATCGCAGCCTGCTGGTGCCGGGCGACGTCGTACGCCCCGCCCAGCACGGCCGTGGCGGTAGCGGTGGCGGTGGTGGTGGTGCGCAGCTTCTCCCGGACCACCGCGCCGGCGAGGACGGCGCGCTCGTACTGGGGCGGGATGCGGGGGATCTCCCACTCCCCCGTGTCCTGGCCCGGGGGCCGGTACGCGGCCGGCTCGCCGGGATCGGCCGGGGGTTGCCGGTCCGGATCGGGATCGGGAGTGAGAGTGGGCGGCGCGGGACGGGGCAGGCATGTCGGACAGGGCCCACCGGGCGGTGCAGAGGCGGTGGCCGGCCTCCAGGCTGCGCACAGTGGTCGGCTCGCTGATGTCCAGGCAATGGGTGGAGATGGCAGCAGCCACGACCTGGTCCTCCAGGCCAGGGTCGCGGCGGCGGCAGCGCAGGGCCAGAGCGAGGTGGCGGCGGGCTTCGGCGAGCAGGTGCCGACGGTGAAGCGGCCTCCGTCGTTCATCACGAACACCGTCACGGCGACGTCGACGGCCGCCAGGGCGACGTCGACCACGGCGGCGACCCGGGCCCGGATTGCTGCGGCCGCAGCACGGGCGTACTCGAGGAGGGAGGTGATGACGTCGGCGGCGACCTTGGAGGTGAGGATCGCGCTGACCTTCCACCAGACGCGTAGCTCCGCGAGCGGCAGCGTCTTCTTCTTCGGCGGGCGGGTCTTGCGGGCGGCGATCCGCTCCATCTTGGCGCGGGCCCGCTCGGAGACCACGGGCAGGAACCGCGGCTCGCCGTCGTCATCGACGGCTGACGTACTCGTGCTCCAGCTCCTCCAGGCAGGCGGCGATCTGGTCGCTCCTCTTGGAGGTCCAGCGGATCAGCTCGTGCGGCACCCCGGCGATCTCCATCACGGGCCGGCGCCCCGGGGTGACGGTGCGCGGCTCGGTCGCCAGCCCCAGCTCCTCGCAGACCTCAGCGGCCACCAGCTCGTTGTAGAGCACGGAGGCGGCCACGGTGTTCCCGTACAGGGCCGTGGTGTCAATCGAGCCCCACTTCCCGTCCAGGCGCCGCCCCTTCACGGACAGAAGCAGATGGTCGCGGAGCAAGGGTCGCCCGGAGCGCGCCTCGTAGTGGCGGAAGCGGGCGGCGACCAGACCACCGGGCGGCCGTACCCGGTAGATGCCGTCCTTGCCGTACCGGATCACCGCCACCTCGTCCTCGATCCACTCCAGCACCCGTACGATCGCCCGCTCGTGCGCGGCCTCGATCACCCGGCGGGTCTCCTCATCCCCCAGCGCCCACAACAGGTAGACCGTCGACTGCGGCCGGAACACGAAATCGACACCCGTGACCGCGTCACCCTGCGTCCGACGGCGCCGGCCTTCCACGCCTTCTCCAGGAAACGCCGGCAACCGGGACTTCGTCGTGCTGCCCGAAGGAGACCACCGTGCCCACCTTCGAGACCTGCCCCCGCTTCGCTGCCGACCTCCAACACCTCACCCCCCGCCCAGCGCCGGCGCTTCCGCCATGTCGTGCTGGACACCTTCGTGCCGGACCTGCGTACCGGCCGCCAGTTCCGCCCCGGCTTACGGATCAAGCGCGTACGCATCGCCCCCGGCGTCTACGAGCTCACCTGGGCACCGGACGGACGCGACACCTGGCCGTACAGCAGGAAGAAACGCTGCGGAGCCCACCACATCGTGTGGCGCCGCATCGGCACCCACACCATCCTCACCAGCCCCTGACCCCACCACGCAACGACGTCAGGCCACCGGGACCACCCCGGACGTCGCCCCACCCGAGGGGTGGCTGCGTAGGTGGAAACGGAGAGCGCCCGCAGGTTGGCTTGGAGAGCAGTTGCCAAGTCCGCGGTGGAGGAATGCTGGTCGGAACCGAGAGCAGTGCGCGGTTCCGGGTGGCGCCATCGGCTGCTTCTCACTTCTCCCGCGAGGGTGGGCTCTTCGATCTCGCGGGGCGACGGTCGTTGGTGATGTCGCCACCGACAAGGTAGAGTGCCGCTTCATTATGAAGCACGTACATAAATCTGGCCTGGCACGTGACCCTGAGGGTTTGCTCTACGACGCTGGTGTCCGGGACTCCATGCAGGCGTTCGCGGCCGGTGACGACACCCTTGCACTGGAGACGGCCGCGGCCGTCCGGTCGGCCTCGCAGGCGGTCGACCGGCTGCGTTCGCGAGGTGCGGCGGGACGCGGGCTCAGCGCGGGGGCACTCGACGTCCTCGCACGACTGAGTACGGCCACGGACGAGGGGCTGAGTATCGGTGAACTGGCCCGCGCGGCGGGGGTGAGTTCCCGCAATGTCACCGGCCTGGTCGACACGCTGGAGCGTGACGGGCTGGCGCAGCGGATCCAGGACCAGCGCGACCGCCGGTCGGTGCGCGCCAGGATCGCACCAGCCGGCCTCGCCTGGTTGGACTCCTTCCGGCAGCCGACGCAGCGAGCCATGTCAGCCGTCTTCCAGGGCTTCACCGAAGACGAACTCGCCCGGTTCCGTGACCTGTGCCTGCGCATGGTCGAGAACCAGCAACGCATCGAGCGGCATCTGAACGCGGCCCGGCACGACCAGCCGCCGGCTTCCTGAACCGACAACGACGGAGCACCGCATGACCACCGCTTCAGCCATCCAGACCACCCGACGTACCGTCAGGGCTTACCATGAGGCCCGGTTCCGAGGAGACGTCACCACGGCCGCCGCTCAGATCAGTGAGAGCTTCGGCTTCCGCAGCCCGTTCATCACTTCCGACAGCCAGACCGGCCACCTCGACGGCCTGGACGGTCTTCTGGGAATCGTCACCCGCGTGGAGCTGATCAGTGAGCTGTACGGCGAGACCGAGGCCACCTTGATCTACGACGTCCACACCGCACCGGCCGTCGGCATCACCCAGCACACGGCCGAGCACTTCCGCCTGCACAACGGCCGCATCACCTCCATCAGGCTCATCTTCGACTCCGCCCCCTGGCAAGCCATCATGTCGGCCGCCGGTCCAACCCGGGACGAGCACGCCCCCTTGGCGTAACCGGCCGCGCGCCAGAACAACGGCCTACACGACTGACTGCCCGGCCGAAACAAGTACCCGAGTGCTCTCGAAACCGAGCAACATCGTTTCCCTCTGGAAGAGGGCACTCTCGGCGCTGAGCGACAAGCACTCTCGCGACCCATCAACAAAGCCACGACAGGGGAGGGCGTCAGCCTGCCAGCGGCACTCGGCAGCGCAGAGCCGGACCTCGTACTGCGGGACGCCGGCACCCACACACGTCGTTGATCACGGCGGGGTGACAGTCAACAGGCGGAAAATCGCCGTCCCCGCAACACCCCCCACACCGACGGCCGGCAGTCCAGGCAAACGTCTACCGGACCGGACCTCGCCCGGATTCGACGCCCTCGCCACCGACATCGCCGACGCCTCATGTGCCCTGGCCGACACCGCCAGCCCCGGCTCGTGGAGCCTCACCGCCGTGGAAGACGCGGTCGACGCCATCAACGCGCTCGTGACCGCACTGTCCACCGCCGACCCCGCAGCAGCACGCATCCTCGGCAGAATCCCCGCCGCCACCACCGCCCTGCTCCGTCACATCTGCACCCAAACCCCGGACGACGAACCCGCCACCGGACCGGCCACCGCCCCACTGCCCACACCCCGCACGACACGGACCCGACGCCGCGGACTTGGACACGGACACCAAGGCATCCACATCCCCCAGTAGCCGCTCCACCGGCAGACCGTCGTCCCCGGCACGGCCGACCTCCTCCCAGCGCCACTGCACCGGCCGAGGAGCAGGAAAACCCTACGAAGGAGCAGGGCGGGATGGAATACCGGCATGCCTCCCACTCCCTCATCCCGGCCACCCCGTTAAACATATACACGCCGCACCGGAACAACGCGGCTGAGGAAACATGATCCGGTGCAGCGTGATGTGTGTCACCATGCTGTGCGGTGGTTCAGTGGTTTCGTGCGGCGGTCAGTCTGTGCAGGGCCTTACGTTTCTGGCACTGACGAGTTCGGAGGAGACGTACTTGTTCTGTACAGGAATCCGGTACCACCGCCGGTTCTCGTTCCTGTTCACAACGTAGCACTCGAGGATTACGGTCTCCCCCTCGTAGATGGCGCCCCACTCGTTGTCCTCGCGGATCTCGGGCGTGTAGCGGATCGGCGCGATCTTCGAGCCGACCGTGCCCGTGTGGTAGGGCGCGGCCGGGGCCGCAGGTGATGTCGCCGGATTGGCCGCGGCGGCGACTCCCGTGCCGACGACCGCGAGTACGGAGAGAGCTGTGACGGTCCTGATGTGCCTGCGCATTTTGTGCATCATTCACTCATTTCCTTGGATGCGGGTAGTGTCCCCTCCTCTTTTATGGCATTCGAAGAGTGCGTGATCCAGGGCGAGCGATGGTTATCACCCGCACGAGGCCGTACGTTATACGGTGTCAGGCTGCACACGCATCGAAAAGCGCCGGTGTGCGCGGGGAGTGAATATGCATTTCCCTGCCAGAATAGACTGCAATTCCTATTACATGTGCGGGCAAATTCGGCGGCGACCGTAAATTCGCCCAGAGTCGGCAGGCGGCCCGGAGGCTCTCCTGCTGTACGGCTTCGGCGGTGTGGTTGAGGTGGGCGGTGGTGAGGCCGACCACGGAGCCGGTGTCCGGGAGGAGCTGCTCGTGGAGGGCCGGGCAGCGACCGCCGGGGGCGTCAGGCCCAGTGGCCTGTGCACTCGCAGCAGCCCCGGGCGAACTGAACCCACCTGCGGGCGCTGCCTGCGCTGAGGTCGAAGAGGTCACTGAGCACGACGGGAGGCAGGTCGGCCACCGCTCTGAGCATGGCAGTGTTGCGCGTGCCGATGACTTCCAGACCGCGTTCCCGCAGCTTGTTCACGATCCTCTGCGCCGTGATCGGACGATGCGCCGGCACACCGGAAGCAAGTAAGCAGGGCAACCGTCCTGCGGCGACCGGAGCATGGAGCAGACCATCGGCCGTGCGACCTGTTCCTCGATAAGTAACACCGGCTCGGGCGGCAGGAGGACGGGGCTCCGTTCGACGGTGAGGTGGGCGTCGTCCCCAGTGGGTTTCGAACCGGTCGGTGGCCAATTCGACCAGGCGAACCCTGGGCAGGCCGTAGAGCCCAATCAGCCGCCCCACCAGCCGTTGGGAAGACAGAGAGCCGCTTCGGGCAGGATGGGCTCCCGTGACGGGTGGGAAAGACAGGCTCATAGCACTGTTGCAGCGTGCAGGGCTGGAAGTCGTGGAGGACCGGCGGATCGAGGAGGTAATGCCGCCCCGAGCAGCTTGGCGACCGGCCGTCCCGGGCGGCGCCAAGCCGACCGTGGCCGTGCGGAACGACCTGCCCGACCTGATCGCCGAGCTCAACGCACAGTGGCACCGGCTCGCGGCCGGCAACGGGATCATCGGCGAGGACAGCGTATTCCTCATCAATGTCGCCGGCCATTGGACGGGCTGTGCGCCCAGGCGCTGGACGCGGGTGCGGCTCACTGGCCGGTGGGACCTCGCCACAGTCCTCGGCGAGCGGCCCGAGCAGCCGGAGTTCGTCACCCTCGCGACGGACGGCAGCACGCTGGTCGGGGTAACCACCGAGGAGGACGAGGTCCGGTTCACCCTGCTGGCCCCTGACGCCGGCGGTGCCGATCGGAGAGCGGTGCCACCTCCTGTGCGGTGTCGGGGAAGTGTCTGCGGAAGGTCGTGTCACTCATGCCGAACCTGCTGGCCAGAGCCGGGACGCTCGGCTGGGTGCCGTTGTCGCCCACTCGCGGGCGGGGTTCTTCCAGGGCCACCCCGACCCGGGATTCGGAGGAAGAGTCGACCCAGCGGGCCACGCGGTCTCCGCGGTGCTGATGTTGCGACCGAGGAACGTCGTGATCTCGGTCCGTCGTGATACGAAGCGGTGCCGCATGAGGGGCGAACGGGCCGACCCGTACGGCGATGTCCTGGGCACGATCGGCTATCCAGGGTTGCGGGTTGCGTACGACGGCGAGTATCGCGCGGTAAGCGTCGGCGATGGCCGAGCCCCTTCCCCGGACTCAGGACGGATGGAAGGCCGGCACGCAGCGGCCCGACCAGGTTGAGCGCATAACAAGCCTCGATCACCCCAGCTGTCCGGGCTGGGCCGGAACCCAGCAGCCCCTCAGGACGTGCTGGTACGCCTGGCCGCGCACAAGGCCGGCCGACATGGGATATCACTGCGTCGCGGGATGCCGGCGGACGCTGTTGTCGAGGCTCTACTGACGCACGGTGACGACAACACCGCGGTGGGGCTCCACGGGAACCGGACTTCCCGCAGAGCGCCGAAGGATCGCCGAGCCTCGGTGGACTCCACCATCGTCCGCGCGCACCGGCATGCGGCCGGTGCCCGTACCGCTCCACCGCGGGCACTCGCTTCAAAGAGTGGGCGAAGGAGTGGAACACCAGGACGAGACACCGTCGGAGAGCCTGGTCGGCCCGCCTGGTGGAGGTGGTGCTGGAAGTGAGGCCCTGGGCCGCTCTCGCGGCGGTTTCACCAGCAAGATCCATCTGGGTGCGGACGGTCGCTGCCGTCCGCTGCCCCTGATCGTCACTCCAGGCCAACGGGCGGACTGCACCCAGTTCAAGCCGGTTCCGGAGAGGATCCGCGTTCCCGGAGCCGGCCCAGGCCGGCCGCGCAAGAAGCCGGACAGTCTCGTGCTTGAAGTCGTCGAGGTTGGTCCTGCGGTTCTGCCACTACCCCTGGAAGAGGGTCTTCCGGCGCCACGGCGTCGGCCGGCCGTTGGACGGTGCGGTAGGTCATGCCGAGCTGTCGTTGGATCGCACGGCGGCTGTGTCCG
>NZ_MAUD01000473.1 GCF_001700515.1 Streptomyces lushanensis
GTCCCGGGCCGACCGGGACCGACCCGGGCCGGCCGGCGCTGACGGCTCCGGACCGTTTCGTGGTCCGGAGCACCTCGGACCACCGGGTATTATTTTCGAGTCGGCAGGCGCCGCTAGCTCAGTTGGTTAGAGCAGCTGACTCTTAATCAGCGGGTCCGGGGTTCGAGTCCCTGGCGGCGCACGGACAAGGCGGGGCCCCTCGTGGAAGCGAGGGGCCCCGCTGTCGTCGGCCTGCCGTTCCCGCGGTTTTTGACCGCCGACAGACCTCAAGACCTCAAGACCTCAAGCCACCGGCAGACGTCAGGCGACCGAGCGCGAGCCGTCGACCATGGGGCTCACACCGAAGATGTCGACCGCGTGGTAGTACGTCCACGCCAGGGCGTCGCAGGACACCTTCGTCGCACCCGAGTACTTCGCGCACACACGCTTGAGGTCCGCGTAGAAGGCGGAGTCGATCCGGGCCTTGTTCGCGCCGAACGTACCGGCCGCCTTGTAGTTGCGGTAACCGAAGTCATGGCGCACACAGGCGTTCTGGAAAGGGAAGCCGAAGGGATTGTCCGGCGAGGACGAGCAGTAGTCCGTGGACCAGTCGAAGCCGTAACCCGACCAGGCGCCCTGGTTGTTGCGGGCCGCGAAGAAGGAGTTGTAGCTGCCGGCGGACTCCTGGGTCCAGCTGCTGAGGACCTGCGGCTTGTCGGCGGGCGCGGCGGTGGCCGAGGTGGCCGTGAACAGGGAAGCGGCGAGGGCGAGTACGGCCGAGGCGAGCGGAAGGGCCAGACGTCTGCGCATGACGGAACAACCTCCGGACGGGTATGGGGGGAACGCTCCATGCTGGGGTCGGCATGGAGCGCCGTAAGCGTGAAGGGCACGGCTGTCGCACGGGTCTACGCGCGATGACCGCCGCGGGAATGGTCCCCCAAATCCCGGCGGAGGCAAACCCCTTTCACGCCGAACTCGCCTCTGGGCGCTTCCAGTTGACGGTTCCGTCCCGGATGCCCGGTTCCGGCCGGCCCGCACCGCGAGAACGCCGGGCACGCGTCAGGGCGCACCGGCACACCGGCGCGCATCACGGCGTACGGGCACACGGACGTGGGGGCGCACCGGGGCGCGTGCCCCGGGAGGCGCGGTCCGCACGGCGGCGGACCGCACGGTGCCGCGCCTCCCGAGGTTCTTACGATCTCCTACGACTCGTCCTGCCGCCGCTGCCGACTACGCGTCAGAGCTGTCAGAACTGGACGTCGGAGCAGGAGTAGAACGCGTTGCTCGTGTCGGCGATGGTCCACACCGCCAGGATGATGTGCCGGCCCGACCTCGACGGCAACGTGCCCGAGTGCGACAGCGTCGCGGGCGGCTGCTGGTTGTTGTACGGCACCGTCAGGAACGGCTGGGTGTCCAGGGACGCGCGGGTGAGCGGCGCCGAGGAGTTCCATCCGTTCTTGGTGATGTAGTACTTGAAGTCGGTCGTGGCGTGCCGGGCGGTGAACTGCCAGCGGAAGTTGTAGCTCTGGCCGCCCGAGACCTTGGTGGTCGGCCAGGAGCCGCCACGCGGGTCGTCGAGCTGCGCGAACTGGCCGAGGCCGCCCGAGCAGAGCTTGCCGTCGGCGGGACCGCCGGCCGGGAAGCCCTTGGGCCCCTCGACACTCTGCGGCTCCCACTGGATGTTGCCGCAGTTGGACACCGTGCCATTGGCACAGAGCTTCTGACGGCTGATGGGTGAGTCGGTGTAGCCGTGGCTACTGGCGCTGCTGGTGGCGAGCAGGGACACGCCCGCCACGGCGAGGCCGACGACGGCCGCGCCTATCTTCTTTCGCATGCTTCGCTCCAGAGAACGTGGGGAGTTCGGTGAGCCGTACTGCACGCGTGCAGGGGAGAACAGTCTGCGGTCTAGACCAAGCTCTAGAGTATTAACGGAACTTGACCGTGTCCATAACAAGTACGAGCCAGGTCCAGACCAATTACAACCTCTCCCCGCCGCCCTGCCGCCCGGTGTAGAAGGCCACGGTGAGGTCCTTCACCAGCGCCTTGCGCTCGTAGTCGTCCAGTTCGACCAGCCCGCGCGAGGTCAGACGGCGCACCGTGTCGTCCACCGCGTCCACCACCGAGGTGAGAACACTGTCCCGGTGCCTGGCGTCGATCGCCGCGATCCTGCTCCGCTGCATCGCAGCTGCGATTTCGGGCGCGTACTCGATCCGTGTCGGCTGCGCGGAGAAGACGTCCACGCCGACGGGCCGGCACTCGGCCGAGAGCATACGGGTCAGCGCGTCACCGACGGCCTCCGCGTTCCGCAGGGTCGGCGCCTCGTCGTGGAACGCGTCGGCGGGCAGCTGGGAGAGCACTCGCGCCATCGCCGCCTCCACCTGCTCACGCAGATACTCCTCGTGGTCCCGGACACCGAGGGCCGCGCGCACGGTGTCCCTGATCCGCCAGACGACCAGGACGACGACCCGCAGCGCGGTGCCGTTCGAGTCGACGGCGGGCATCGGCTCGCTGCGCCAGTGCCGCAGCCGTACGTCCACCTTGCGGCGCACCAGCAGCGGGCTCACCCAGAGCAGTCCGGTACGGCGCACGCTGCCGCGGTAGTCGCCGAAGAGCGTCAGCACCCACGCCTGGCCGACCTGGCCGCGGCCGAGTCCGCCGAAGGCGAAGACCGCGACGGTCCCGCCGAACGCGAGCAGGGCCCACTGGCCGAGCCCGATGCCGCGGTCCGGCTCCGGCCGCAGCCCGAGCAGTCCCGCCACCGCGTCCGGTACGGCGCCGACCCACCACAGCAGCGCCGCGCACGCGGTGAGCGTCATGAATCCGACGAGCGAGGCCACCCAGCCGGGCAGGACGGGCCCCGGGCGTTCGGCGAGCCGTGGATCGACGGGCGGCGCGGGCCGCAGCGGCACCGCGGGTACGGGCGCGGGCCGGGGCTTGGGCGCGGCAGGCACCGCGGGCACACCGGGCGCGCCGGGCACGGCGGGCACGGGCGGCGGCACGCGCCGCACCCGAGGCTGCTCACTGGTCCCCTGGCGCCGTCGCACGACGGTGGGCGGTCTGACACCGGCCGGCTCGTCGCGGAAGAGCAGATGGACGGGGATCTCCTGGGTGGACTCCCCGACGATGAGCGGGCTCCACCGAGGATTCTCGCCACCACCCGGGCGGCCCGCCGTTCCCGGCTGTCTCCGGATCGCCGGCTCGACGGACGGTCCGCCCGCCTCCGCACCGCCGGGACCGGCCGCTCTCGCCGTGTCGGCCGAACCCGGAGCCGAACCCGAACCCGGCGCAGGGTCCGGGCCCGGCTCGGGAGCCGTATCTCCCTCCGTGTGCGCGGACGGTTCCGTGTCACCGTGCCCGTCGCCCGCGCCCGGTCCCGTGTCCCGGGCGCTTCCCGTACGTACCGAACTCCGCGCGGTCTGCGCGATGAGAGACGCGGTCACCGGACCGCCCGCCGGTGCCTGATCCGGTGCCGGACCGTCCACGGCGGCGTGCTCGGCCCTCCCGTGCTCGACCGTCTCCGCCTCACCCGCGGAGGGCACGGCGTCCGGCTCCGGTTCCCGGTGTCTCACCGTCGCCGTCGGTACCCAGACCTCGGCGCGCACACCGAGCGCGCCGAGGTCTGGGTACCGA
>NZ_MAUD01000474.1 GCF_001700515.1 Streptomyces lushanensis
GGCGATCTGGACGCCCGGACCGGCCGTACCCAGGACGCGCTCGCCCGCTACCGCGCCGCGCTGGACGCCGGACGGGCCGCGAACGATCTCTACGCGACCGGCCGCGCGATGGAATCCGTGGGCGGCGCGTACCAGGACCTCCAGGACTGGCAGCGGGCCGCCGACTGGTACGGCAGGGCGCTGGCCCAGCGCCTCAGCCGCGGCGAACGCGCCGACGAGGCCAGGCTGTACGGCCGGCTCGGCACCGTCCACACCTACGCGGGCCACTACGGGGAGGCGCTGCGGAGCTGGCGGGCCGCCGTGGCCGTCCACCGGAGGCTGCGTGATCTCCCGGCACAGGCAAGGGCGTTGAGCGAGGCGGCCCGGGTCCAGGAGTACGCGGGCCGGCCGCAGGAGTCGCTGGAGACCTGCCAGGAGGCCGTCGAGTGGGCCCGGCTGGCCGGAGACGTACGGCTCCAGGCCGCGCTTCAGCTCCGGGTGGCGGACACGCTGGACCGGCTCGGCGATCCGACCGCGGCCCGGCTGCATCGTGCGACCGCCGATCGGCTGCTGGAAACGGAAGGAAACACCTACGAAATCCGTAGCGCTACGGCTGGGGAATAATGCTTTGCAAGGCTAGACAGCGGGAAATCCTTCATTAGACTGGATCCGCCGCAACCTCAACGCGGTGTATCCCGGTGCGCGCCTCCCCGCGCCCCGGTCCCCCTGGCATTGCCCCCGCAATCCCCTGAGCCAAGGACCGTGATCTGCCGTGTTGGTCGGTATCCCCCGAGAGGTCAAGAACAACGAGTTCCGGGTGGCGATCACGCCCGCCGGTGTGCATGAGCTCGTGCGCCAGGGCCATGAGGTCGTCATCGAGCGGAACGCCGGAGTCGGTTCCTCGATCACGGACGAGGAGTTCGGCGCGGCCGGCGCGCGGATCCTGGCCACCGCGGACGAGGTCTGGGCCGCCGCCGACCTCCTGCTGAAGGTCAAGGAACCGATCGCGGAGGAGTACCACCGGCTCCGCAAGGGCCAGACCCTCTTCACCTATCTCCATCTCGCCGCCTCCCGCGCCTGCACCGACGCCCTGCTGGACTCGGGCACCACGGCCATCGCGTACGAGACGGTCGAGACCGCGGGCCGGGCGCTGCCGCTGCTCGCCCCGATGTCCGAGGTCGCGGGCCGGCTGGCCCCGCAGGTCGGCGCGTACCACCTGATGCGCTCGGCCGGCGGCCGCGGTGTCCTGCCGGGCGGAGTGCCGGGTACGGCGGCGGGCCGGGCCGTCGTCATCGGCGGCGGGGTCTCCGGCTGGAACGCGGCCCAGATCGCCGTCGGCATGGGCTTCCACGTGACCCTGCTCGACCGTGACATCAACAAGCTGCGCGAGGCCGACCGGATCTTCGGCACCAGGGTCCAGACCATCGTCTCCAACGCCTTCGAACTGGAGCGCGCGGTCGTCGAGGCGGACCTCGTCATAGGGGCCGTACTCATCCCCGGCGCGAAGGCGCCGAAGCTCGTCACCAACGAGCTCGTCGCCCGGATGAAGCCCGGAAGTGTACTTGTCGACATTGCGATTGATCAGGGCGGCTGCTTCGAGGATTCACGTCCGACGACACACGCCGAACCGACCTTCCCGGTCCATGGATCGGTCTTCTACTGCGTCGCCAACATGCCGGGCGCCGTGCCCAACACCTCCACGTACGCGCTGACCAACGCCACGCTGCCCTACATCGTGGAGCTCGCGAACCACGGCTGGGCCGAGGCGCTGCGCCGCGATCCCGCCCTGGCCAAGGGCCTCAACACCCATGAGGGCCAGGTGGTTTACCGTGAGGTGGCCGAGGCCCATGGACTGGATCACGCCGAATTGAGCGCGCTTCTGGGCTGATGCGTCAACTTGTGGCGTCAACATCACGCCAGCGGCCGGACCTTGATCGACGGGGTCCGGCCGGACGTGTGCCCGGACGGCTCCGAACCCTTGGTCAACTCGCCTCGAACGTAACCTTTTCACCGATTCGCCGAGCCGCGAAAGCCGTGCGCCATGCCTTGATGAGAGGCTTGTGCGCCCTTGACAGAGGGATGTTCCGTTGCCGACACATCGGGCCGGGTCCGGCGGATTGTGTTGCTGCGGACCGGTGACACGCCATAGAGTCGCCAACCGTCGGCATGGTGCCACGCTGACCTATCGATAAGTTTCCTGGTCCCGTCCAAGGAGGTAAGACGACTTGTGAATGAGTCGACATTTACTCCCGGGGGTGGTCAACCAGGAATGCCGGTGAGGGGCCAGAGCCCGTCGTCCGGGTTCGAGGCTGTCGGCTCCGTAGCTGTCCGCACCTTCGCCACCCACCAGCACATGACGACAGCCCACCAGATGATGGACGGCCAACACGTGAACGCCATGGCCGGCAACGAGGGTGGCCGAGAGTCCACTCCATTCGCCGACTACGACGAAGTGCCCGAGGGGCACTTCTACGACCCCGACGCCGAGTACGAGCCGGATCCCGAGTACGCGGCCACTCTCGCCCCCGACGCCGCACGCCAGCGCCGTGAGCGGATCGGCCCGACCGGGCGTCCTCTGCCGTACTTCCCGATTCCGGGCCCGCTGACCGACCACGGGCCCGCGAAGATCATCGCGATGTGCAACCAGAAGGGCGGCGTCGGCAAGACGACGTCGACCATCAACCTCGGCGCCGCGCTGGCGGAGTACGGCCGGCGTGTGCTGCTCGTCGACTTCGACCCGCAGGGAGCCCTGTCGGTCGGTCTCGGTGTGAATCCGATGGAGCTGGACCTCACCGTCTACAACCTGCTCATGGAGCGGGGCATGGCGGCCGACGAGGTCCTCCTGAAGACCGCCGTGCCCAACATGGACCTGCTGCCCAGCAACATCGACCTCTCGGCCGCCGAGGTGCAGCTCGTCAGCGAGGTCGCGCGCGAGTCGACGCTCCAGCGGGCGCTGAAGCCGCTCATGGCGGACTACGACTACATCGTGATCGACTGCCAGCCCTCGCTCGGTCTGCTGACCGTGAACGCGCTGACGGCCGCGCACAAGGTGATCGTGCCGCTGGAGTGCGAGTTCTTCGCGCTGCGCGGAGTGGCCCTGCTGACCGAGACGATCGAGAAGGTCCAGGAGCGGCTCAACCCGGAACTGGAGCTGGACGGCATCCTCGCCACGATGTACGACTCCCGTACGGTGCACAGCCGCGAGGTCCTCGCGCGGGTCGTCGAGGCCTTCGACGACCACGTGTACCACACGGTGATCGGGCGGACCGTGCGCTTCCCGGAGACCACGGTCGCCGGTGAGCCCATCACCACGTACGCCTCGAACTCCGTGGGCGCCGCCGCGTATCGCCAGCTCGCCAGGGAGGTGCTCGCCCGGTGTCACGCCGAGTGAGTCTGCCCGGGGCCGACGAGCTGTTCCGTACGACCGGGGGGACGGCGCTCCAGCCCTCCTCACCCGCGGAGCGGCGCCGGAACGCCAACGGCGAGCCGCGGGTGCCGGCGCCGGCCGGGGAGAGCGACCCGGCGGGCGAGCCGGGCGCGCAGGGCCAGACCGCGTCGGCCACGACCGCGCCGGCCCCCGCGGACGAGCACTCCGCCGCCGGCACGGACTCCGCGGAGGCGCCGCGCAGCCGTACGGCGGGCGCGGAGCAGGCCGCCAACGCCGTCGCCGCCAACGCGGTGAAGGGACGGCGCGCACAGGAGGCCGGCGGACCCGGGCCCGCGTCGGCCGGCGGCCAGCAGCGCCGCCGGGGGCGGGGCGCCAACCGCCGGCCCAGCGGACGTGAGCGGCACGACGAGAAGATCACGGTCTATGTCTCGGCCGAGGAACTGATGGACCTGGAGCACGCGCGGCTGGTGCTGCGCGGTGAGCACGGCCTCGCCGTGGACCGCGGCCGGATCGTCCGCGAGGCGGTCGCTGTCGTCCTCGCCGACCTCGAATCACGCGGCGACGCGAGCATCCTCGTACGGCGCCTGCGCGGGCGCTGAGGGTAGCCTGCGCGGGCAGTACCTCCGCTCCCGCCTCCAGGACCCCGATGCCGCCGCCTCCTCCTTCCGCCCGCCGCCCGCTGGGGCGCGGGCCCGGAAGTCTCCTCGGGGGCCTCGGGGGGCCCGGCGCTCTCCTCGGGGGCCGCCGGTGCGGCCGACGGCACGCCTGGGCCGCGCCCCAGCGGGCGGCGG
>NZ_MAUD01000475.1 GCF_001700515.1 Streptomyces lushanensis
CGCCGGTTGGGTGGCGACGGGCGGTTTCCTCATGACCACCGGTGGCGACGCGCCCGCCGAGCCGGCCTCCGACGCGCTCACGGCGTCCCCCCGGCCGCGGCCGGCGGCCGTGTCCCTGCCGCTGCCGCGGGCGATGGGCGCGCTGCGGTCCCGTGAGGTCGGCCCCGAGCCCGAGCCGGGGCCCACGGCCGATCCGGACGAGACGCTGGCCGCGCGGCTCGGACCGGTCGTGAGGTCCACCTCGGCCTCGCTCTCGCTGGCGGTGCTCGATCCCGAGGACGGCCGCACAGCTTCGTACGGTGTCCGCGCCGGGACCACGTACGACGCGGCGAGCATCGTCAAGGTCGACATCCTGGTGGCCCTGCTGCTCCACGCGCAGGACGAGGACCGCAGGCTCACGGAGGGCGAGAGGGCCTACGCGACCTCGATGATCCAGGTCAGCGACAACGCCTCGGCGGACGCGCTGTGGACCGTGATCGGCGGCGCGCCGGGTCTGGACGCGGCGAACCGCAGGCTGGGACTGACCTCGACCACGGCCGGAGGCGATGGGCTGTGGGGGCTGACCCAGACCACCGCCTCGGACCAGCTCGTCCTGCTCTCCGCCGTGTTCGGCGACGACTCCGCGTCGGCCCTGAGCGCGGCCTCGCGCGCCTATGTACAGGAGCTGATGGCCGGGACGGCGGCGGACCAGGACTGGGGGGTGTCCGCCGCCGGACCGGCCACCGGGCTCAAGAACGGCTGGCTGCCGCGGACCGCGACCGGTCTGTGGGACATCAACAGCATCGGGCGCATAACGGTCGACGGACACGGCTATCTGCTGGCGGTGCTGTCCCGCGGAAGTGTCAGCAAGGAGGCGGGGATAGCGCTGGTGGAGAAGGCGGCGGGTACGGCGGTGCCGGCCCTGGGCGAGCCGGCGTAGCGGAACGCGGCGCGCCTCTGCCGCGCCGCTCGGCCGAGCGCGGTCGCGCCGGGCGCTCCCGGCCCGCGAAGATCGACCGGACAGGGCCTGGGGCCTCTCGTTCGGATCTTGCCGGGCTCGCATGCCCCGGCACCGCCATGAGCCGCTGCCGCGCCGGGCGCTCCCCGATCCGGCCGGATCCGAACGAAAGACCCTGGCGCGTCGCGAAGCGCGTCAGGACGGTCATCGTCGGGCGGAGGTTCCGTACGACCGGCACATGCCGCAGGACCGGCTGCACGGCGCCGTAGTACACGCCCCGGCCGCGCGGGAGCGGTATCTCGCGGACCTCCGTGATGCGCGGATGCGCGCCGCGGACCTTGCGCAGCTCGCCCGCGTCCATGCCCCGGGGCATCGGCGGGACGGCGAAGCCCCGGGCGGTTGTCACACCGCCGCGCGTCGTACGGGCGCTGAACCACCTCGGCACTCTCGCCGTCGTCCATGGCGCAACGCTCCCCGCGCTTGTTCGACCGCCTCCGTGCCGTACATGCCTCTCGCACACCCATTCAACCGCGTCCCGCCTGCGGTTATGGCATCGTTGAGTGGCGAATTCGTATGACGGAAAGATGGCCGGATTTCCACCGGATGATCCTCGTATCTGTGCCGCGCGGACCGCCGTCATACGGCACTCTGCTCGTATGAGCGCGAACTCGGACGAGACGGCGGACGGCCTATTCGACGAAGCGGCCGCGCGGCGGCTGCTGGAGCTGGGCACGCGTGAGGAGGCGCTGAGACGCGCCTTCCCGGTGGACGGCCCGGACCTGGATCCGGTGTCCGTCGCGCACTACACCGGATACGCCGCGATGCTCCATGAGGACCGCGGCTGGCGGCAGCTCTTTCCCGCTGTCGCGGCCGAGGAGGAGGCGCGGCTGGATCTCCGTGATGTCCTGCTGGTACGGGCCGCGAACGGCGGTGAGCTGGGCCGGCGCTTCGCACGGGCGGCCGAGGCCGTCGCACGCGGCGAGGACCAGGTGATCATCGGCGAGGACGTCTACCGCGTCGTACGGGTCGAGCAGACCGTCATCATGACGGCCCACGGCCCGCAGCCGCCACGCCCGCACGACCAGGAGTTCCCCGAGGTGCTCGACGAGCGCCCGGGGCCGCGCGGTCCTGGCCGGCCCCTGGACGACTGACCACCGGAGGGCTGACCGCGCCGGAGGGGCGGCCCGGCCTGCCGGGCCCGGCTCATGTCCGGCGCGCGACCACCAGGGCGCAGCGGGGGCTGCCGTCGGGCCGGTGGCCGAGATCGGACAGGGGCAGCAGCCCGGTCGTGAATCCCGCGCCGGCCAGTTCGTCCAGCACGTCCGGCAGCCGGAAGGTGCGGTAGTACATGACGAACGACGGATGCCAGAGCAGATTGCGCAGCCGCATCGCCGTGTCGAAACCCCAGAGGGCCCAGTAGAGCCCGGAGCCGACCCGGGGCGGCGCGGGCACGGGGAACACGAGCAGACCGTCCGGCCGGAGGGCGGCACGCGCCTGCGTGAACACCTCCCGCCGCTCGGCCGGCAGGAAATGACCGAACGCGCCGAAGCTCACGGCGAGATCGAACGCGGGCGCGAGAGGCAGGGCGCGCACGTCGGCCCGTACCCACTCCACCGCCGGCGCGCCGGGAAGATCCGGCATGGCGGACCTGGCGGCGGCGAGCATGCCCGCGCTGAAGTCGACGCCGACGATCCTCTCGTCGCAGAGCCGCCGCAGCACTCCCGTCCCGGCGCCGGTGCCGCAGCAGAGGTCGACTCCCCTGCGGAACGGGCCGAGCGGCCGGACGGTACGCACCACCGCGTCCAGCACCTGGTCCGGCGTACGGAACGGTGTCCGGTCGAACTTCGGCGCCAGCAGGTCGTAGCCGTGCTCGACGGACGAGAGCGCCTGGACGGCGAGTTCACGAAGGGTCGGGCCCTGAGGGGAGAACATCGCGGGCCAGCCTAACCACTCCCGGCCGCTGTGGCGAAGGCGACCGCGTGGAGCGCCGACGCGGCCCGGGGAGCCGCGGCGACGGCTGCTCGGACGGCGTCGTGGACGGGGCCGCCGCGGGCGCGGTGTCCGGGAACGGGGCGCCGGTCATCCGCTCTTGCCGGGGCGCGGCCACGTCCTGTGGCCGATCTTGCCGTCCTGCCTCCGGGCCGGTGCGCGCGGCGGCGCCGGACGGCGGAGATCACCCGCCGTCCGGCGGGTGCCACATCTCACAAAGGTGCCACGAGCCGCAGGAACCGGCCCGCGCCAGGGGTGTTCAAACCTCGCGACCGCGACGCATCGGCGGATTTCATACGATCGCAACGCTGTGATCTCGACAGATACCCCCGCGTGGTGTCAGTCTCCCGCCATGCACCTCACCGCCCGAAGCTTTCTCCCCGCCGTCCTCGTCCTCGCCGTCGCCGCGGCCACCGGCTGCGCGCCGCAGGAGACGTCGACGTCGGACGAGTCCTCCGCCTCCGCGTCCTCCTCCGCGCAGTCCGCCGCGTCCTCGTGCGACGCG
>NZ_MAUD01000476.1 GCF_001700515.1 Streptomyces lushanensis
GGAGGTCCGTCAGGTGGTCGGCGGGCTCGTCGGCGGGGGTGCCGGCGGCGGGGGTGATGCCGTCGCGCAGGGCCAGGGCCCGGTTGACGACGGGGGTGATCTGGTCGGTCTTGGAGTCCTTGCGGACGTAGTAGGCGCGGACCAGCTCGAACGGGTTCTTGGTGAACCCGACGGTCAGGGCGGTACCGATGTTCTCGGCGGGGTTGAGGGTGGTCGCGGTGATGCCCGCCTTGTGCTTCCCGGTGCCGAGCAGCCCGTCGTTGGCGACGTGGTCCCCGACCGCGAACGCCACACGGTGCGAGGTGTTGCGGGTGACGTCCTTCGGGATGCTGTCCGCGGTCGGGGAGACCGTCACCCAGATCAGGGTGATACCGACCTTCCGGGCCTTCTTCATCACCTTGACCGCCAGTTCGGCGGCCTCCTCGCCGTACTTCTTGTGCATGAACAGCTCGTGGCACTCGTCGAAGACGACCACCTTCGGGCGCATCCGCGGGTCCCGCTCCGCGATCGCCCGGGTCAGGGCGACTTCCTCCCCGCCCATCTCGTCGAGGAGCTTCCCGCGCTGGGTGACCTCGTCCCGCAGCCCCCGCAGCGCCTTCAGCGCGGCCTCCACCTGCTCGTCCTCGTCGCCCTTGACCAGGTTCCGCAGGCGGGGCTTCATCACGTCGTAGTCGACGTTGTAGGCCATGACGTAGACCTCGATCTCGACCAGCCGGTCCAGCATCGCACCGAGCAGCAGGCCCACGACCAGCGACGATTTACCCGAGCCCATGATCCCGCCGACCATGTAGTTGGCGGCCATGAGCTTGCCGCCGACCGGCTCGCCGCGCTGGGAGACTCCCAGGGGCACGCCCTTGAAGTAGTCGGCCTCCCCCTCCGCCAGCAGGGGCCAGTCGGGCACCTTCCCCGACAGCGAGCCCTGATCGGCCACCCACAAATCGAGTACGCCGGGCTGGTTGTGGGGCTCGGTCGGCCATACCTCCACGGGCTTGCGCAGCAGGTTGTGCGCCAGCACCTTCTTCTTGCCGTTGATCATCTCCACCGTGACACCGAGCGGAAGCTGAAGCTGGGTGTGCCAGCCGTTGCCCAGCCGCCCGGTGCCGGAGACCCAGCGGGGTTGCCAGCCTTCCTTGACCGCCTTGTTCAGCGGCGCGATGCCCAGGTGCCGCAGCGCGTCCAGGATGGCGCCCTCATCAGGGACAACATTCTGCGTACCGCCTTTGGCGGCGGGCATCGTCCACGCGGGGGCCGCACCGCGGGACCGGCCGAGGGCCCACAGGCCGAGCAGGGTGAGCCAGGGGGCAAGCGTCACGGCCGGGTCCCACAGCACACCGACGATCATGCACATGGTGTGGATGAAGTCGACCATGCCCATCGTCGGGGCGATCACGTCCCCGATCTCACCGCTGGAGACGGCCATCACGGTGCCGATCCCGAGGAGAGCGCCCTCCACCACGGCCGCACCGACCACGGCGGACTTCGCCAGAGCCGGAACGCCCGTGATCAGGGCCATCCGCCGCGCATGGCGGTCCTGGCGGAACCGGTCCGCCTTGTCCTGCCACTCCGCGGCCACTTCCGGCTGGCCGGCCGCCTCAGCCGCCTTGATCATCCGCTGGTGCACAGCCGTCGTCCGGCCGTCCCACCCGCGCCGGGCCAGCACGACCGCGCCGCCCGCCACGTAGGAACTGTGCCGCGCGGCCAGGCGCAGCCCCGTGCGGGTGCGCTGATGCGTCAGAGCCGCGCGCAGCCTGCCCCGCCGGGCCCGGGACTCGGTGTCCGCGTCCGGGGCCGGAGGGGTGTCCTTCACCAGGCGCGGCCCGGTGGTTTCGGCCGTAGGGCGGTGGTCGTTGAGGTGGTGCAGGGCGCCCACGGCGGAAACCTTCGTTGTCGAATCGGTCATGATGGGATACCTCCTGCTCTCCTGTGGAGCGGTGGGCCCGGGACGGCCGGACTTCCTTGGCCGGGTGGCGGCCGTCCCGGGGCGTGGCTAGAGGCCGATGCGGCGCGCGGCCTGCTCGGTACGGCGCAGGGCGGACTCCGCGTCCCTGCGGGCCTGGCGGGCGGACTGCTTGCCGTCCCGGGGGGCGGTGCGTTCGGCGGTGCGCGCGGCGGCCACCGCGTCCTTGTCCTTGTCGAGCTGGGTGGCCATGGCGCTCCTGTCACGCCAGGCCCGCTCCTCGGCAGAGTCGTCGATGCGGTCAAGCTCCGCTTCGATCCGCGGATCGACCGCATCGGCGCCGGCCAGGGACTGCTTGGCGCCGCGCGCGACCAGCCATGCACGGCGGGTGCGTTCAGCTCGGGTGTACGTACGCATCGGCAACTCCCGTGTTCTGGGCCGGACTGTCCGGCTCCCCGTCACCGCCCGCGCGTGTCGGGCGGATCAGGCAGCCGTCAGGCCGGTTGCAGTTGGTCGGGGCGGAAGTCGGGCCAGCCGCACAGTGCGTCCAGGAAGCCGCTGCCGAGACCGTCCACCAGCAGGGATCCATCGGTCTGGATGTAGACGACCGTGCCCGTGCGACCCCTGGCCCACCGGTACTTACCGGGATCCACGACCGTCACGCGGTCGCCCACGGTGAAGCTCACGACCGCCCCCTGCGGCCACGACGGGACTTCGGGGCAACCTGCGCGACAGCCGCGGCAGCGTTCTTGCCGTCCGTGCCGCCGACCGCCCGCACGACCGTGACCAGGCCGTACGTGATGGCGACGACAACCAGTGCGACCACGGCCAGCGAAACGGCCATGGAGGTGATCGCGGCGATCAGCATGGGGCCGAAGTAGACGGACGCTCCGACGGCTCCGGCACCGATGCCGGAGCCCAGGGCGACACGCTGCATCGTCCGGTCCGGCGGGGCCTGATGGATGTGGACGACCTGCGGGCCCCCGCTCTGCTGAGGGGCGGGCAGGGCGGCCGGGTCGATGTAGACATGCTGGCCGTCCGGGAGCTGGACGACCGTACGCGGCGCGGGGAGCTGCTCCATCGTCACTTCTCCTCGGTCTTGCCGCCGAGGACGACGTCACCGTGGAGGGTGCCGCCGCTGTGGCCGACCTGGTCACCCATGACGATGCTGCCGCCGAAGGCGACGCTCCCGCCGGTCACGGTGATGCCCGCCTGCGCGAGAGCCTGCTGAATCTGCTCCTGAGTCTGGTCGTTCTTCGACACGTGTCCTCCGAAGTAGCCGGGTGGTGCGGTGCGTGCCCCGGGCCCGATCTGATCGGGCCCGGGGCACGCACCGCACCACCCGGCTACTTCGGAGGACACGTGTCGAAGAACGACCAGACCCAGGAGCAGATTCAGCAGGCTCTCGCGCAGGCGTGCATCACCGTGACCGGCGGGAGCGTCGCCT
>NZ_MAUD01000477.1 GCF_001700515.1 Streptomyces lushanensis
CGGCAGCGTCCGCTGTGTATAAGAGGCAGGAGATGGCGGGCGGGGGCCAGATCCACGTCGTCGTCGAGGAGTTCGACCACGGGCATCGCACGGCTGACGCCCGGTCGCTCCTCGGCCGTGCCCAGCCGGTCGAAGGGCGCCCAGGCGTCGAGCACGGTGGCGTGGACGGTCGTCCAGTCGACGCTGTCCCGGCCGCCGCCCGCGTCCCGGCCACCGGCCGTGGAGAGCTCGGCGGTGTCGACCAACAGCACTTCGGGAGAGGGGCGTTCGCCCGTGACGGGCTTGCGCAGGATCCACAGATGGAGCGGAATGCCATAGGGAGGCGCGGCTCCCGCGGGCAGGGCGACCACGGCGCGCAGGGCTCCACGGCGCAGCAGATCGGCACGGACGCGGCGGCCGGAGCGGCGGGACGCGACGGCGGGCGGCATCAGCAGGACGGCGGTGCCGCCGGGCCGCAGCCGGGCCAGCGCGTGCTGGGCCCAGGCCAGTTCGGACTCCGTGCGGGCCGGGAACCCGTACTCCCAGCGCGGATCGTAGGCCAGTTCGTCATGGCCCCAGTTGCGCTCGTTGAACGGCGGATGGCAGAGCACGACGTCGACGGCGAGCCGGGGGAAGGCGTCGGCGCGCAGTGTGTCCCCGGCGCGCGTCCGGACCTCGGCCTCGGCGCGGTCCGTGCCGTCCGCGCGGAGGGCGAGGCGCAGTCCGGCGAGCGCGGCGAGTTCGGGGGCGGCGTCCTGGGCGTACAGGACGGTCGCGTGCGGCAGGGCGCACAGCAGCGCGCCGGTGCCGCAGGCGGGATCGAGAACGGTCACGTTCCCGGCGGAGGACGGCCGGGCGTCCGGTACCGCCAGCGCGGCCATCAACGCGGCGGCCTCCGCGGGAGTCGACGTGTACTGGCGCGGATTGGCGTCGAGATGGCGGCCGAGCAGGAACTCGAAGGTCTGGTGGGGGCCCAGCTCCGCCGCCAGTTCGGCGACACTCCGCAGCAGCGGAACCGAGGGAAGCAGTTCACGCGCGCCCGGAGTGTGAACAGCGCTCTCCACCGGCGCGCCGAAGTGCACGGCGAGCACCTCGCCGAGCGCCACGGGCAGCAGTTCCGCGAGCTGGGCGTCGGACGCCGCGGCCAGCCGCCGCCACCACGTGGGCCTGTCCCGTACGAGCAGCAGCACGCAGCCGGCGCGGACAAGGGCGGCGGCGGCGGTCGCACCGTCGCCCGGCAACTCCTGCCAGACCCGTTCACGCAGCGGTACCTCGGCGATTTTCCCCTGGTCACGCAGCCATCGCTCGACCTGGCCCAAGGCGAAGGACGGGCTGGTCTCGGTGCCGCCGACGGGCTGGGGGAAGTCGGCGTGCCGCCGCCGCCAGTTGCTCACGGCGGCCCGCCCCACACCCGCGAGCCGGGCGATTCCCGCGGCCGTCACCTCTGCTGCGTTCTCCGGCACCTGGCTGCCTCCCTCACCGTGCGGCTCCGCTGTGGCCGTGCGCTGTGGCGCTGAGCATAGCGGCGCGGACGAACGGTCCGGTTCACAGCGTAGACCAACCTGAAGAAGAGAAGCGATGTTGACTCGGTTCACAGCTTCTGCTGTCATTGACCCATCGCCGCACGGGATGGCTTTGAAGTCCCGCTCACACTTGTATGCCCGTCCTCGGAGGCACACCCATGTCGCAGTCCTCGCCGCAGTACCCGCAGTCGTCGCCGTATCCGCAGGCTCCGGTGCCGCCGGGACACGGCGCGCCGGTGGCCGCCCGCAACGGCCTCGGTATCGCCTCCCTGGTCCTGGGGATCGTCGGTGCCGTCTCGGGTCTGATCCCGTTCCTCTTCTGGCTGGCCGCCGTCCTCGGGCTGACCGGACTGATCCTCGGGCTGGCCGGACGGGGCAGAGCCAAGCGCGGGGAGGCCACGAACAAGGGAGTGGCCACCTCGGGGGTCGTTCTCGGACTGCTCGCCCTGGTCCTCGCGGCGATCGGCGCGTTCCTCACCTTCAAGCTCGTGGGTGACGCCGTGAAGGAACTGGACAAGGCGACGTCCTCGGTAGGTTCCACGCCCGGGGCGGCGGGCGGTACGGACGGCAAGGCCGGCGGCGGAGCGGGCGAGGCGAAGGGCGAGGGCACGGGCGAGACGCTCGGGGCCGGCGACTCCGCCGTCTACGACGACGATCTGACCGTCACGGTGTCGAAGCCCACCCCTTACACGCCCGGTGCGTACGCGGTCGGCCACACCAAGGGCAACAAGGCCTACAAGGTGACCGTGGTGATCGAGAACGCCGGCAAGGAGAAGTTCGACGCCACGCTGACGACCGTCACGGCGCGGGCCGGTGAGGACGGTGTCGAGGCGGAGTCGGTCTACGACGACACCGTCGGCCTCGGCTTCAGCGGCACGGTCATGCCGGGCAAGAAGGCCACGGTCCAGTTCGCGTTCGACGCGCCGCCCACCGCCGAGGCGCTCACCGTCGAGGTCGGCCCCGGCATCCTGCACGACTCGTCCCAGTGGGACCTGAAGCTCTGAGTCCCGGGGCCGCGCGCGGCCCCTCCACGCCATGTCGCAGCCGCAGTTACCGGAGAAACGTCATGACTGTCACCACCGCACCCCGAATCCGCCGCAGCGCACTCGCCGCCCTCTGCGCCGTCGCCGTTCTGACGCTCCCGGCCTGCGGAACGACCGGCTCGGACGGAAAGGCCGGCTCGGACGGAAGGGCCGGCGCCAAGGACGGCAGGGATCCCGTCAAGAGCGGCTCCAGCGAGAAGCCCGAGCCGTTCGCCGATCTCTCGGGCCCCGAGATAGCCCGGAAGTCCCTGGCCACGATCCGCGCCGCCTCCTCCCTCAGGCTCAAGGCCGATACGAAGGAGGGTACGGGGACCGTCCTCACCGACATGGCTCTCGACAAGAAGGGCGACTGCGCGGGCACGATGTCGATGAACGGCGAGGGCACCACGACCCTCTCCAAGATCGGCGCGACCGTCTACATGAAGTTCGACGAGAAGATGCTGCGGGCCCAGGGCGAGGGACAGCCCGAGAAGGAGACCGACGCCGTGGTCGAAATGCTCGCCGACCGCTGGGTGAAGACCGACGCCAAGGCTCCGGACGCCAAGGACTTCGTGGGGTTCTGCGATCTCGACGAGTTGCTGGCCGAGTTCGCCGACGGCGACAGCGTCGCCCGCAAGGGACCGCTCACCACGGTGGACGGACAGCCGGCGATCACACTCACCGAGACCGACGGCACCTCCGACTACACCATGTACGTGGCCACCGAGGGCAAGCCGTATCTCCTGAAGGTGGTCGTCAAGGGCAAGGACGCGGGCACGATGGCCTTCACGGACTTCGACAAGCCCGTCCCGGCCGAGGTCCCCGACGACAAGGACATCGTGGACCTGGACAGCCTCGGCGGCTGACACGTCGCCGCATCGCACCGGGGAGGCCACCGCAGGGGAGTGGCCTCCCCTCCGGCCTTCCCGGGAGCCTCCCCGCGGCCTCCCCCCGCGGCAGGCGGGCCGCCGGGAGGGCCGGGCCCGCCGTCAGCCGCCGCACTGCGCGAGCATGGTCCTCTTGTCCGGGGCCGTCACCGGCAGTTCGTACTTGAGCGCCACCTGTGCGAACCGCACCGCGTAGGAGCAGCGGATCACCTTGCTGGGCGGCAGCCAGGACGCCGGACCCGAATCGCCCTTGGAGCTGTTGGACGGACCGTCCACCGGCAGGAGATTGAGCGGATCGTTGGCGAGCTGCTCGCGCTTGTCCTCGTCCCAGCGGGCCGCGCCCAACTGCCAGGCGTACGACAGCGGCACCATGTGGTCTATCTGGACGGCCGCCGCCTTCCGCTTCTTCCAGTCGATCTCCTCGCCGGTGTACGGGTCGTGCAGGGTCATCGACATCACGACACAGTCGGAGCCCGAACGGAACCGAACGTTCTGGCCGTCGCGCTTCAACAGGTCGTTACGTGTGTCACAGCCGTTCCGGGCCAGGGGCACACCGTCCGCCGTGTCCATCCACGCGTAGCCGAACGCGTCCCGCGAGTAACCCGTCTTCGGCCCGCGCCCTTTGGTGGACACACCGGCGATCAGGTCCCGGGCGGCCGACTCGTCCTTCTCGGAGGAGATCGCCGCCAGCCCCGGCTTCGTACCGTCCGGATCGGCCAGGGGGCTGGTCCCGTGGCTGCCGGAGGCCGGTGATCCGCCCCCCTGCCAACCGCTTCCGTCGGTCAGTCCACCGCCGGCGCAGCCCGTCAGCACCGCCGCGAGTACCACTGTCCCGGCCACCACCGAGCCGGTGCCGTCAGCCCGTCCACGAGACGCCCGCACTCCGCGACCCCCCACTTGCCCGCCCTTCCGCCGAAAAGCCTCCGCCGACAACAGAGTGCCCCGCCGGATCCGTCCCAGACACCGCTGCACGGCTCAGCCCGAGGCGGCGCGCTCGGGCGGGGTGTCCAGACGGGAGAACATCCCCGTCAGCCCCTTCTTCAGGAACTTCGCCAACGGCCGCTCGACCAGACGGTGTACGAGCCAGCTCAGCACCAGCATCCCGGCGATCAGCCCGATCACCAGCAGCCGGGCGTCGACGCGGTCACGGAGATGGTGGATCACCACGACCCCGACCGCGTAGTGCGTCAGATAGAGCGGATAGGTCAGGGCGCCCGCCGTGGTCAGCCACTTCCAGCGGATCCGGTCGGCCAGGCCCAGCGCGACGCCCGCCATGACGAGCAGGAAGACCGTGTAGAGGAACACCGAGCCGCTCCAGGTCGACACGTCCTCGAACTCGACCCGGTGCAGGATGTCGTTCTGCGACATGACCCAGGACATGCCCAGGATGCACCACAGCAGCGGATCCTGGCCGAAGCGGTGCATCAGGTACAGGGCAAGTCCGGCGATGAAGAACCAGGCGGCGTCGGGGTTGCTGAGCGTGACCAGGACCGGGATGCCGGACTTCCCCGCGAACACCGCGGCCGTGCCCCAGACGCAGCAGAAGACGACCACCTTGCGGTAGGTCAGACCGGTGGCCACCACGAGCAGGAAGATCAGGTAGAAGCGGAGCTCGGCCCAGAGCGTCCAGTAGACGTTGTCGACGTCCCGCACGCCCATGCCCTTCTGGAGCATGGACAGGTTGAGGATCCACTGCGTGGGCTTCAGCGGCTGGAAGACCGCCGGGAGGGCGGTCAGGACCGCCGTGGTGAACAGCACCGCGAACCAGTAGGCCGGGTAGAGGCGGATCACCCGGGAGACGAAGAAGTCCCTCGGCCGCCGTCCCCAGGAGGACATGCAGATGACGAAACCGCTGATGACGAAGAAGAACTCGACGCCGAGCCATCCGTAGGTGGCGACCGGGAAGACGTCCGGGAAGATCCCCGAGACCGGACGGCCCCAGATGGGATTGTCGGGCCGGTCGGCGCGGGCTGTGCCGATGTAGTGGTGCACCACCACCATCAGGGCCGCCACGAGGCGCAGCCCGTCGATCACATAGAGCCTGCTCCCGCGCCGCGCGCCCGACGGCGCCGCGGATCTCTCCCGTCCGGCGGGTGCGGCGGCGGGGAGGGTACTGACATCGACCATCTCGGGCTGCGGTATGTGGCGCTCGTCCGGGGTCGTCTCGGCCTGCTTCATGTGTCCTGTTGCCCATCTGGTGCGGTCGAGGCAACCGGACGGGGCGCAGAAGGGCAAGCGCGTACACCCTGACGGTTCAGCCGTTGCCCCGCTGAACGGTATCCAGGCAGTCAAGGCGGCCAGGGCGAACCGAAGGTGTCCAGAAGGCAACGGGGAGTTCAAGTGTTGTCTCGACCGCCGTGGCGCGCCCCCCGTCGCAGCGCCCCCGCAGCCGCGGTGCCGCCCCCGTCAGTCACGGTGCGCCCCCGGTCGCGGCGGCTCCCTCGTCGCGGCCTCCGCCGTCGCCGTGCCGCCGCCCCTCCGCCCGGGGGGCGCGCGTGCGGCGGACCGCCGCCACACACGCCCGTACCGGACGGCGCCTACGACCCCTACGACCCCAGGATCGTCGCCAGGAACTCCCCCGTCCACGCCAGCAGTTCCCGGCCCACCACCGGCTTGCCGCCGATCCTGCCCGTCGTCGGACGCGGGACCAGGATCTGGTGGGCGGCCGGCTTGACGACCGTACGGGGATGGAGCCGCTTGAGGCGGAGCTCCTGCGACTCCCTCAGCTCCACCGGGGCGAAGCGCACATTCTGCCCCTGGAGCACGATCTCGCCCACTCCGCACGCCCGCGCGAGCATCCGCAGGCCCGCGACGAGCAGGAGATTCTCCACCGGCTCCGGGAGCTTGCCGTAGCGGTCGGTCAGCTCCTCGCGGACCGCCGTGATGTCCGCCTCGGTGTTGGCGGAGGCGATCGCGCGGTACGCCTGGAGCCGCAGCCGCTCGCCCGGCGCGTAGTCGTGCGGGACGTGCGCGTCCACCGGGAGCTCGATCTTGACCTCCAGCGGCGGCTCCTCCGCCGCGCCGTCGGGGCCCTCCAGCGACGCCCGGTAGTCCGCGACCGCCTCGCCCACCATCCGTACGTACAGGTCGAAGCCGACGCCCGCGATATGGCCGGACTGCTCGCCGCCGAGGAGATTGCCCGCGCCGCGGATCTCCAGGTCCTTCATGGCGACATACATGCCCGCGCCCATCTCCGTGTGCTGGGCGATCGTCGCGAGCCGCTCGTGCGCGGTCTCGGTCAGCGGCTTCTCCGGCGGATACAGGAAGTAGGAGTACCCGCGCTCCCGCCCTCGCCCGACCCGGCCCCGGAGCTGATGGAGCTGCGAGAGACCGAAGTTGTCGCCGCGCTCCACGATCAGGGTGTTGGCGTTCGAGATGTCGATACCGGACTCCACGATCGTCGTGGAGACCAGGACGTCGAACCTCTTCTCCCAGAAGTCCACCACCACCTGCTCCAGCGCGCTCTCGCCCATCTGTCCGTGCGCCGTCGCGATCCGCGCCTCGGGCACGATCTCGCGCAGCCGCGCCGCGGCCCGGTCGATCGACTCCACCCGGTTGTGGATGTAGAAGACCTGGCCCTCGCGCAGCAGCTCGCGCCGTACGGCCGCGCCGATCTGCTTCTCCTCGTACGGTCCGACGAAGGTGAGCACCGGATGCCGCTCCTCCGGCGGTGTCGTGATGGTCGACATCTCGCGGATACCGGTGACGGCCATCTCCAACGTACGGGGAATGGGTGTCGCGGACATGGTGAGCACGTCCACATTGGCGCGGAGCTTCTTGAGCTGCTCCTTGTGCTCCACTCCGAAGCGCTGCTCCTCGTCCACGATGACCAGGCCGAGATCCTTGAACTTGGTCTCGGACGAGAACAGCCGGTGCGTGCCGATGACGACATCGACCGCGCCCTCCCGCAGCCCCTGGAGCGTCGCCTTCGCCTCCGCGTCCGACTGGAAGCGGGACAGCGCCTTCACGGAGACGGGGAACTGCGCGTACCGCTCGGAGAACGTGCCGAAGTGCTGCTGCACCAGCAGCGTCGTCGGTACCAGGACCGCGACCTGCTTGCCGTCCTGGACCGCCTTGAAGGCCGCCCTCACGGCGATCTCCGTCTTGCCGTAGCCGACGTCGCCGCAGATCAGCCGGTCCATCGGGACCGTCTTCTCCATGTCCTCCTTGACCTCGGCGATGGTGGAGAGCTGGTCGGGCGTCTCCACGTACGGGAAGGCGTCCTCCAGCTCCCGCTGCCAGGGCGTGTCCGGGCCGAAGGCATGGCCGGGGGCCGCCATCCGCGCCGAGTAGAGCTTGATCAGGTCGGCGGCGATCTCCTTGACGGCCTTCTTGGCGCGCTGCTTGGTCTTCGTCCAGTCCGCGCCGCCGAGGCGGTGCAGCGTCGGGGCCTCGCCGCCGACGTACTTGGTGACCTGTTCGAGCTGGTCGGTGGGGATGTAGAGACGGTCACCGGGCTGGCCGCGCTTGGCCGGCGCGTACTCGACCAGCAGATACTCGCGGGTCGCGCCCTGCACCGTGCGCTGCACCATCTCCACGTAGCGGCCCACGCCGTGCTGCTCGTGCACGATGTAGTCGCCCGCCTCCAGGGTGAGCGGATCGATGGTCTTGCGGCGCTTGGCCGGCATGCGCGCGCCGTCCTTGCCGGCCAAGCGCCGCAAGA
>NZ_MAUD01000478.1 GCF_001700515.1 Streptomyces lushanensis
CCCGCTGACCGTGCGGGGACGCCGGGGCCTTACGGGGACTCGCGGCGGCCGGTCGCGCGGGACGGTCAGCCGCGGCTGAGCTGTGTCACCGACGGCACCTTGTCCTTCACCACCGCGCCCGAGTCGCTGCCCGCGCCCTTGACGTCGTTGATGACGTTCTCGAACGTGCCGACCTCGGCGCCTCCCGCCTCGCCCTTGCCGAGCTTGGCGCCGATCCCCTTGAGCGACGCGATCCCGGCGGCGAGCGGCGCCATCGCCCTGGCGAGCAGCGGGTCACCCTTGGCGTTCTCGGCCGCCGCCTTGAGCCGGTTGTACGCGAAGGCGCCCGCGAGACCGGCCTTGATCAGGGCGAACCTACGGCCGCTCGCGCCCTTCTCGAACTTGCCCTCGCGGTACGGCTTGACGATCCACTGGTACGTGGCGCCCGCCGCGAGACCGGCGTTGGCGACGAACCGGGTCTTGGCGAACTTCTGCGCCTGCGCGGAACCCGTCGTCTCCAGCGCCGCCGGTGTGGCCGCGGCGGCCGCGGCGTCGTCCTCGGCGCCGCCGCACGCGGCGGTGGGCAGCAGGAGCGCGCAGATCAGGAGCAGCGCCGTCACGGTGCGGCGTATCGGACCGCTGGTGGTGGTGCGAGCCTCGACGGACACGGAGGACCTCCCTGGCGGACTGCCTGAAGCGTCACGCCGTACCCGTACCACCGCCACCCGGGATGGGCCGTCCGGGTTTCAGCCGCCCACGACAGGCAACACGCTGGACATGTCCTCACGTCATCGCAGTGGAAGTGGCTCCGCGGCGACGGTCATCGTCGTCGTCGCGGACATCATGGCCTTCATACTGGGCCTCTGGATCCTGATGTACCTGCTGGACGCCAACCGCGCCAACGACCTGGTGGAGTTCGTCCAGGACGCGGCACGCTGGCTGGCCGGCTGGTCCTACGACCTGTTCACCTTCGACGAGGCATGGGCACGTGTCGTCTGCGGCTACGGACTCGCGGCCGTCGTCTATCTGCTGATCGGCCACGGCGTCGCCGGCCGTGTGCGCCGCCTCTGATGGACGGGCCCCGTCCGCCGGTCCGGCCGGCGCTCCGCCCGTCGGCGCGACGCCGACCGGGACCGCTCCCGGGTCCGGCCGGTGCGCCGGCTCAGCGGCAGCAGTCGGGCTCCAGCCCGCGCGGCAGGCGCCCGCCGCCGAACACGGCGGTGGTCGCCTCGTCGCCGCCGAGCGCGGCCACCGCCAGCAGCAGCGAGCCCGCCGTCCAGGTGGTGCGCTCCTCCGGCCAGACGGCCCGGTTACCCTCGAAGACATAGCCCGTCCAGTACATCCCGCCCTCGGCGCGCAGATGCTGGATGGACTGGAGGATCTCCAGCGCCCGGTCGGACTCGCCCATCACCCACAGGGCCAGGGCCAGTTCACAGCTCTCGCCGCCGGTCACCCAGGGGTTGGGCACGACACAGCGCACTCCGAGCCCCGGCACCACGAAACGGTCCCAGCCCGCGGCGATCCGTGCCGTGGCCTGCGCCCCGGTGACCGCGCCGCCGAGCACGGGGTAGTACCAGTCCATCGAGTAGCGGCTCTTGTCGAGGAACCGCTCGGGGTGGTGGCGTATCGCGTGCCCGAGCGCGCCCGCCGCCAACTCCCAGTCGGGCTGCGGCTCCTCGCGTTCCTCGGCGATCGCGAGCGCACAGCGCAGCGCCTGGTGCACGGACGAACTCCCGGTCAGCAGCGCGTCGTCGACGGGCGTGCCGTCCGCCTCGCGCTTCCAGCCGATCTGCCCGCCGGGCTGCTGGAGCGCGAGCACGAACTCGACCGCGGCGTGGACGACGGGCCACATCCGGTCGAGGAACGCGTCGTCGCCGGTGGCCAGATAGTGGTGCCAGATGCCGACGGCGGCGTACGCGACGAAGTTGGTCTCGCGGCCCAGGTCGCCGGGCCGGGTGAGGGTGTGCCCCGGACCGGCGCCCGGGGCCCCGGCGCCGACGGGCTCCTCGTACGCCGCGTACCAGGACCCGTCCTCGTTCTGGTGCCGGGCGAGCCACTCGTACGCCCGTGCCGCCGCCGGGTGTTCGCCCGCCGCGTCCAGCGCCATGGCCGCCTCGACATGGTCCCAGGGATCGAGATGGTGGCCGCGGAACCACGGGATCGCACCGTCGCGGTGCTGCACGGCGAGGATGCCGGCGACGGTCTCGGCGGCCTGTTCGGCGGTGAGCACACCGGGCAGGACGAGATGTTCCGTGGCGCCCGGTCCACGGCCGGCCAGGGTCACTTGGCGCCCGCCGCGGGCAGGGCCGGATCCGCCGCGGGAAGGCGCGGCTTGGTCGCGTAGACCACGAAGCTCTTGCCGACCACGGGATTGAGCAACTGCTCGGTGACCCGGGTGACGGCGGGCTTCTTCATGATGTCCCAGACCAGCAGCTTGTGGTACGCGCGGACGGGCAGCGCCTTGTCGTTGTCCACGCCGAACGCGCACTTGAGCCACCAGTACGGCGCGTGCAGCGCGTGCGCGTGGTGGGTGCCGTACGGCTTGAGCCCGGCCTCCCGTACGCGGCCCAGCAGTTCACCGGCCCGGTAGATACGGATATGGCCGCCCTCGACCTCGTGATACGCGTCGGAGAGCGCCCAGCACACCTTCTCCGGGCCGTACCTCGGCACGGTGACCGCGATCCGCCCGCCGGGCCGCAGCACCCGGACCACCTCGGCGAGCAGTCCCTTGTCGTCCGGGATGTGCTCCATCACCTCGGAGACGATGACGACGTCGAACGACCCGTCGGGGAAGGGCAGTTGGAGCGCGTCCCCTTCCATCGCGGTGGCGGTGGCGCCCTGCGGCGCCTCTCCTGCCTCCCTCATCGCGGCGAACCACTTGGCGACCTCGCGGACCTCCTCGCCGTCGCGGTCGAGGGCCACGACCCGCGCGCCCCGCCGGTAGCACTCGAAGGCGTGCCGGCCCGCGCCGCACCCCAGATCGAGCACACGGTCGCCCGCGGCGAGCGGGAAGCGGGTGAAGTCCACGGTCAGCACAGGGTCGTCCTGCTTTCGCGGTCGGGGGCACGGACGTACGGACAGGGCAAGGGGGGTTACGGCGTCGACCGGGCGCCGGCCCGCCGGGCGACGGCCGCGCGGTACAGCTCGGCGGTGCCCCGGGCGGCCTGCGCCCAGGTGAACCGGGACAGCACCCGCTCCCGGCCCGCCGCGCCCAGCCGGGCGCGCAGCTGCGCGTCGCCGAGCAGCCGTCCCAGCGCGGCGGCCAGCGCGCCCGCGTCACCCGGCGGTACGGCGAGACAGGTCTCCCCGTCCGCGCCCGCGACCTCGGGGATGGCACCGCCGGTGGTGGCGACGAGCGGCGTACCGGTGGCCATCGTCTCGGCGGCCGGCAGCGAGAACCCTTCGTACAGGGACGGCACACAGCCGATCTGCGCGCCGCGCACCAGCTCCACCAGCTCCGCGTCGGAGATGCCCTTGACGAACTCGACGGCGTCCTCCAGCCCGTACCGCTCGACGGCCCGCGCGACCGGCCCGGACTCCGGGCGCCTGCCGACGACGACGAGATGCGCGGCGGAGTGTTCGGTGCGGACCTTGGCGAGCGCCTCCATCAGATGCACAAGGCCCTTGAGCGGCACGTCCGCGCTGGAGGTGGTGACGATACGGCCGGGTATCTCGGGCACGGCGGGGTCGGGCGAGAACAGTTCGGTGTCGGCGCCGATGTGTACGACCTCGACACGGTCCGCCCGTACCCCGAGCTGTTCGGTGATCTCCTGCTTCGAGGAGCCGGAGACGGTCAGGACGGACGGCAGCCGGCGCGCGACGCGCCCCTGCATCCGGGTGAAGCCGTACCAGCGGCGTACGGAGGCGCGTCTGCGCCAGTCCTCGGCGGCGTCGAGATCCAGCCGCCGGTCGACGGTGATGGGGTGGTGGATGGTGGTGACCAGCGGTGCGCCGAGGTCGCCGAGGAGTCCGTAACCGAGCGTCTGGTTGTCGTGCACGACGTCGAACTGCCCGGCGCGGGCGGTGAGATGGCGCCGGGCGCGCAGCGAGAAGGTCAGCGGCTCGGGGAAGCCGCCGGTCCACATCGTGGCGACCTCAAGGGTGTCGATCCAGTCGCGGAACTCGTCGCGGCGCGGCGTACGGAAGGGATCGGGCTGCCGGTAGAGATCGAGGCTGGGCAGCTCGGTGAGCGGAACGCCCTCGTCGAGCACGGGGTAGGGCTGGGCGCCGATCACCTCGACATGGTGTCCGAGGCGGGCGAGTTCACGGGAGAGATGGCGGACGTAGACGCCCTGGCCGCCGCAGAACGGGTTGCCCTTGTAACTGAGGAGGGCGATACGCAACGGCCGGTCGCCGTGGGACCTCCGGGACCGCCGGGACCGTGCTCCGGTGCCCGCCCGCATGGCCTCAGCGGTCACTCTCGGCCCCCTGTCTCACTGCGCTCTCCGCGTTTCGCCGGAGCGTAACCGCCGACGCCGATCTAGAACAAGTTTCAGACTCGTTCGTCCACAGCCTTCGAATTTACCGGCAAGTAGCGTCGCTGTACCGCCCGGACCGGGTGATTCGCGCCACCACGCCCGCCCTGCCATGCTGTGCGGTCCGGAGCCCGCGGTACGGCCCGGACGCGGCGAAGCGCGATGGAGCGGAGGACGGACGGGGATGACCACGCAAACCGGACCGGCGCCTGACCCGCCGGCGCCGCTGACACAACGTCAGGAGGCGCGCCGCCGCCGGATCCTGGCCGCCGCCCGCCGGCTGGCGTGCGAGGGTGGCTTCGACGCCGTACAGATGCGGGAGGTCGCCGAGGAGGCGGGCGTGGCTCTCGGCACGCTCTACCGGTACTTCCCGTCCAAGATCCATCTGCTGGTCGCCACGATGCAGGACCGGCTGGAGCATCTCCACACCACCCTCGCCAGACGCCCGCCCCGCACCGACGACCCCGCCGCCCGGGTCGCCGAGACGCTGATGCGCGCCTTCCGCGCCCTCCGGCGTGATCCCCACCTCGCGGACGCCATGATCCGCGCCCTGACCTTCGCGGACCGCGGTGTCAGCCGCGAGGTGGACGAGGTCTCCCGCCGGACGACGGCGATCATCCTCGACGCCATGTCCCCGTCCCC
>NZ_MAUD01000048.1 GCF_001700515.1 Streptomyces lushanensis
GTGGCGGGGGCTCGGCGGCGCCGAGCACGGGCGGTTCGATGCCGACGGGCTGCACCAGCCAGCCGAAGTCCCCGAGCCCGCCGCGCGCCGTCAGCTCCGCCGCCTCGCCGGCCGCCGCCAGCGCCCGTACGTACGCGGCCGGATCGGTGCCGGCCAGGGCCAGCGGCGGCCGGGCGCCGTTCACACCGAGTCCGCGCAGCGCCTCGCGCTGGCCGAGCAGCACGGCGCCGGGCAGCGCGCAGGCGTCCAGCGCCACATGGGCGGTGAGATCGCAGCTCCCGTCCGGTACGGGAGGCACCTCGCGGCCCGCGCGGAAGCCGGTCAGCGTACCGAACGGCGGCCGGGCCTCCCGTACATGCGCGTAGTCCACGGCGACCGCGAGCCCTCGCTCCAGCGTGGCGACGGCCGCCGCCCACGCCTCGTCGCGCGGCCGGCCGATCTCGGCCCGGCTGCCCGGCCCGGCCGACGGCCACCAGCGGGCCAGCCACTCCGCGTCGGGACCGGCGACCGGCCCGCCCGGCTCCTCGGTGCCGTCCGGCCGTACCAGGACATACCGTACGGTCCCGTCGGCACCGGTCTCCGCGATGTCGACGGGGACGTTGTCCAGCCACTCGTTCGCGAAGACCAGCCCGCTGATCCCGGCCGGCGGGGCGTCGCACCACTCGATCCGCGGGTCCAGGCCCACCGGACGCGGCGCGCGCTCCACCGCGTACGGCCGTACCGCGAGCCCGGGGGGAAGCGCCGCCAGGATTCCGGTCAGCAGCTCACCGCGGCCCGCGCCGATGTCGACGAGCGCCACCTCGTCCGCCGTACCGAGCCGCTCGGCGGTCGCCGTGAGCAGCCGGGCGACGGCGGCGGCGAAGAGCGGGGAGGCGTGCACCGAGGTGCGGAAGTGCCCGGCCGGTCCCTCGGGCCGCAGATAGAAGCCGTCCGGACCGTACAGCGCGTCCTCGGCGGCCGGGCGCCATCGCCGCGGCCCGGGGCCGCGCCGAAGGGCGCCGGCCTCCCGCGACTTACACGTCTCATCCGTCACGGAGCCAAGTCTCCACCTTGGGGAGTACGCTTCCGCCGACCGGATCGACCCTCCGGTTGACCCGTCCGCCGTTTCCGCTTACCTACGCTGGGTTACGTGCAGCGCTTCTACGACTTTCTCCGCAGACACCCGACGGGCGTCGACAGCTTCTGGGCTGTCATGCTCTTCGGGTTCTCTCTGTTGTGGGTGGTCCAGCAGGTCGTGGGTGTCGGGCCGCGCCTGGTCGCCATCGTGACGGTCGCGCTGCTGAGCCTGGCGGTGGCGCTGCGCCGCCGCGCACCCGAGAAGACGCTGCTGTTCGTACTGGGCCTGGGGATCGCCCAGGTCGTGCTGGACGTGGCGGTCAATCCGGCCGACTTCGCGATGCTGGTGGCCATCTACACCGTCTCGGCCCAGGGCGGCCCGCGCTGGGCCTCCCAGCTCGCGCTGACCGGCGGGCTGCTCGCCGCGCCGATCTCGCAGGTGCGCTGGCCCGAGGACGGTTCGAGCACCGCGGGCCGGGTCGTCGTGGCCGTCGTCATGGGCGTGCCCTTCGCCCTGGCCTGGGTGCTGGGCGACTCCGCCCGTACCCGCCGCGCCTACTTCGACCAGCTGGAGGAGCGCGCCACCCGGCTGGAGAAGGAGCGCGAGGCGCAGGCGAAGGTGGCGGTGGCCGCCGAGCGTGCCCGTATCGCCCGTGAGCTGCACGATGTCGTCGCGCACAATGTCTCGGTGATGGTGGTGCAGGCGGACGGCGCGGCCTATGTGCTGGACGCGGCCCCCGACCAGGCCAAGGAGGCCCTGGAGACCATTTCGAGCACCGGCCGGCAGGCGCTGGCCGAGATGCGCAGACTGCTCGGCGTGCTGCGGACCGGTGACACCAAGGAGGGCGGCGAGTACGTGCCGCAGCCCGATGTCGGACAGATAGAGGATCTGGTCGAGAAGGTGCGCGGCGCGGGACTCAGCGTGGACTTCAAGATCGAGGGCACTCCACGGCCGCTGCCCAGCGGGGTGGAGCTGACGGCGTACCGCATCGTGCAGGAGGCCCTCACCAACAGCCGCAAGCACGGCGGACCCGATGTCGGCGCCAGTGTGCGGCTCGTCTACTTCGACGACGGCCTCGGGCTGCTCGTCGAGGACGACGGCCGGGGCGCCGCGCACGAGCTGTACGTGGACGGCGGGGCCGACGGCCGCGGTCATGGGCTGATCGGGATGCGGGAGCGGGTCGGGATGGTGGGCGGCACGCTCGACGCCGGTCCCCGGCCGGGCGGCGGCTTCCGGATCAGCGCGCTGCTCCCGCTGAAGCCCGCGCACTAGCGGCGCGCACCAGCCGCCGGCGGCGGCGCTTCCGGCGTCCGCCTTCCGCTTCCACCGGCCCTTCCTTCCGCTCCTACCGCCTCTTTCCTCTCTTCCCTCCGTTCCCACTTCCTTCCGCTCCCACCGGCCTTCTCTCCGTTCCCACCGGCCCTTCCCCTATCGGACAAGGAACCCGCAGATGCCCATCCGCGTGATGCTCGTCGACGACCAGGTGCTGCTGCGCACCGGTTTCCGTATGGTGCTGGCCGCGCAGCCGGACATGGAGGTCGTCGCGGAGGCCGGGGACGGGGCGGAGGCGATCGAGAAGCTCCGTGCCACCACCGTGGACGTCGTCCTGATGGACGTCCGGATGCCCCGGCTGGACGGTGTCGAGGCGACCCGGCGCATCTGCGCGGAACCGGGCGCGCCGAAGGTGCTCATCCTGACCACGTTCGACCTGGACGAGTACGCCTTCTCCGGGCTCAAGGCCGGGGCCAGCGGCTTCATGCTCAAGGATGTGCCGCCCGGCGAGCTCCTGAGCGCGATCCGCTCGGTGCACAGCGGCGACGCGGTGGTGGCCCCGTCCACGACACGGCGGCTGCTCGACCGCTTCTCGCCGATGCTGCCGACCAGCACCAAGCCGCAGCACAAGGAGCTGGACCGGCTCACCGGGCGTGAGCGCGAGGTGATGCTGCTGGTGGCGCAGGGGCTGTCGAACGGGGAGATCGCGGGGCGGCTGGTGCTCTCGGAGGCGACCGTGAAGACGCATGTCGGCCGGATCCTGACGAAGCTGGGACTGCGGGACCGGGTGCAGGTGGTGGTGCTGGCGTACGAAACGGGCCTGGTCCGAGCGGGGTCGCCTCCTGGCGGGGGCGGCTGACGGCTGCGCGCCTGGGCGGTCCGGTGCGCCGGGCGGCGCCGTTCGCGCCTGCGGCGGTGTGCCCGCGGTGCGGTGCGCGGTGCGGTGCGCCTGGCGGTGCGGTGCGCCTGCGGCACGGGTGCGGTGTGTGGGTGGTGCGGGTGCCGGGGCACTCCGGAGGTGCGTGTCCGGACGGCATGCTGTGCTTTCCCGGGGACACCCCGGACCCCGTACGCCGCGTGCGGGCCAGCTTTTCGGTGCGGGTCGGTGTGCGGCACACATCACGCTTCGGTGTCCGGACACGCACCTCCTGCGACCCCGACCCCCTCCCGCCGGAGCCCGGCTGCGGCTGGTGCCGGCTGGCATGTCCAGCCCGTCCGGCGGTTGAGGACCGGACGGGGTCTAGGCGGGGGGCAGGCGGGTCAGGAAGTCCGTTGCCGCCGTGCGGATGTCGTCCGGGGTCCAGGTCAGGCCCGGTTCCGTCACCGTCACCTCCGTGTAGGAGACGCCCGGTGGGCCCGACGGGGGTGCCGACCAGACGCGGAAGAGCGACGTCTTCGTCTCCTCCGCCTGACGCACCGCCGCTTCGTTCAGCGCGTCCGGCGCGTACGGCAGCCAGACCTGGAACTGGTGCGTGTGCGGCGGCTCCGGGTGGACGCGGAACCAGGGCACCGCCGACGCCGCGAAGCCCTCCGCCAGCGCCGTGGCCACCACACGCGCGTGGGCGACGTACGACGGCAGCCGCGGCAGCTCGCGCTCCAGGCCGAGCAGGGCCGACAGCGCCGCCGGGAACTGCTGGAAGAGCTGGCCCCCGTAGCGGTGGCGCCAGAGCCGGGCCTCCTCCACCAGCTCCCGGGGACCGGCCAGCGCCGCGCCGGACAGCCCGTCCAGGGACTTGTAGAAGGACACGTACACGCTGTCCGCGAGACCCGCGATCTCTGCCAGGGAGCGCCCGAAGTGCGGCTCGCACTCCCACAGGCGCGCGCCGTCGAAGTGCACCACTGCGTCCCGCTCGCGCGCCGCGTTCACGACCGCGACCAGCTCGTCCCAGGTCGGCAGGACGAAACCCGCGTCCCGCAGGGGCAGCTCCAGCATCAGCGTGCCGAACGGATCGGCCGACTCCTGGACCTCCTCGGCGGTCGGCAGCCGCGGCTCGGTCGTCGGGTGGACCGTACGGAGTCCGCTCACGGCCGACAGCGCGCCGCCCTCGTGGACCTCCGGGTGCGCGAGGGGATGCAGTGCCACGGTCGCGTTGCCCGTACGTCCCGCCCAGCACCGGAGCGCCACCTGCTGCGCCATCGTGCCCGTGGGGAAGAACGCGGCGGCCGGGAAGCCGAGCAGCGAGGCCACCCGCCGCTCCACCTCGGCGACCACCCCGTTCCCGTACAGATCCGTCCAGTCGTCAAGATCGTGGACCGATCCCGCGTCCGCCGCCAGGGCGGCGAGCCGGTCCCCCAGCGGCTGGTTCATCCCGGGACGCGTCAGCACGCGCTCGGACGCCCGCCACGCGGCCATCCTGCGCCGGCGTGCGGCGTCCGCCGTCGTCCCCCCGTCGTCGGTCCCCGCCTGTTCGGCCTGCTCGTTCGTCTGTTCCATGACCCGCATCATGGCCCAAGCGCCGCCCTGTGCCCACAGCCTGTGGACAGCCAAGTGGCGGGGCGGAACGCTGGCGTAGCATGGCGAGAAATCGTCCGGTACCCCCCGCGGACTGGAACGGAAGGCCCCGCCGCGTGAATCCAGCAGCACAGGAACCCCTCGATCCCCGGGACCGTCCCGCCCGGCTCACCGTCGGCGTCGTGGGAGCGGGCCGTGTCGGGCCGGCGCTCGCCGCGTCGCTCCGGCTCGCCGGGCACCGGCCGGTCGCAGTCTCCGGCGTCTCCGACGCGTCCGTACGGCGAGCGGCGGCCCTGCTGCCCGATGTGCCGCTGGTCACGCCCGCCGAGGTCCTCGCCCGCGCCGAGCTGGTGCTGCTGACCGTTCCCGACGACGCGCTGCCGCGTCTGGTGGAGGGGCTCGCGGAGACCGGTGCCGTACGGCCGGGGCAGCTGCTCGTCCACACCTCGGGGCGGTACGGCTCCAGGGTGCTGGACCCGGCCCTGCGTGCCGGTGCCCTGCCGCTCGCCCTGCATCCGGTCATGACCTTCACCGGCTCCTCGGTGGACGTCCAGCGGCTCGCGGGCTGCTCGTTCGGCGTCACCGCGCCCGAGGAGCTGCGCCTTGCCGCGGAGGCCCTGGTCATCGAGATGGGCGGCGAGCCCGAGTGGATCGCCGAGGAGTCGCGTCCGCTCTACCACGCAGCGCTGGCGCTGGGAGCGAACCACCTGGTCACGCTGGTGGCGCAGTCGATGGAGCTGCTTCGTACGGCAGGCGTCGCCGCTCCGGACCGGATGCTGGGCCCGCTGCTGGGCGCCGCTCTGGACAACGCCCTGCGCTCCGGCGACTCCGCCCTGACCGGCCCGGTCGCCCGCGGTGACGCGGGCACGGTCGCCGCGCATGTCGCCGAGCTGCGCCGGCACGCACCGGGCGCCGTCGCCGGATATCTCGCGATGGCCCGTACGACCGCGGACCGCGCGCTGACACACGGACTGCTCAAGGCGGAGCTGGCGGAAGACCTCCTGGATGTCCTCGCCGACGGGGACAGCCTCGGCGACACCCGCGGCGGAGGCGCCCGATGAGCCTCGCACTCGTAACCACCCGCGCCGAGCTGGACCGGCTGCTCGGTCAGCACACGGGCGGCGGCCCCACCGCCGTCGCGATGACCATGGGCGCGCTGCACGAAGGGCACGCGAGCCTGATACGGGCGGCCCGCGCCCATGCCGGGGCCACGGGCCTGGTCGTCGTCACCGTTTTCGTCAACCCGCTCCAGTTCGGCGCGGGTGAGGACCTCGAACGGTATCCGCGCACGCTCCAGGCCGATCTGAGGATCGCCGAGGCGGCCGGCGCCGACGCCGTGTTCGCGCCGTCCGCCGACGAGGTCTATCCCGGCGGCGCCCCTCAGGTCACCGTCGCCGCGGGCCCCATGGGCGAGCGGCTCGAAGGCGCCTCGCGCCCCGGCCACTTCGACGGGATGCTCACCGTCGTGGCCAAGCTGCTGCACCTCACCCGGCCGGACGCCGCCTTCTTCGGCCGCAAGGACGCCCAGCAGCTCGCTCTGATCGGCCGGATGGCCCGCGACCTGAACTTCCCGGTGGAGATCATCGGCGTACCGACCGTCCGCGAGGAGGACGGTCTCGCGCTCTCCAGCCGTAACCGCTATCTCTCGGTGCCCGAGCGCCGCACCGCCCTCGCCCTCTCCCGGGCCCTCTTCGCCGCCCATGACCGCCTCGGCGCGCTGTACGCGCTGCGCGCCCGTGCCGAGTACGCGCCCGCGCCGGGTGCCCGCGCCGCCGCGCTGTCCGCGCTCGGCGAGGCCCGGCTCGCGGCCGACGCCCATGCCGTGGCCGTCGCCGGGACCGCCGCCGCGCGGGCCCGCCCGTACGGCGCGGACGCCGTGCGGGCCGCGGCCCGCGCCGTGCTGGACGAGGCGGCGCGCGCCACACCGCCGCTCACCCTGGACTATCTGGCCCTGGTCGATCCCGCCGACTTCACGGAGGTCCCCGACGACCACACCGGCGAGGCCGTCCTCGCCGTCGCCGCGCGCGTCGGCACCACACGGCTGATCGACAACATCCCCCTGACCTTCGGAGCCCCCAAGTGACCGGAACCGGAATACGGCTGACCGCCCCCGCCCCGGGCTGGGCCATCGATGCCGACGTCGTCGTGGTCGGCTCCGGGGTCGCCGGTCTCACCACGGCCCTGCGCTGCACGGGCGCCGGGCTCCGTACGGTCGTCGTCACCAAGGCCCGCCTGGACGACGGCTCCACGCGCTGGGCCCAGGGCGGTATCGCGGCGGCGCTCGGCGAGGGGGACACCCCCGAGCAGCACCTGGCGGACACCCTGGTCGCGGGCGCCGGGCTCTGCGACGAGGAAGCGGTCCGCACGCTCGTCACCGAGGGCCCCGCGGCCGTACGGAGACTGATCGGCACCGGCGCGCACTTCGACACGTACGCCACCGGTGAGCTCCAGCTCACCCGCGAGGGCGGCCACCACCGCCGCCGTATCGCCCACGCCGGAGGCGACGCGACCGGCGCCGAGGTCTCCCGCGCCCTGGTCGAGGCGGTACGGACCGCCGCGCTCCGCACCGTCGAGAACGCGCTGGTGCTCGATCTGCTGACCGACGAGCACGGCCGTACGTCGGGTGTCACCCTGCATGTCATGGGCGAGGGCCAGCACGACGGCGTCGGCGCGGTCCACGCTCCCGCGGTGGTCCTGGCCACCGGCGGTATGGGCCAGGTCTTCTCCGCGACGACCAACCCCGCCGTCTCCACCGGCGACGGAGTGGCGCTGGCGCTGCGCGCGGGCGCGGAGGTCTCGGACCTGGAGTTCGTGCAGTTCCATCCCACGGTGCTCTTCCTCGGCCCCGGCGCGGAGGGGCAGCAGCCGCTGGTCTCCGAGGCGGTACGGGGAGAGGGCGCCCATCTCGTCGACGCCGACGGCATACGGTTCATGCTCGACCAGCACGAACTGGCCGAGCTGGCGCCCCGCGACATCGTCGCCAAGGCGATCACGCGCCGGATGCGCGAGCAGGGCGCCACGCACATGTATCTGGACGCCAGGCACTTCGGCGCCGAGATGTGGGAGAGCCGCTTCCCCACGATCCTGGCGGCCTGCCGTTCCCATGGCATGGACCCGGTCACGGAGCTGATACCGGTGGCGCCCGCCGCGCACTACGCGTCCGGCGGGGTCCGTACGGATCTGCGCGGGCGGACCACGGTGCCGGGGCTGTACGCGTGCGGTGAGGTCGCCTGCACGGGAGTCCACGGCGCGAACCGGCTGGCGTCCAACTCCCTCCTGGAAGGAATGGTGTTCGCGGAGCGGATCGCGGCGGACATCGCGGCCGGGCCACGGCGGGCCGCGCCGGTGGAGCCCGCCACGGCGCCGGACGGCGTCCCCGCCACCAGCCTTCTGCCGCTGATCGCGCCCGAGGCGCGGGCAGAAATCCAGCGGATCATGTCCGAGGGCGCGGGTGTGCTCAGATCGGCACGGAGCCTCCGGTCGGCCGCCGAGGCCCTGGAGGCCATCTTCCGGCGCGCCCACCACCACGACGCGGTCCAGCCTCAGGACGCGGTCCAGCCTCAGGACGCGG
>NZ_MAUD01000479.1 GCF_001700515.1 Streptomyces lushanensis
CAGGCGGCTGCCGCCTGCCGGGCGGGCCATGTACGGGTGAACGGTGAGCGGGTCAAGCCCGCCCACTCGGTCAAGGCGGGCGACGAGATCCGGCTGCGGCACGCGGGACGCGAGCGGATCGTGGTGGTGTCCCGGACCGTGCGCAAGCGGGTGGGCGCTCCGGTGGCGGTGGAGTGCTACGTGGACAACAGCCCGCCGCCTCCGCCGCGCGAGTTCACGGTGCCCGTGGCCCTGCGCGACCGCGGGACGGGCCGGCCGACGAAGCGCGAGCGCCGGGATCTGGACCGGCTGCACGGCCACTGAGCGCGGACCCGGCCGGGAACGGGACCGGGGCCGGGCCGGGTGGCGGCAGGGCCGGGCGGCGCCGGGATCGGGGGCCGCGTGGCGGCGGGATCGGGGGCCGCGTGGCGGCGGGTTGCGGAAGGTTCGTGGACCGCAGATGAATTTCTGGGGGCCCGTTCCCGTAACGCCCCTTGTTCCCAAGGCCGTTGTGGGGTTCGTCCAACTTCCCGGCCCGACTCCTTTAAGTGATCACCGTTGCACGGAAAGTAAAATCCGTACTTCAGGGAAAGTCCTTCCCATGAACCTCGACGGTGAGCAGCTCGACCAGTACGACCATCGCAACCGGCGCGACCAGCACCTGACGTTCCGCCTGCCCAGCCACCCGCGCAGTGTGGGCCGCGCACGCGAGGCTCTGCACGCGCATTTCGACCTGCCGGAGGAGCCGGGCGAGACCGCGGCCCTCCTTTTGTCGGAACTCGTCACCAACGCGCTGCGCCATGGCAGCCCGCCCGGCCGGGAGATCGCCGTCACCCTGCGCCGTGGGGACGGGCTGCTGAGGGTGGAGGTCGAGGATGCCGGGGATCTGCTGCCCAGGCCACGGGATCCGGGCCCGGACGACGAGTGCGGCCGGGGGCTCGCGCTGGTCGCCGCGCTCGCCGACGACTGGGGAGTGGCGCCCAGGGGAGGGCCCGGCAAGCGGGTCTGGCTGACGCTCAAAGTGCCCGATCGGTGAATCCTGTCCGGGATCCCGGGATCCCGGGATCCCGGGATCCCGGGATCCCGGGGACGCGGTCGCGCGTGCCGCCGTCACCTCGCCCGCTCCGAGGCGCGGCGCGCACGCCGTCACCCTCCCGTCCCCGGGTCGGCTTCCGTTCCCGGGCCGGCTCCCGTCCCCGGGCCGGCTTCCGTCGCCGGCGGACTCCCGTCCCCGGCCGGCTCCCGTCCGTGGCGGACGCTCCCGTCACCGGCCGCCGGGTCAGCCCTGGTATCCCTCGACCTCGCTCGGCGGGCGGACCGCCGCCTCGTCGGGATTCCCGCCGAACTCCGATTTCGCGCGGCGCTGGCGCAGCAGGTCCCAGCACTGGTCGAGCCGCACCTCGACGGCGCGCAGCCGCTCCTGTTCCTCGCCGCCGAGCCCGAGTCGCCGCGCGGAGCGGTCGCGCAGGGAACGCTCCTCGGCGACAAGGGCACCGATGGTGTCGAGGATCTTGTCGTTCTCGCCGTTCTCACCGTCGGCGTTCATGTTCCGATCCTCCCGCCGTGTCCGGGCTCCCGCACCTGCGCGCTCATCCCGGCACGGGACGCGTACGCGCGTACGGGGCCAGCGGCCGTGGCCACTGTTCCCGTACGCGCGTACGTGGTTTCGGATGTGGGGGTGTTGACGCCTCGTCGTGCCGGCGTCCGTGTCCGTGTCCGGTGACGCTCCGTCCGGACGCGGCCGTCTAGATGCGGCTGCCGGTTCCGGCTCCCGTTCCGGCGCCCGCGCCGGTGCCGGTTCCGCCCGCGCCCTCTCCCGTCGACGGCGGTGCGCCGAAGGGCCCGCGGTCCGTGGCCAGCGCCCAGATCACCCAAGCGGCCAGGGCCATGCCCACGACCGCCCAGACGGGCTGGTACGGCAGATACATGAACTGCGAGACGAGAATCAGCGAGGCGACCGCTATACCGGCGTACCGCGCCGGCCGGATGCGCATCAGAATCGCCAGTCCCACGAGGGCGACCAGGATTCCGAGGGCTATGTGCAGCCAGCCCCATGAACTGAGGTTGAACCCGTAGGCGTAGCCGGAGACGCTGTTGAGGATCCGGTCCCTTCTGACCGCGGCTGCCCCTTGAAGTATGGCTGTCGCTCCCATGACCACCATCAGCACACCGGCGAAGAAACTACCGCCGACGGCGTAGGCGGCCCTTCTTTGCGTGTGAGCGCCGGTTCCCGCGCCGTATCCGGTGCCGGTCCCCGTGCCCATGCCCATTCCTGTGCCTGTGCCCATGCCCGTGGTGGGGGGCCTCTGTGTCGTGTTCTGGCTCATAACCCCATGGTGCTCCAAATGGGGCAAAAGGGATATTTGGGTGGGGGTGATCGGCATAAAGATTCAGTAAAGCCCGCAAAGCCGCAGGGAGCGGCGGGTGTATCGCGTGCCGAACACGGTCCGGACCACGCAGGACCGGTCCTCATCGCCGGTCGTCACGGCCGCTGGTCACGGCCGGTCAGGAGTCCCCGCGCCCACCGGCACCGGCGCACGCCCCGGGGGGACCGGTGGCGCCCGCCTGCGGCGGCCCATGAGCCAGGCGCTCGCGGCCAGGGCCAGTCCGGCCGCGAGGACCCACCAGGCCGTCGTACGGAGGGAGGCGGTCAGCGCGTCGTAGATGGCCGCGGCGGCCGAGCGGTCACCGTTGTCCGGCAGATTCTCCAGACTGGTCGCGCGGGCCACCGCCACGACCACGGCCAGCACCACCGCGCCCGCCGCGAACGCGAGACCGGTGCCGATCAGCGCCCGGCGCCGGCGTACGGCGAGCAGCAGGGCCGCCGCGGCGAGCACGAGCGTCGCCACGGCCGGCCGGACACCGGCCGCCTTGAGCCCCCGGGCCACATCGCGCCAGACGCCGAGACCGTTGGCCCTCAGCACGGTGATCTCGCTGTGCCGTACGGGGATCCGGTCGGCGTACGGCACCCGGTCGGCCATCAACTGCCGTTTCACCTGTGCGGTCACGGGCGCCAGATCGATGGTGACGGCGTCCCCGCGCCCGCTGGCGAGCACCTGTTGCGCGGTGGTGTGCGCGGCGCGGGGACGCCGTCACCA
>NZ_MAUD01000480.1 GCF_001700515.1 Streptomyces lushanensis
GCGAGCACCTCCCTGGTGACCTTGAGGACGGGGGACTCGGGGAAGAGCCGGTCCTCCGTGCTGTTCACTCCGCTGAGCTGGTGCTTGATCCTGCGGGCCAGGTCCTCCAGCGCCATGGCCCTGCCCAGCTCGGCGCCGTCCCTGACGGCCAGCAGCGGCTCCAGCCACTCCTGTTCCGTCTGCCGCAGCCACCGCACCAGCGCGCCGTCGATGTCCCGTCCGCCGCAGGAGTCCAGGCTGGCGTGGCCCAGCACGTGGGGGACACCGCGGCTCTCGCCGCGCCCCGCGGCGCTCTCTTCGGTGTCGTGGCGGACCAGCGCCGTGTCGAAGGTCCCGCCGCCGAAGTCGTAGACCAGTACCGTGGCCGGGCCCGCGGACCGCACGGGGCCGGGCGCCGGCCCCAGTGCCACCGCCACCGGCTCGGACAGCAGCTCCGCGTCCTGGAAGCCCGCCCGGCCGCAGGCGTCCAGCATCGCCGTCCACCGCGCGCCGTCCGGCCGGTAGCCGGCGGGAACGGTGACCACGACGCGCTCCAGCGCGGAGTCCTGCGGCAGCATCGCCAGGGCCTCGTCCCGGAGGGCACCGAGCATCCCGGCGACCAGTTCCGTACAGGAGAAGGCCCGGTCTCCCAGCCGCACGGGCTCGTCGAGGCCCAGCAGCCGTTTGAACTCCTTCAGATAACGCGCCGGGTCCCGCTGGCGCCTGCCGTACGCCGCCGCCCCGAACAGCAGGCCCTCGTCATCGGCGTAGACCGCCGACACCCAGCGCCACGATCCGTTCAGCGGATCCTTGACCAGCCGGTCCCGCCCGTCGGCGCCGACCAGCACGGCACGGCTTGTCGACGTACCGAAGTCCACGGCCAGCACATTCTCCGACCGCACCCGCTCCCGCGCATCCACGTCGTTGATGAGCACGGCAGTTGGATTCCGGCCGGAGGTGTTTTGTTCCCGGCCGTCCCAAGATCTTCGCCACGGCCCTCAGACGCGGTGCGCCGCACGCGGTGGAGAGCCGCTCTCCAGCCCGTGGGTGCGCGCCAGCAGGAGGGCGATGTCGTCAGGTGACGGCTGCGGCATCACCGCGTCGGGCAGGGCGGCGCCGGATGCGCGGCGAGGATTCCGCGTCATCGCGGCGATCACCTCCGAGCAGAGCTCCTCCAGCGGGAGCCCGGGACGCGCGAGGGCGGCCCCGAGCCGGCTCAGCCCCTCGTCCAGGTCCGCGTCGCGGGACTCGATCAGCCCGTCGGTGTAGAGGGCGATGATGCTTCCCTCGGGCAGTTCCATCGAGAAGGGCCGGTACGAGGTGAGTCCCATGCCGATCGGTGTTCCGGCGGGCAGGTCCGGGAAGGTGACGCCGCCGTCCGGGTGGACCACCGCGGGCGGCGGATGCCCGGCCCGTGCCATGGTGCAGATCCGGGTGGCGGGATCGTAGACGGCGTACACACAGGTGCCTCCCATGGTCTGGGACCAGAGGCCGCCTCCGGCACCGCCGTCCTCCCCGCTGTCCTGCTCGGTCAGCCGGACGACGAGTCTGTCGAGTCTGGCGAGCAGTTCATGGGGCGGCAGATCCAGCTCGGCGAGGGTGCGTACGACCGTACGGAACTGTCCCATCCGCGCCGCGGCGTTGATGCCGTGCCCGACGACATCGCCCACCACCAGCCCCACCCGGCCGCCGGGAAGATGGAGCGCGTCGAACCAGTCGCCTCCGACGCCCTCATGGGAGTCCGCGGGCAGATAGCGCGACGCCACCTCCATCCTCTCCCCTCCCGCGAGGCGCCGGGGAAGCAGATTGCGCTGGAGCGCGAGCGAGGCGGCCCTTTCGCGGGTGAAGCGGCGGGCGTTGTCCAGACTCAGCGCCGCCCGCCCGGCGAGTTCCTCGAACAGGAGCAGGTCGTCCCGGGAGAACGCCATCCGGTTGTCGTTGCGGACGAACACGGCCTCGCCGAGGAGTGTCCCGCGCGCCTGGAGAGGGACGATGACCAGGGAGTGCATACCGGTCGCGCGAATGGTCCGCAGCCGGTCCGGATCCTGGTCGACCCAGGTGCCGGGAGACAGGTCGATGACCGGCTCGTAGTGCGACTGCCGTGAGCACAGGGCGCGGGTGAACGGGGACGACGGGGGAACGAAGACCACGTCCCCGATGTCCCACAGGGATTCCGGCATGCCCGGATGGATCGAGGCCGCTCCCGCACGGCGGAACACGGGAACGCGCTGGTCCGGCGAGGTGAGCCGCTGGAGGGGCTCCCCGCCGATCGGCACCGATTCCGCCAGGTCGACCGTGATGTAGTCGGCCAGTCGCGGCACCGCGAAATCGGCCAGCTCCTGAGCGGTCTTCATCACGTCGAGGGCGGTTCCGATGCTCTTGCTGGCCTCACTGAGCACAAGCAGGTGTTTGCGGCCGTCGGACTTGCTGATGTCCGTGGCCAACGAGCACACACCCAGCGGCCGGCCGTCCGGGCCGTCGAGGCGGAAGTAGGTGGACGAGAGCACGAGCTCGTCGTCCTCGCGGTCCTCGCCGTTCTCGCCGTCCTCGACCCGGACGGTCCACCGCTGCTCACGTTCGATCACCGGGATACCGGTCTCGAACACCTGGCGGATCAGGGCCTTGACGGCCCGGCCCTCATGGCCCGGGGACAGCTCCGGTGTCCCGCGCCCGGGCCACCGCTCACGTATGAGCCGGTCCCAGCGCCTGGCCTCCTCGTTCGCCCAGATGTACCGCCCGTCACCGTCACGGATCGACACACAGATCGGTGAGCGGGCCAGCAGCGAGGCCGCGAGCGGTATTCGCGGCGGCATCCGGGGAGAGGCGCCCGGGACGGCCGTGGCCATGACGAACCAGTCCGTTCTGGCGCCGCCGGACAGAGGGAGGGCCTCGACGGACGCCCGGACACTCTTCCCGTCCTTGCCGCGGAGCTCCGTCGTCCCCGACCACGGCTCCCGCAGCCGTGCCCGCCCGGCCCACTCCGACAGGTCCCGGGCCGCGCGGCGGGGCATCAGCAGCAGCGCGGCGGAGCGGCCGACCACCTCCGCGGAGCTGCGTCCCAGCAGTTCCTCGGCAGCCTTCGTCCATCCCGTGACGGTTCCCCGGGTATCGATCACCGCCACCGCCGTGCCCACCCGACCGGGGTCCGGCATTCCGGCTGTGGAGTCGACCATGACCGGCCTCCGATCGCGGACGATCAGCCTCTTCCGTCGAATTCCCGCCGACGGCTCCCGGCGGGCGGGCTGCTGCGCCGGGGGAGCCGTTCGGCCTGCGTGGTCACCTGGGTCCTGTCCGGTCGATCCTCGTGGGCCCGTAACGTCCGGCGCGGCGTCTCGCGGCGTTGTCGGAGTCTCCCGAGTACGTCCGGTACACGGGCGATCCTCAGCCTTGCGAAGCACCGCACCGGACGCCCCGGGCTGATCCACGAAGATCGAGCGGACAGGACCCAGCCTAGCAAGATCAATCAGAGCCATTTCAGAGTCGCGTCACGCTCCCGCACGTCGTGGCGGACCGATGAGGAGCGCGACCCGTGCCCGTGGGGGATCGCCCGCGGGGGATCGGACGCGGCCGGCGTGCTCGATGCCGTCGGCGGGGGAAGAACCGCCGGCCGCGCCGATCCCCCTGTCAAGAACTGCCGGAGTCCCCGTGCCGGGGTGCCTCGGGCCTCGGGGATTCGGGCTTCGGGCTTCGGCGCGGCCGGGCCGACGGGTCGGCCGGGCCGGTGGGTCAGCCCGTCACGATGGCGACGCCGAGCATGGCGGTCACCACGGTCCACGGCTGGATGTAGCCGGTGGTGTTGTTGCCCGCGATGACATGACCGCGGATGTAGGCACCGGAGTTGTCCTTGACGTAGAAGGCGCCGCCCGAGTCACCGCCCTGCTGGAGCGTGCCACCGGTGTAGGCGATGACAGGTGACTTGCAGCCCGTCGAGGTACACACCTGCGCGGTGGTGCTGGTCGCCGTGTGACCGCACTGCTCGCCGGTGGTGCGTCCACTGTGGCAGTAGTTGTTGAAACCGACGACGGCTCCGCCGGCCGAGACCACCGGGATGCTGGTGCTGCTGGTGACACCGCCGGTGAAGACGCGGCCCGCGTAGGACTGCCCGCTGATGAGTTCCATGTCCGCGGCGTCGCCGGTGACCGGGGGCAGGCGCCGGTCGGAGACGGTGCCGTAGGTGTTCGCGCCGGACTCGGTCACGACGGTGGTGCCGTTGTTGAAGCAGTGGCCGGCGGTGGTGATGAATCTGACTCCTGATCTCTGCACGGCATAGCCGGAGGAGCACAGGAGGCCCTCGGCCGCGATACCGCCGCCGCCGTAGAACGGGGGTGAGTCGTTGCGCCGGTCGAAGGTGTCGGTGGTGGTCGCCGGGCGGAGCTGGAGCTGGGCGGCGGCCTGGCTCTGGGCGGCCCCGGCGCCGGACAGATCGGTCAGTGCGGAGACGAGCCGGGCCGGTGCGTCGGTTTCGAGGACGATCCTCCGGGTGGCGGGATCCACGTAGCTGGCGAACGTGTTCTTGGTGCCGTGCGCGGCGACATGGTCGGCGATCCGCTTCTGGATCTTCTTCAGCGCCGATGCCACGGCGGGCGACGGCGCCACGCTGTCGAGGTCGGCCCGGTGGTCCGGGGCCAGACGGTCGTCCTTCGGCGAGGCCGTGCGGACGGGCTCCTTGTCCTTCTCCCCGCCCGGCGCGCCCCGCGCCGGCCCGGCGCCCAGAACCGCCAGCACGGCGATGGCCGCGCCGAGCGCGCCGAACAGCCTCTTCTTCGTCCTGATCACGTGGAATCCTTCCGGTACCCACGACCCGGGGCCGTGGCCTGGTCAGATGACGGGCCACCGGCTCGGAGGGCCGACAGCGCGGACGCCGCTCGCGACCACGCGCGCACCGGACGGCAGGGCCGATCCGGCATGGGCATGACGTAAGAGACGAGTCCTCAGCATCTCGGTGGTCGCGGGGGATGAGGGAGAGACCGAAAGTGTGGTGTCCCGGCGGACAGCAGCACTCAGCGGGCGCGCGCCCGCGCCGCACGCCCGCCCCGTACACCTCCCGCGCCGCCGCGCGCCGTCGTGAACGCGGCGGGTCCGGTGAGGGAAGCCCGTAGGCGATCCGGGTGGTCGGGCGCGCCGGAATCGCGGGGCCGCAGCCACCGCACGGTCGCCGCCGCACGGTCAGGGCCGAAACACCGGGCGGAGGTGTCCCGCCCGGCCGTCCCGACCGGTCGTGACAGCCGTCCCTGGCGCCCGGGACGGCGGGAGGCCGAGGCTTCCCCGCAGCGGCAGGGGAATCACGGCTCGCGGACGTACCGGGGGAGAAGTCCGCGGGCCCGCCCGGCAGCAGCTCTCCCGCTATCGGAAGGGGATCCCGTGCAACTCGATCGTTCACTGGCGGAGGCGGTGACGGATGTCATCCGGCCGGTCTCGGCCGCCGCCGAGAGCCCGGCAGCGGCTGCCCAGCTCGTCGACCTGCTCGGCTGGGAGCCGACCGTCGTCGAGGGTCTGCCGGAAGCGGCCACCGCGGCGTTCACGGCGGGCCGTACCGCCTTGCGGGAGATGGCGGGACTCCTGCGCAAGCCCCAACTCGAACTCGACGACCTGCGCGAGGCCTTCGGGCTCGCCCAACGGGCCTTCACCGGGATCCGGTCGGCGCTGTCACGCTGGCACCCTCCGGCCGGACTGCCGGCCGACCTGGCCGAGACCTTCCTCGAAGACCTGCTGAACGGGCTGTTCGACAGATGGCTGCTGGCCCAGCTGCCCCGGCCCGCCGCCGTCCTCACGCTGCTGGGCGTACGCACCGTGTCCATGGGCACGGCGATCCTCACCGCGGACGGCCGTACGGTACGGCGAGCCGTGCCCCGCCCTCGTCTGGACCTCGGGCGGCTGCGCCGCGCGCTCACCGAACCCCTCGCCGTGATCAAGGAGGCGGCGCTCGCAGGCGGCGACTCCGCCGCCGAGATCGGCGACACCCTCGGTCCGTTGCTGGAGTCCGTGGCGCGGGACGCGGGGCTCACGGCCGGCTACCGGATACCCGGCGCGGCCACCGACCCCGTACTGACGGATCGGCAGAAACAGGCGGCGCACCGCCTGCTACGGGTTTCCCTCGACGGCCGGCCGGACACCGCGGGTACGGACCCGGAGCCCGGGCCGCCCGTCACCGCCGACCTCGCCGTACTGGCGGGCCTCGCCGACGGACCGGCCGGGACCGCCGCGGTCCTGCTGCTGGAGGGAGCCCTGAACGGGCGGTGGGCGTGGGGTGACTGGACCGTCTCGGCCTCCTCGCGCGGCGACGTACCGCCGATCGTGATCGAGGCCGACCGGGTACGGTTCGAGGGCGAGGACCCGGGCGGGATCGTGGCCCGGCTGACCGCTGTCGGGCGCGCCCCGTCCGGGCCGCTGTGGCGACTCGGCCCGCCCACCGGCACCAGGGTGGAGATCGACGGGATCGACGCGGCCCTGTCCGTCTCGCTCTCCACCGGTCAACGGCCCGTACTGGCCGCCGAGGCCGCCCTGCGCGGTCTGCGGATGGTGCTGGGCGAGGTCGACGACCCGTTCCTCGCCCGGGTACTGCCCGAGGGCCCGCTCACCGTGCAACTCGACGCCGGGGTGGAGTTCACACCGGAGCACGGACTCCGGATGAGCGCGTCCGGCGCCCTGGAGTACCGGTTCCCGGTCGGGGTCGAGCTCGGACCGGTGACGATTCCCGCCGGTCTGGCCAGGATCGCCCTGACCGAGGACGGGATCGCGCTGGACCTGACCGGCGACCTCACCCTGGCGCTCGGACCGCTCGTGGTGTCCGCGGCCGACATCGGCATCCAGTTGGCGGCCGGGAGCGCCCAGGACCAGGGATCCTTCGGACCGGTCGACGTACGGGCGGGTTTCAAGCCGCCCACCGGCCTCGGTCTGAAGGTCGAGGCCGGACCGCTCGCGGGAGCCGGACAGCTGAGCATCGACCGCGCGAAGGGCCGCTACAGCGGCGCGGCCCAGCTGCGGATGGCACTCGGCGGACGGGACATCGAACTCGCCGCGCTCGGCCTGATCGACACCCGGGACGCGTCCGGCACGCCCCTGCGCGGCGCGGACGGCGCGGACGCCTGGTCACTGCTGCTGGTCGCCAGTGCCGCCTGGACGCCCGGCTTCCAGATCGGCATGGGCTTCGCGCTCTCCGGACTCGGTGCCCTCGTCGGTGTCCACCGCGCGGCCGACCCGGCGGCGCTGCGCGCGGCGGTCCGTACCAGGGCCCTGGACGCCGTGCTGTTCGCGAGGACGGGGACCGACCCCTCGCTGCCCGAGACCCTGGGCCGCCTCTTCCCGGTCGCCCACGGCCGCTATCTGGCCGGGCTCATGGCCAGGATCACCTGGGGCGCCACCGGCGGCGGACCGTCACCCGTGACCGCCGATCTGGCGCTGTTCGCCGAGTTCCCCGACCCGATCAGGATCGGGCTGCTCGGCCGGATCACGGTCGTCCTGCCCACCCCCGAGGCGGCCGTCGTCCAGTTGCGGATGGACTCCGTCGGTCTGCTCGACTTCGGCACCGGATCAGCATCCCTGGACGCCACCCTCGTGGACTCCAAAGTGGCCGGATTCACCGTCACCGGTGACATGGCGATGCGGATCCAGTGGGGATCGCGGCGCCGGTTCCTGCTGTCGGTCGGCGGGTTCCACCCCCGCTACGCCGACCGGCCGCACGACGTCCCCCGACTGGCCCGCGTCGCGATGTCCCTCGCCGAGGGCGACAATCCCCGGCTGCGCGCCGAGTCCTATCTCGCGGTCACCTCCAACACCATCCAGCACGGTGCGCGGGTCGAACTGCGCGCGGGTGCCGCCGGTTTCACCATCGAGGGCGAACTCGGCTACGACGCGCTGATCCAGTTCGACCCGTTCGGCTTCGAGATCGACATCCACGCCCGGGTGGCGGTCAAACGCGGCCGGCGGGTCATCCTCGCCATCGGAGTCGAACTCCATCTCTCCGGGCCCAACCCCTGGCACGCGCGCGGCAGGGCCACCTTCAAACTGCTGTTCATCTCGGTGACCGTGAAGTTCGACGTGACCAGCGGACGGCGCGCCCCCGGCAGCCTGCCCCGGACCCTCGACGTCTGGCAGCGGCTGCGGGCGGCGTTCGCCGACCCCGGCTGCTGGCACACCCTGCCGCCGGCCCGCCCGACCGGGGTGCTGGTCAGGGAAGCGCCGCGGAGCGCGGGCGGGATCCCACTGCACCCGCTCGGCGAACTCGCCGTCAGCCAGCGCCTCCTGCCCCTCGGCATGGAGATCGGCCGCATCGGAGGCAGCCCGGCCGACCGGCGCCGTACCTACGACCTCACCGGCTTCACCTGCGGCCGGGGCGGCGACACCCGCCCGGGCGAACTCGGCGAGGCGCTGTACGAGGACTTCGCCGACGGCGAGTACACCGACCTGACCGACGACCAGCGGCTGTCGCGCCCCTCCTTCACCCGGCGCCGTGCCGGACACCGCCTGGCGGTGGGACAGCTGAGACACCCCCACGGCAACGGCGACGGCGGTGTCCCGCACACCACCTTCACCACCGTCGACTACGAGGTCATCGGCGGCGGACCGGCGGCGGGCGCCGTAGGACTCACGGCGGACGCGCCACGCCGGGAGACGTCCGACGCCCGGACGAACTTCGCCCTGGCCGGCTTCGGACCGGCGGGCCGGGCGGCCTCGCGGGCGGCCCGGTTCACGGCCGTCGGCCCGCGTACGACCATGACGAAGGTGGCACGATGAACGGTGGACTGCGCTTCCTGCCGTGGATCCGCGACGGTGTCGCGGGGGCGATCGCCCCTGGTACGGCCCAGAACGCCCCGAGGGCGACCGTACCCATCACCCTGACCCTGCGCCGCTCGGGCGAGGACGGCGAGCAGCCGGGCGAGACGGCGCCGGTCGATGTCACCCTGCTCGGGCCCGGCGATGTCACGGGTATCGGCGCGGACCAGATCATCCGCTTGTTCCCGGCGCCCGACAGCACGGACGCCGAGGACACCGGCTTCGCCGCCGTCGAGTTCGCGCGCAGCGACCTCCCCTGGATGTTCACGCCCGGTGCCCCGGACGGCCGGGGACGGCTGCGGCCATGGCTGGTACTGGTGGTCGTACCGGCCGAGACCGCCACCGTCCAGCGTCCGCCGGACGCTCTGCCGGTCCTGAGCTGCCCGGTCGCCGAACTCCCCGATCTCTCCCGCTCCTGGGCCTGGGCACATGCCCAGGTGCTGGTCGGCTCGGAGACCGAGGACGTCGGCCAAGCCCTCGCCACCCACCCCGAACGTGCCCTGTCCCGGCTGCTGAGCCCGCGACGGCTGGAGAGCGGTACCGGTTATCTGGCCGCCGTCGTCCCCGCGTTCGAAGCCGGCCGGCTGACGGGGCTCGGTGAACCGCTCGGCGAGCACGAGTCCGGCCCGTTGGCCGATGCCTGGTCCACCGGCGGTCCGCGGACCGTATCCCTGCCCGCCTACCACCACTGGCGGTTCACCGCGGGCCGCGACGGCGACTTCGAGACCCTGGCGCGCGGGCTGGTGGGCCGCCCGGCCCCCGGGGTCGGGTACCGCGAGCTGGATCTGACCGGTGCCGGAGTGCTGGACATCGCCCCGGGCCAGGCAGGCGCCTCCGTGGCGCTGCCCAGCCTGCTGCGCGCCCCAGGAGCACCGCCCGAATGGCCGCTCAAGGACACCTGGCGGGCCGCCATGCGCGTACTGATGGCACGTCAGGACCAGCTCGCACCACCCCTGCACGCCGGACTTCAGGCGCCCGGCGGTAGCCCGAAGTGGCTCGACACCCTGAACACCGACCCCCGCTACCGCGCCG
>NZ_MAUD01000481.1:0-438 GCF_001700515.1 Streptomyces lushanensis
GTCCTCCTGGCCCGTGCGAGATCTCAAAGGTCCGTCGCAGAAGGGGGATTGGATCGTGAAGGGTGACCGGGTGGAGATAGTCGTGGACGCGGGCGACACGACACGTACGTACGAGGTGGTGGCCAGCAGGGCGGGCCGCCGGGTGGAGACGGCGGTGCGCCGGGGCGTGGTGGAAGTGAGCGAAGTCACCCGGAACGGGTCGGTGGTGCGGACGGCCCGGTTCATGGCCACGCGCGTGCTCGCGCTGGTCGAGCAGCCGATGCCGCGGCAGGACTCCTCGGAGCGCGCTCTCCGGGAAGACCCCCAGTCCTGAAGCGTCCTCTCCACCCAGGGGAGTACTCCAGCGGCAGGAGGCTCATCCTCCGGGAGGCCCGGTAATCGGTACGCGGGCATGACGACCCGGGCTCGGCGCGTCCCTAATGTTGAGGTCAAGCGGCG
>NZ_MAUD01000481.1:564-807 GCF_001700515.1 Streptomyces lushanensis
TGGGGCGCTGAGCGGCGCCCCGGACCCGGGAGAGCGGCCCGGGTCGGGGACATCCGGCCAACAACCCCGTGGGGACGGGGGTGCGGCGGACGGCAGCTTTGGCCGGTCAGCTGGGGAGCTGACCGGCCATCGCGCTGTCCGGCGGCCCACGGTACGCCCACCACACGCGCCGCGTCAGCCCCTCCCGGGCACCGGCGGCCCGATGCCCTCCCTCGGTCCCGCCGGCCACGGCTCCCCGGCCGC
>NZ_MAUD01000482.1 GCF_001700515.1 Streptomyces lushanensis
GGGCGAGCCGGGCCAGCGCGTCGCGTTCGGGACCTCCGGGCACCGCGGATCGTCCCTGGCCACGGCGTTCAACGAGGACCACATCGCCGCGACCAGTCAGGCGATCTGCGAGTACCGGGCCGGACAGGGCACCAACGGGCCGCTCTTCCTGGGCGCCGACACCCACGCGCTGTCGGAACCGGCCCGTGTGACGGCGATCGAGGTGTTCGCCGCCAACGATGTGACCGTGCTCGTCGACAGCGACGACGGCTACACGCCCACCCCGGCGGTGTCGCACGCCATCCTGGCCCACAACCGCGGGCGTGCCTCGGGGCTCGCCGACGGTGTGGTGGTCACGCCGTCCCACAATCCGCCCGCGGACGGCGGTTTCAAGTACAACCCGCCGAGCGGCGGCCCGGCCGGTTCCGACGCGACCGGCTGGATCCAGGACCGGGCCAACGAGATCATCGCGGGCGGGCTGAAGGACGTACGGCGGATCCCGTACGCCCGCGCCCTGGCCGCGCCGGCCACCGGGCGGTACGACTTCCTCGGCACCTATGTGACGGATCTGCCGGCAGTGCTGGACCTGGACGCGGTGCGTGCCGCCGGGGTGCGGATCGGCGCGGATCCTCTGGGCGGCGCGTCCGTCGCGTACTGGGGCCGTATCGCCGAGCAGCACCGGCTCGATCTGACGGTGGTCAATCCGCTGACCGACCCCACCTGGCGGTTCATGACGCTGGACTGGGACGGCAAGATCCGGATGGACTGCTCGTCGCCGTACGCGATGGCCTCGCTGATCGACCGGCGCGACGAGTACGCGATCGCCACCGGCAACGACGCCGACTCCGACCGGCACGGCATCGTCACGCCGGACGCCGGGCTGATGAATCCCAACCACTATCTCGCCGCCGCCATCGGCTATCTCTACGCCCACCGCGACCGCTGGCCCGCCACGGCGGGCATCGGCAAGACGCTGGTGTCGTCCGGGATGATCGACCGCGTCGCCGCCGATCTCGGCCGCGAGCTGGTCGAAGTGCCCGTCGGCTTCAAGTGGTTCGTGGCCGGGCTGGCCGACGGATCGCTCGGTTTCGGCGGGGAGGAGTCGGCCGGGGCGTCCTTCCTGCGGCGCGACGGTTCGGTGTGGACCACCGACAAGGACGGCATCATCCTGGCGCTGCTCGCCTCCGAGATCCTCGCGGTCACCGGCAGGACGCCCTCCGAGCACTACGCCACGCTCACCGGCCGCTTCGGGGCGCCCGCGTACGCCCGTATCGACGCGCCCGCCACACCGGCGGAGAAGTCCGTACTGGCCCGGCTCTCCCCCGAGCAGGTCACGGCGGACAGCCTCGCGGGCGAACCGGTCACCGCCGTGCTCACCGAGGCGCCCGGCAACGGCGCGTCCATCGGCGGTATCAAGGTGATCACCGAGAACGCCTGGTTCGCGGCCCGTCCCTCGGGCACCGAGGACGTCTACAAGATCTACGCCGAGTCCTTCCTCGGCGCCGACCATCTCGGCCGGGTCCAGGAGGAGGCCAAGGGCGTCGTCTCGGCGGCCCTGGACCTGGACGCCTGAGTCCCGGCTGTCCGGACGTCCGCGGGGGGGCACGCGGCCACCGGGCGTACGGACCATGCCTGCGGACCACGCCCGTCCACGGACCGCGCGTACGAGCCTGTGCGCGCGGTCCGGTACGCGGTCGCCGGACCGCGCAGGCCACCGGACCATGACGGCCATTCGTGTGATGAATGTGGTGATGGTGTGAGCACACGGCGTGGCGAGGGAAGGCATGACCATCGGACACCGACACGCGTGCCCGTTCATCGACCGGTCTGACACGAGCTGTGTGCGTCCCAGGCCGGGCGAAGGGAGCAACGCAGATGATTGCTGTGCGACGCATCGCAGCTGCCGCGGCGCTGGCAGCGCTGGCCGGCATATCCGCGCCTTCCGCGTTCGCGGCGGCCAGGGCCGCCGACGACGCGCCTTTCCTGAAGGCGATTCATCAGGGCAACCTGGCGGAGATCCAGGCCGGTGAGAACGCGGGCAAGGACGCCAGGGCGACCTGTGTGAAGACGGTCGGCGCCACGCTGGTGCGCGACCACAAGAAGCTGGACGTCGGCGTCAAGGCCCTGGCGGGCAAACTCGGCGTCACTCTGCCCACCTCGCCCTCCACGGCGCAGAAGCAGGCGCTGGCGGCCGTGCAGGCGAAGGCGGGCACGAGCGGGTACGACAACGCCTGGCTCACCACCGAGGACAAGGGACACGTGGACACCCTCAAGCTCATCGACCAGGAGATCGCCACAGGCGGCAACTCCGAGGTCAAGGCGGCGGCCAAGGGGGCACGTCCCGTGGTGGCGGAGCACCTGAAGCTGATCCGTGACTGCAAGGCCGAGCTCAACCCGTCCTGACCCTAACCGCCCCTCCGGTCGGGCCCGCCGCCACGGAGACCGGCCGCTGCCGCCGCACCGACAACCGCGGCAGCGGCCGAACCCGTCGCGGCGGGAGACGTGTCCGCCGCGAGCGTTCGCGGGAACCGGACCGGGACGGGGAAGAACGAAAAGCGTACTCTCGGGTACGGCGGCCGGTATCACCGCCGTTCGTACCACCGTGGGAGGTCCTGATGAGACTTCTGGTCGTGGGCGCCGGGGCCACCGGTGGGTATTTCGGCGCCGGACTGGTGCGGGCGGGCAGGGATGTCACGTTCCTGGTGCGTCCCGGCCGGGCCGCCGTCCTGCGGGAGCGAGGGCTACGGCTCGTGGGCTCCGGAGAGGACGACCATGTCGAGGCACGGCTGGTCACGGCGGCCGAACTCCGTGATCCCGGCGGCCCGTACGGTCCCTACGACGTGGTCCTGGTGTCGGTGAAGGCGACGGCGCTGGCTCAGGCGATGGAGGACATCGCGCCGGCGGTCGGGCCGTCGACCGCGATCCTGCCGGTCCTGAACGGGATGGCGCACCTGGACCGACTCAACGACCGGTTCGGTACGGCGTCGGTGCTGGGCGGGGTGGCGTTGCTGGCGACGTCCGTGGACGCGCGGGGGGACATCGTCGTCCTGGCTCCCGGGGCGAAACTGACGCTCGGCGATCAGCGCGGCGGTGCCGCCCGCGCCGATGCCGCCGATTCGCCTGCCGGGCGCGCCTTTGAACTGCTCGACGGAGCGGGCTTCGAGGTCACGCTCTCGCGGAACATCCTCGCCGAGATGTGGCACAAGTGGGTCTTCATCGCCACCGCGGGCGCCATCACCTGCCTCATGCGCGGCACGGTCGGTGACATCGTCTCCGTACCGGGTGGTACCGCGTATGTGAAGGCCGTACTCGCCGAGACCGCCGCCGTGGCCGCCGCCGCGGGATTCCCGCTCGCCGAGGAACGGCGTGCCGCCACCGAGGACACGCTCACCCGGCCGGGTTCACCGTTCGCGCCGTCCTTCCACCGGGATGTGATGGCGGGCCGTTCGACCGAGGTCGAACATGTCTTCGGCGATCTGACCCGGCGGGCCGCGGAGCTCTCCGTCGCCACTCCGCTCATGGATCTCGCGACCATGAACCTGCGCGTGTACGAACACCGACGCACCGACGAACACCAAGGGGAACAAGCGCGGGGCTAGCGCCCGGTCCGGTCCGGAAGCGCGGATCCGGACTTGGCTTGCGTTTCGCAAGCCGACATCTAGCCTGGAGGTGGTGGCCTCGCAAGCGGCACACCGAAGGAGCGATGTCATGAGCCGGATCATCCTCAAGGAAATCGGGCCCGTCAGCGAGTCCGTCCAGCTCGAACCACATCCCGACCTGACCTTGGGGCCGGCCGATGTGCTGGTGGAGATGGAGGCCGCGGGAATCAATCTGACCGACTTCAGGCTGGCCGAAGGCACCTACACGGAACGTGTCCGGCCCTCCCTTCCGAGTGCGATGGGCACGGAGGGGGTGGGCCGCGTGATCGCGGCCGGTACCACCGCCGACCCCTCGCTCGTGGGCCGGCGCGTCGTGTTTCTGCCGAACTATCTCCAGGGCACCTGGGCGGACCGGACCGTCGCTCCCGCGAGCAGCGTGATCCCCGTGGGAGAGAAGGCCGACGCACAGCAGCTCGCCCTGCTCGCGGTCAACCCCGCGACGGCGTACGGCCTGCTGAACCGGTACGCCACGCTGGGGCCCGGCGACTGGATCGGCCAGGACATGGGCAACTCCGCCGTCGGCCGGAATGTGATCGCCCTCGCCCACCACGCGGGCGTCAGGACGCTGAGCGTCGTGCGCCGCGAGGAGACCGTCAAGCAACTGCTCGACCAGGGTGCCGACTTGGTGGTCGTCGGCGGAGCCGGGAAGGACGACGTGGACGGTCTACGGGACCGTATCGCCGACGCGCTGGGCGATACGACGTTCCGGCTCGTCTTCGACGGCGTCGGCGGTCCCGTCGCCGGAGCCCTCGCCCACTCGCTGGAATTCGGCGGCCAGGTGATCAGCTACTCGTCCCTGACCCACACACCGGTCGCGGTACCGGCCGCCGACCTCGTGTACCGCGAACTCGGCGTGCGCGGCTACTGGCTGATCAACTGGATCCGCACCGCGCCCCGGGCGGAGATCGAAGCCGTCTACACCGAACTCGCCGAACTGGTCGAACAAGGTGTCCTCCACACCCCTGTCGAGGAGACCTTCGCGCTCGCCGACTATCGCGCGGCGTTCGACCGTGCCCGCAAACCACAGCGAGAAGGAAAGATCCTGTTCCATTTCGGGGCGTAGCCGGAGTGTTCGGGACCGTGGCCGGAGCGAACGGGATCCGAGCGCACGGGACCGGTGCGCACGGGATCAGGGCCGGCCGGCGCCCTTGAGGTGGGCCGTGAGATGGGGGCCGTGGGTCTGCTGGGCGGGGATACGTTCGATGGCCAGAAGAACCGCGTCGTCGGCGGGATGTCTGCCGATGTGGGTCAGCAGATCGCGGTGGATGTGGCGCAGCAGCGCCTCCGGGCTGGACGCGGGAAAGGAGGCGACCCGTTCGGCCAGCGGGTAGAACACCCCGGCCGGCGAGCGGGCCTCGACGACGCCGTCGGTGTAGAGCAGCAGGGTGTCGCCGGTCTCCAGGGTGAACGGATCGACGCAATGTCCGGGACCGGGACCGGGCGGCTCGCACACACCCAGCGGCGGCGCCGGACTGGGTGAGTACAGCACCGAGACCTCCCGGTCGCGCACCAGGAGCGGTGGAGGGTGACCGCAGTTGATCATCTCGGACTCCGGGCCCTGGTCCGGTATGTCGAGCAGGAGAGCGGTGGTGAAGTGCTCGCCGGGATCGTCCTGGGTGTCGGCGACCTCCTCCAGACCGCGGCTGACGCTGCCTTCGAGGGCCGCCGCGAGTTCGAGCAGACTCGTGCAGCGGTGGGCGCCCTCCCGGAACGCGCCCAGCACCACCGACGCCTCGCCGATGGAGGCCAGACCTTTGCCCCGGACATCGCCGATCACCACCCGCGTACCGGTCCGGCCGGCCCGGGCGACCGCGAAGAGGTCGCCTCCGATCTGCGTCTCGTCCTCGGCCGACAGATACAGCCAGGCCACCCGCAGCGGCCCGATCCGCCGGGGCGGGGGCCGCAGCAGGACACGCTGCGCCGCGTCGGCCACCGAGCGGACCCGGATCAGCTCGCGGCCACGCCGGTCCCGTACCAGACAGAAGAAGACCACGAGGTTGGAGAGCAGGATCAGCGCCGTGATCTGCGCCAGATGGTTGGTCGTGGTCAGCCCGCCGTGGAAGACGGCGATGAATACCTGCGCCACCACCGTCAGCGCCCCGATCAGGGCGGTCAGCCGCGCCCCGGCGAAGGAAGCGGCGAGGGCCGGCGCGATCACCAGGAACGGGCCCAGATGGACGTCCGTCGGGGAGTGGAGGTCCACCACGGTGATGACCACGATCAGCGCGAGCGGGATCGCCACCAGCCCGCGACCCGACGGTTGCTCCTGAAGGCGGTCCGCCCATCCATACTCGGCACGCATGATGTCCCTTTTTATCACCTTTTTAGCGGCATGCACCTCCCTCATCCGCACTAAATATGAATGGACGGTCCACTGCTGTCGGTGACGACCGCCCCCACCCGATCGCCCCTGTCCCCTGATCCCCAACCGGCCGGAGCACCTGTATGCGAACGCTCTCGATCCCGCCGCCCGGCGCGTCGGCGGGGCTCAGCCTGTGCGGGGCCGTTGCGCGAAGCGTGTCGTCAGCGCCGTAGCAGCTCCGCCACTCCACGGCGGGTTCCGGCCAGCTTTGTTGCGTGTTGAACGAATGGCGGGCGGTATTCCGTACCCACACGTGGCCCTCCCGGCAGGCCGGGCCGGGCCCGAGCATCGCCTCTACGCGAATGGAGAACCTCCGTGACTTCTGCCGCCTCCTGGCGCACCCGGACCGCAGCCGTACTCCTGACGGCGCTGACCGTCGCAGGCTTGGCAGGGGCATCCGCCTCGGCAGCCGCAGTCCCCGTCGTCACCTGCCCCTCGTCCTCCTGCACCGCTCTGCTGACCGGCCTCGGCGAACCCGTCGACGCCGCGTACGACACCAGCGACAACGCCTATCTGACGTACCAGAACGGCGACCTGCTCAAGGTGAACACGGTGACCGGCGCGCGCTCCACCGTCGCCCGGGGCCTGGGCAATCTGCGCGGCATCGCCATCGACGACACCGGCAGCGCATACGTCGGAGACTTCGACGGCAACCTGCGCAAGGTCGATCTCGCCACCGGCCGGCATCAGCTCCTGGCCTCCGGACTCGGCTCACTGCACGGCATCGCCCGCAACGGCACCACCACCTACGCCACCGGCGGCAGCGGCAAGCTGTACGAGCTGAAGGAGGGCGGTACGGTACGTGTCGTCGCCTCCGGCCTCGGACTGTCCCAGGGCATCGCCCTGGACGGACGCGGCAGGGCGTACACCGCCGACATGTTCACGGGCCGGATCCTGCGGACGGACCTCACCAGCGGCACGACCAGAACCCTCGCCACCGAGTTCTACGAGCCCACGTCCATCTCCGTGGCGGCGGACGGCCACGTCTACTTCGCCGTCGGCAGCGAGGTCACGCGGCTCGACCCCGACACGGGCGTGGGCGCCCCCATCGCCAGCATCCGCGGCCTCAACTTCCTTGCTTTCAAGCTGGACCGGAACGGCAACGCCTACACCACCCAGGTGACGGGCACGGGCTCGCTCTGGAAAATCACCAACCTGGTCCCACGGTCCTGACCTTCGCTGCCTCGCCCCGGTCCCCGTGACCCGGGCGAGGCAGCGAAGGTCAG
>NZ_MAUD01000483.1 GCF_001700515.1 Streptomyces lushanensis
GACAGCACGGTCGCGAGCACCGTCGACTGCTGCCGCGCGCTCATGCGGCAGTGCGGCGTCGGCTCCGCCGAGGTGGCGTATGTCCTGCTGTCCGGCGGCAGTTCGCGGATACCCGCCGTCCGGGCGGTCGTGGAGGCGTCGCTGCGGCTGCCGGTGGTGCGGTCGGACGACCCGGATCTCGCGGTCGTGCTCGGGGCCGGGGCCTGGGCGGGCGGCGGCGCGGCCAGACGGCTGGCGGCGGGGCGGCCGGCCCGTGGGGTCGAGCCGTTGGCATGGGAGATCCCGGGCGGCTCCGCCCGGCTGACCCGCTGGCTGCGCGCTCCGGGAGACTCCTACGCGCAGGGCACCGCGCTGGCCCGGGTACGGCTGGCGGACGGCTCGCTCCATGATCTGACGGCCGCCGGGCCGGGACGCGTCCTGCGCCGCCATGCCGGTCCCGGCGAGCGGATCGCGGGCGGGGACTGGCTGGTGACCTGCCTCCGGCCGCCCTCCGAGGGCGAGTTGCTCACCACGCCCGGTGTTGTCCACGAGGCGGGGACCGTCGGCGGCGAGGGCGCGGCGGCTCCGGTGCGTTCGGTGGCCTGGAGCCCGGACGGACGGCTGCTGTACGCGGCGGGCGACGGCTGGGTGAGCGCGGTGGACGGCGCGTCGGGACAGCCGGTCGGTTCGCTCGCGGGCGCGGGCGCGGGACATCATCTGACGGTCAGTGCGGACGGCCGGCTCCTCGTCCATGGGACGAAGGATCCGGAGAGTCCCATCGGTGTCGCGGACGCCCGGACCCTCGCCTCGCTGGGCGCCCCGGCCCAGGACCACGCGGGACACGGTCCCGTCGCCTTCGCTCCGCACGGACGGCTGCTCGCGGCCGGTCACCACGACGGAACGGTCCGGCTGGCCGCCCTCCGGACCGGCGGCGGTGCCGGTGCCGGTTCATGGCAGCTGTCCATGAGCAGGACGGCGTCGCGCGAGCCCGGCCGGATCAGGGACATCGTCTTCGATCCCTCGGGGCGCGAACTGACGGCGGTCAGCCGGGTCCGCCAGGAGCGCGGCCGTATCACCACCTGGCGTGTCCGCGACGGCGCGGTACTCGCCGACCTCGAGCTGGACACTCCGCTCGAACGGGTGGCCGGCGGTGCCGGAGGCGGCCTCGCCGCCTCCGGGCCCGGTGGTGACGCCCGCTCCCGCAGCGGGCGCGAGGCGGCGGTATGGCTCTGGGACCGGGACCGACGGCCGGGCGCGGAGGACGCCGGTGCGGTGACCGGTGGTGCGAGGGCCACCGGCGCGGGGGACGCCGTGCTCGTCCGCCGCGGGCGCGGGTCGGCACCGGTACTGGCGTTCTCCCCCGACGGACGCCTGCTGGCCGAGGGCGGCCAGGACGAGCGGGTACGGCTGTGGGACACCCGCCGGCGCCGCGAGATACGCGCGTACGGAACGGGCGCGGCGGTCCGCGCCCTGGCCTTCGCCCCCGACGGACACTCCCTGGCCGTGGGCACGGACCAGGGGCTCACGCTGTGGACGCTCACCGCGCCGTCGGCGTGACGCACACAGGCACAGGGACAGACACCGGCAGCGACAGCGCACGACAACGGATAGCGAGGCCACTGTGACCCATATACCCCTCCTCGACCTGTACGGTCCGGCCCTGGAAAGGCTACGCGTCTCCCTGGGCGAGAGCGCGCCCCCGAGCGAGGTCGCCAAGGCGCTCGCCCGGGCACTGGCCACGGTGCCGCCCGGCGGATCACCGCCGTCCGGAGCGCCGGCCGCGGCGCCCTTCGCGGAGGCCGTGCAGTCCGCGGTCTGTCTCGCGCTCTACGCCGTGCTCGATCCCGAGCCCGTGCCGGACCGTTCGCCGACGGGAGCCGCCGACGAGACGGACTCCGGCGGCGTGGTGGCCAAGGTGCTCAACCTTCTCGTGCCGCAGGCGCCGAAGGAGACCGCCGTGCCGCCCGCACCCGCTCCCGCCCAGGTGGCGGTGGCCAAGGTGCTGGACGGCGTACGGGGCGCCCTGGAGGCCGCCGACCAGGTGGCGGTCGCGATGACTCCCCGGCAGCCCGAGCCCGAGACCCTGCCGTGGACCGAGGACGACGAGCTGATCGACATGCTGCACGACGTGCTGGCCGCCGGCGCGCGAGGGCGCGAGGGCTTCGCGCTGGCACGCATCACCGATCTGGAGGAGACGCTGCACTCCCGGGGCATCCAGGCGGTGCGCTACGACGCGGCCGGCACCGGCTCCGAGGGCGACCCGGGCCTGTTCGACTTCGTGGAGGGCGCCCGGCCCGGGGAGCCGGGGATGACGCTCGTCCCCGCCCTCGTGGATCTCACCGAGGACGGCCGGACCCTGCGCCGGGGACGCGTACGGCCGCCGGCGCCGGCCCGTACCACGAAGGACGGCGCGCCGAGCGCGCACACCGACTGATCACGCGCCACACACACTTCTTGTTGGGGGACGACATGGCAGACGACACGAACATCACGATCATCGGCTTCGACCTCGGTCACGGCGACACCGCCGTGACCAAGGTCCACGCGGGCACGCGCCGGGACAGCGCGTCGCTCGGCGACCGCAACGCACCGCCGGAGATCGTCGAGCTGGGCGGGGACCGCAAGCAGCTCGTGACGTCGGTGACGGTCACGGCCGACGGCAAGGTCCTCATGGGCGAGGCCGCGTTCGAGGCATCGGAGGAGGTGTCCGAGACCTTCGTCGCGTTCAAGAGCCCGTATCTGGACCGGGAGGAGGTGCGGCGGCCCCTGGAGCTGTTCGCACGCCGCGTGGTCGAGGAGGTCAGAGAGTCGCGGCTGACGGAGTCGGGCCGGGTCCGCTGGATCTTCGGCCATCCCTCCGGATGGGACGCCGAACAGGTCGCCGGATACCGGGACCTGCTGGCCGGTGTCTGCGCTCCCGACGAGGTCGGTCTCGTACCCGAGTCCCGGGCCGCGCTGCTGTACGCGCGTGACGCGGGCGACGTCCCGGAGTCGGGAGCGCTCACCAGCACCTCGCTCACCGCCGCGACACTCATCGTGGACATCGGTTCGTCCACCACGGACTACACCTCCATCGTGCACGGCACGGGCCGCCCGGCCGACCACGGCAATGTCGTCCTCGGCGCGCATCTCATCGACAAGGCGATACTGGAGCTGGCGATCGGCCGATCGGCCGACGCCGAGCAGATGCGGACCGCGCTCGCCGCGCAGACCTCGCGCAGCGCCCGGCAGGTCCTGGAGATCACCTGCCGCAAGCTCAAGGAGAAGTTCTTCAGCATCAATCCCCAGCGCTTCGCGAACAACCCGAACACCAGTGTGCGCACCACGGAGGAGATCTTCACCCGGGACGGGGACGTCCTCGAACTGCGCATCAGGATCGACCGGAACGACATGGCACAGATCCTCGCCACACCGCAGCCCGCGCTCGGCGGTCTGTCCTGGCAGAGCGCGTACCGCCGTGATCTGGGCGCGGCCCTGGCCCACACGGGCGGCGAGGTCGACATGATCCTGCTGACCGGCGGCCCGTCCCGGATGCGCTTCGTACAGGAGACCGCGCGGGAACTCGCCCCGGACGCACAGGTGATGCTGGGCACGGAACCCGAATTCGCCATCGCGCGCGGCCTGGCGCTCGCCGGGCGGATGGACGAGCGCACGCGCGGCTTCCGGGAGGACGTGGAAGAGTTCCTGGCCACGGACACCGTCAGCGATCTGGTGAACGAGCGTCTCCCGCAGCTCACCGAGGCCATGGGAGCGGCCGTCGCCGCCGGGCTCACCGAGAACCATGTCATCCCGGCGTTCACGGCCTGGCGCCGGCGCGACATCGTGACGATCGACGGGATGCGCAACCGGATCATCTCCGGGGTCAACGCCGAACTGGACAGCACCGACAACGCCGTGCTCAACGGGATCGTCACGGCCTGGATGGCCGAGCTGCGTCCCGAACTGGCCCAGCACACCGCCGTGATCTGCCGGCGCTGGAACCTCGAACCCACCGCGCTGTCGCTTCCCGATGTCACCGTGAGCGGAGAGAAGATGACCGCCCAGGTCAGCACGTCCGTGGCCACCGATGTGCTCGACAACATCAGCACCCTGGTGAATGTGGCCATTTCCGGGGTGGTCGCCACCGCACTCTTCGGCGCGGGCTCCGCCATCATCATGGCGACCGGTCCCTTCGCCGTCCTGTTCGCCGCGGCGGCCATCTTCGTAGGACTGAGCACGGCGAAGGACAAGATCATGGAGGAGATCGGGGACAAGGATCTGCCCATGGCGGCGCGGAAGATCCGCAGTGAGGCATCCATGATCCGCAAGCTGCGCGAGCAGGCCGCGGTGCAGGAGGCGGCGCTGGCGAGCGAGCTCGCCTCGCAGTTCCGGTCCGACGGCAGTGGGCGGCTCGCCCGGGAGATCACCGCGTCGATCGAGAAACAGCTGACGAGCGTCGCGGCCGAGGTCGAACTTCTCATCGCCTGATGGCCGGCACCGGCTCAGGGGGGATCATGACCAGACATCCCGTTACGGGACCGTCGGCGGAGCGCGCCGGCACCCAGCAGGGCGCGCCCACGCCGTACGCCGGGCCCGTCACCGCCCAGTTGACCGAAGCCCGGGTGTCCGAGGGCCGGGTGTCCGAGGAGCCGTTGGCCGAGGAGCCGACGGACGCCGAACTGGCCCGGCGCGCCGCCGGCGGTGACCAGGAGGCGTTCACCCTCCTGATGAGCCGGTACCGCACGATGATCCATGCCACATGCCTGCGGATCGTCGGTGATCCCGACGACGCGGGAGACGCGGTGCAGGAGACTCTGATCGGTGTCTGGCGCGGTCTGCCGGGCTTCCGCAGCGACGCCAGATTCTCCACCTGGCTCTACCGGATCGCGGTCAACGCCGCGCTGAAGGAGGCCGGGCGGCAGAATGCCCGGCCGCTGCCCGTGGACGAGCTCCCCGAGCGGAAGGAGCCGGTCAGTTCGGTGGCGGACCGGGTGACGGACGGGCTCTCGGTCCGGCGGGCCCTCGCCCTGCTTCCGCCGGACTTCCGGGTGGCCGTGGTCCTGCGGGACTGTTGCGGATGCGAGTACAGCGAGATCGCCGGAATCCTCGGCATACCGATCAACACCGTCAAGAGCCGGATCTCGCGCGCACGGCAGGCACTGGCCGACCTGCTCCGCCCCAACGACGATCCAGGAGAGAAGTAATGGACGGTGGACGCTGGCTCGACATGTCGGCCCTCCCCGACGTGGACCCGGACGAGGCCGTCTCGGAGGAGGCCCTGCACCGCCTGCGCGAGTTGCTGCGCGAGACGGCCGCGTCACCGATCGACGACGAGAACTGGGGGCGGATGCTCTCCGTCGCCCTGGACGAGACCGCCGAGACCGCTCCGGACGGGAGCGCCCCGGACCGGGCCGTCCCGGACGGGCCCGCCGGGGACGGGACCCACGGGGCCACGGCAGGCGGTCCGGCCGTAGGAGACAGCGCCGCCGCGGGAGGTGACCCGGCCCCGGGACACCGGGCCGCCACCGGGCACCACGCCGCCGCCTTCGACCGGCTGCGCGGTGAGGTGCTCGCCCTGTTCCCTCCGCTCACCGAGGCCACCGCCCGGCTGGGCGGCGAAGAGGCGCTCGCCCGCCTGGACACCGCGCGGGAGCGGCTGGACGGGGGACGGCTGACCGCCGTGGTGTGCGGTGAGTTCAACCGGGGCAAGTCCAGCCTGCTCAACGCCCTGTTGGAGGAGGAACCGCCGCTGTTTCCCGTGGAGACCTCCTACACCACCAATGTCGTCACGACCGTCTCGTACGGACCGGTCGAGCGGATCACGGTGACCCTTGAGGACGACAGCGGCGAGGTCGTCGAGCGGGAGATCGACCGGAGCGAGATCGCCGGGTATGTGACGGAGAGCGGCAACACCGCCAATGCCCGGCGGGCCCTGACCGTACAGATCCGTACGCCCAACACACGCCTGACCAGTGGGCTGACCCTGGTGGACACGCCCGGTATCGGCGGTGTGCACCAGGACCACACCGCCGCCACCGCCGCGTTCCTGCCCAGCGCCGACGCCCTGGTGTTCGTCACCGATGTGGTGAAACCGCTGACCGACAGCGAACTGGCCTTTCTGCGCCGGGCCATGAAGGCCGCCCGCACCACGGACGACGTCGACGGACAGATCTTCGTCCTCACCAAGATCGACGCGGTGGCCGACCACACCGAGCTGCTGCGCAACACGGTGGGCAAACTCGCCGAGGCCACCGGGCTCCCTCCCGATGAGCTGACGCTCCTGCCCGTCTCCAGCCGGGCCCGGCTCGACCATCTCGTCTCGGGCGATCCGGAGGATCTGGAGCTCAGCAACTTCACCGCGCTGGAGAACACGGTGTGGGCGGCTCTCTCCCGCCGTCGGGCCAAGGTGCTGCTCGGCGGTGCCCTCACCGGTCTCGAATCGTGCGCGCTCTCGCTGCTGCGCCCGGTCGAGGCGGAGGCGGCGGCGCTCGGCGACCGGCGCGAGGAGGAACTGCACCGGCTCACCGAGGAGTTCACCGAGCAGCAGCGCCGGCTGGAGGAGCTGGACGACGGCGGATCGCGCTGGCGCGCCGATCTGAGGGCGGCGCTGAGCGGTGTCGAGACCAGGCTGAGGCGGGAGGCGCGCAACGGACTGGCCGAGGTATGGGCGCAGGTCGGTGCCGAACATCTCTACCAGGAGGTCTATCTCGACAACCCGGACCGGCTGCTGTCCGAGGTGACCGCGCAGGTCGCCCAGCTCCTCGGTACCGCCAATGAACTGGCGGCCCGCGAGGCGGCCAGGGTGGTGCGGGAGTTCTCGACGTACAACGGTCTGAGCCTGACGCCCGCACGGATCGGCCGGCTGCCCGATCCGCCCGTTCCCGCGCTGCCGCCGGTGGCCGGGACACAGCAGAAGGAGGACGCGGAACGGCGCAAGCTGATGGGCTCCAGTGTCGGCCTGGCCGCCGGAAGTTCGGCGGGCGCGGCGGGAGGCGCCACGATCGGGGCCCTGGTCGGCACCCTGCTGATGCCGGGGCTCGGTACCGCCACTGGCGCGCAGTGGGGCGCCTACATCGGCTCGGCGCTGGGCGGGCTGCTGGGTACGAGAGCGGGCTATGTCAACGCGACGAAGACGCTGGAGAAGGAGCAGCTCACCGGGAAGCGTGACGCCCTGCGGCGCGCTCTGGCGCCCCTGCGCAAGGAGCAGGAGCGGCATCTCGACAACGGCACCGCCGAGGTGATCCAGGAGTGGAGCCGGGCCGTCGTCGCCGAGCTGGACAGCCGGATCGCACAGGAACGCGAGACGGCCGCGCGGGCGCTGGTCCGGCTGGACAGCGCCCGGGAGGCCACGGCGCGCGAGGCACTCGCGCGCCGTGCCGAACTGGACGGAGAGCGGGCCCTCCTCGACGGGCTGCGCCTGCGGATCGCGGCTCTCACCGAGGAGGCTGACCTGCTGTATGTGCCGCCGCGGCACTCCGGTGAGCCGGGCACGGCGGTCCCCGGCGGGGACGCCACGGCCGTTCCGGGCGAGAACGCGAGGTACGGCTGATGCTGACGGGACGTCATGTACGGCCGACGTCAGGGGAGGACGGCGTACGGCTGACGCTGCGGGACCGGGCCGAGGCGGCGTTCGCCCGAGGAGAGACGCTGCTGCCCGGCCCGGAGTTCCACCGGGCCAGGGTCCGGCTGACCGAGATCCGTGAGAGGTTCCGGGCCCGGCTGCGGGTCGCCGTGGTGGGCCGGGTCAGCGCGGGCAAGTCCACACTGGTCAACGCGCTGCTCGGGGAGGAGCGTTCACCGACCGGAGTGACGGAGCTGACGTTCAATGTCACCCGGCTGCGCCATGCCGAGCGGGAGTCGTTGACCGTGCACTACCGGGACGGCCGTCCCAGCGGGCAGCGGGCACCGGACGAGCTGGGGCGGCTGGTCGCCCAGGCCCGTCACGACCCGGAGCGGCTGGCCGAGCTGCGCGCCGTGGACTGGCTCGATCTGGGGATCCCCAACCGGCGGCTCGCCCGGTTCGATCTGGTGGACACCCCGGGCCTGGACTCGTACTTCGGCGAGGAGTCGGCCCGTACGCTGCGCTTCCTCGGCCGTACGGGACAGGATGTGCACACCGCCACGGTGGAGCACGCGAGCCGGGCGGACGCCCTGGTGATGGTGTTCGCCTCGGGACTGGCCGAGTCGGAGGAGCGGCTTCTGGAGGAGGTCACCGGGGCGGGCCTGCGCGCGGTCGAGCCGATGACCTCGGTGGGCGCGCTCACCAAGATCGAGTACTACTGGCCGGCCTGTCCCGATCCCGTCGCGGAGGGCGGGCGTGTCGCCGACCGGCTGATGACGGCGTCGGGCGGACGCCGGATCCTGTTCGAGCTGGTGCCGGTGGCCGGTCTGCTCGCCACCGGCGCCGCCGCCTGCACCGAGCGGGACGTGGCGGATCTGGTCGAGCTCTCGCGGATCTCGCCGTCCCTGCTGGAAGCACGTGTCAGACGAGGGCCGTACTTCGCCTCGCGCGACTACGCCGATCTGCCGGTGGGCACCGAGCGGCGGGCGGCACTGCTGCGCCGCTTCGGGGGCTACGGCACGGTCCTGGCCTGCGCCCTGGCCCGGGACGGGCTGACCGACCTGGCGGGGCTGCGGGAGGAACTGCTCAGGCGCAGCGGTGTGGTGCGTCTGGGCCGGGTGCTCACCGAGCACTTCGGCAACCGCGCCGATCTGGTGAAACTCGACGCCGCCGTACAGGAGATGAGCGAGCTGCCCGCCCTGTCGGACCTGCCCGGTCAGGACACGGAGCCGTGGACGCGCTGGCGGCTGGAGGAGGCGGCCGACCAGATCACCCGGCTGCGTCTGACGGAGCACGCCTTCCGTGAACTGGCCCTGCTACGGCGGGTGTACGACGGCTCGGTCGTACTGACGCCCCAGGAGTTGTCCCAGGTCCTGCGGGTCACAGGGGAGTACGGCGACTCCCCCGCGGCCCGGCTGGCCCTTCCAGCCGATTCGGGCCCGTCGTCGCTGGTCAGCGCCGCCCTGCGAGAGCAGAGGCACTGGGCAGGCGTCGATCTGGACGCGGCACGCGGCGCGGCGACGGCGGAGGCGGCACGGACCGTGCGCCGCAGCTACGACCTGCTGCTGAACCGGATCGGACCGGTGTACGAGAGGCCAGGAGGCGACGAGTGAAGACCATCGGAGGCACCGACGGGACGGGCGGTCGGGGTGGCCCGGTGGACCGGCTGACACGTACGCCGGTGCGCGCGCCGGTGCGCAGGCCGTTCCGATCCGGCGGGACGGCATCCCATTGCGGCGGATCTCGGCCACAATGGACGGGTGACGACGCGGAGGACCTTACTCGCGGATCTGTCCTCCGAAGGCACGGCGGAACTGGGGCGGTTGGGGACGCTCACGGTGTATCCGCCGGGCCGGACGCTGATGCACGAGGGGGACGAGGACCGGCATGTGCTGGTCCTGCTCGACGGCTGCGCGAAGGTGGTGGGTGTCAGTCCCGGAGGACGCGAATCGCTGCTGGCGATCCGGGTCGCGGGCGATCTGGTGGGCGAACTGGCGGCGCTGGACGGCAAACCGCGTTCGGCGACGGTGACGGCGGTGCTGACCACCACCGCGCGCAGACTCTCCGGCGACGAGTTTCTGGCCCTGCTCGGCCGGCACCCCGAGGACTGGCTGACCGTCAGCCGCTATGTGACGGCGAAACTTCGGGACGCCAATCGCTCACGGGTGCACTCGGGCAGCCCGGTCGTGGCCAGGACGGCCCGGGTGCTGATCGAGCTGGCCGAGAAGTTCGGCCGTCCGGTCGGCGGCGGAGTGCTGGTGGACATGCCCCTGCCGCAATCGGCGCTGGCCGGGCTCGTCGGCGCCTCGGAGCCCGCCCTGCACCGCGCGCTGACCGGACTCAGACGCAGCGGCGCGGTCGACACGGGCTACCGCCGCATCCTGATCGTGAACAGCACGCAACTGGAACGTGCCATGCGGGACTGAACCCGGGGCGGCGTCGTCAGGCCGCTCCGGCCGTCGGACAGGAGTGGTGATGGCGCTGGTGTCTCCCGGTATCACCCGGGTCGTGTTCGCCGTGGACATCGAGGGATACGGCAATCGGCTGAATCTGGAGCAGTTGCGTGAGCAGGAACGGCTGGACCGGTTGGTGCGGCACGCCTTCACCAACGCGGGGACCGAGTACTTCGCACGGCAGGACAGCGGCGACGGAGTGCTGCTGATCCTCCAGTCCGGTATCGATCAGGCGTGGGTGCTGCCGCGGTTGCTGACCGGTCTGCGCGACGGTCTGGAGGTGGACAACCGGGACCGCGGTCCCGCCGGCCGGATCCGGCTGCGGGCCTCGCTCGGTGAGGGGACGGTGCATGTGGCGAAGACCGGCTTCGCCAGCGGCGTGGTGATCGACGTCTGCCGGTTCCTCAACTCGGGCCCGCTGAAGGCCGCTCTGCGCGCGGCCGAGGACCGCGATCTGGTCACCGCCGTCACGGACCACACGTACCAGCAGGTCGTACGGCAGCGCTATCCGGGCCTGGATCCCTCGGCCTACCGGGAAGTACTGGTCACGATGGAGGACAAGGGGTTCAGCGGGCGGGCGTGGATCGACGCGCCTGTCCCCGGCCCCGGCCGGGCGGCGGCCCTGCCGGAGCCGAGGGCGGTCGAGGGCCTCGCGGGCGAGGGCCTGGAGCGTACGGGCAAACAGCCGGCCGCCGGGGCCGAGCGTGTCCGCAGGTCGCCGGGCCGGGCTCTGAACACGGCGGTACGGTCGTTCGAAGCGGGCTACCTCATCCACGAGTTGAGGCACCCGCACCCCGCCGACCGCACCGGACACCACGAGGGCGAAGGCGAGTCCAAGGGGCACGACAGCCGGGCCGGGGACAAGCACCA
>NZ_MAUD01000484.1 GCF_001700515.1 Streptomyces lushanensis
CCGGCGCACAGTCCGCACATGCCGAGCAGCATCAGTGCGCCGGTGAGCCGGCGGGAGCGGGGTGTCGCCGAACCCGCGCGGCCGTAGCCGCGGGAGTCCATGGCGGCGGCCAGGCGCAGGGAGCGTTCGAGTGCGTCTTCGAGTACGGGGACGGCGATGCCGCGCAGCGCGCGCGGGCCCTTGTGGTGACCGGCCCGCAGACGGCGGGCGCGCGCCACGCGCTGGACACTCTGGACGAGTTGGGGGGCGACGCTGAGGGACACGGTGACGGCGACGCCGAGTTCGTGCAGGGCACCGGGCAGCACGCGCAGGGCGCGCTTGGGGTTGGCGAGGGTGTTGGCCGCGCCGACGCAGCAGAGCATGCACGCGAGGCGCAGCCCGTCGGTGGCGGCCGAGAGGACCGCTTCGAGGGAGACGGGGCCGCCGATCTGGATGCCCGCGTACCAGTCCGGGGTCGGGATACGGGGAAGGGAGAAGAGGAAGTGGTCGTGCGGGGTGACACCGGTGGCGAAGACCGCGCGGAAGATCACCCGGATGACGACGACGGTCAGCGCCAGGCAGAGGTAGTACTTGAAGCCGCGTGCCCAGGGCGCTTCGGTGCGCCGCGCGGTGATGACATAGCCGAGGACCGCCAGGACCAGGAAGAGCAGAAGCGGGTTGTTGGTGCGGCTGACGGCGGTGGCGAGGGCGAGGGCCCAGATCCACCAGGCGACGGGGTGCAGGGTGCGGGGAAGCCGGCGCCCGCCCGTGTCAGGTGCGGAG
>NZ_MAUD01000485.1 GCF_001700515.1 Streptomyces lushanensis
ACGCGGTTGTCCAGCGCGTCGGCCAGGCATTCCGTACGCACCGGGCATCCGGTGCACACCGCCTTGGCCCTGTTCTGCGCCGCACCCTGCACAAACAGTTCATCTGGATCGGTAGTGCGGCAAGCTGCCTGCGCACTCCAGTCGGTTACCCAGCCCATGCTGGCGCCGTCCTCTCCCGAATTGAGGCTCCCCCACGGCGGCAGCGGCATATTCACCGTTGCCAGTTGAGGACGTTACGGAAGGCGGGCACAGCGCAACACCCCCTTCGGGCCCAATCTTGAATGGTCCGAACGGACTATGCGTACGCGGCAGATCACCCAGGGGAGTGACCCGGGGGCATAGCCGACCTATCCGACACAGTCGGGCATTTCACTTGAGTCACTACGGGCATCAGCGAGCAGATGGGGGCGTATCGGACAGCGCTTCCCGCGCTTCGGGGTTCACAGGAAGTTCATGTCCGGGGCTTGATGCGCAACCGCGTGGCTGTGACAGTTGAGAACAGCTTAGGCCAGAGCCTTGACGCGTGTCCGGCGAATGAGAACGTAGGCTGCCCCCATGCCAAAAAAGCGCTCGGGCGGGGGTCTGACCGGGACCCAGCAGGCCGCCAAGTTCCTCGGTGTCAGCGTGCTCGCGGGAGCGGTGCTGGCGGGAATCGCCCTGCCGGCCGTCGGCGCGCTGGGGCTCGCGGCCAAGGGAACGGTCGAGGGATTCGACGAGATCCCCGCCAACCTTAAGACGCCGCCGCTGAGCCAGCGCACCACGATCCTGGACTCGAAGGGCGGCCGTATCGCCACGGTCTACTCCCGCGACCGCACGGTCGTACCGCTCAAGGACATCTCCCCGTACATGCAGAAGGCGATCGTCGCGATCGAGGACTCGCGCTTCTACGAGCACGGGGCCGTCGACCTCAAGGGCGTGCTGCGGGCACTCAACCGCAACGCCCAGTCGGGCGGCGTCGCCCAGGGTGCCTCGACGCTGACCCAGCAGTATGTGAAGAACGTATTCGTGGAGGAGGCCGGCGACGATCCGGAGAAGGTCGCCGCGGCCACCCAGCAGACCCTGGGCCGCAAGATCCAGGAGCTGAAGTACGCGATCCAGGTCGAGGAGGAGCTGGGCAAGAAGAAGATCCTGGAGAACTATCTGAACATCACCTTCTTCGGGCAGCAGGCGTACGGCATCGAGGCCGCCGCCCAGCGCTACTTCTCCAAGCCCGCCAAGGACCTGAAGGTGGAGGAGGCGGCGATGCTCGCGGGCATCGTCCAGTCGCCGAGCCGTTACGACCCCGTCAACGACGAGGAGGAGGCCACCAAGCGGCGCAACACCGTGCTCCAGCGGATGGCCGACGTCCGCGACATCTCGCAGGCGGAGGCGGACCGCGCCAAGGCCACGCCGATCAAGCTCAATGTGAGCCGGCCCAAGAACGGCTGCATCACGGCGGTCAGCGGCGCGGGCTTCTTCTGTGACTACGTACGCTCGGTCTTCCTCAACGATCCCGTATTCGGCAAGGACCGCGAGGAGCGCGCCAAGGTCTGGAACCAGGGCGGGCTGACGGTCCGTACGACCCTGGATCCGCAGGCGCAGAACTCGGCGCAGGAGTCGATCAAGGACCATGTCTTCCAGAGCGACCCGGTCGCGACGGCGCTGAGCATCGTCGAGCCGGGGACGGGCAAGATCCTGGCGATGGGCCAGTCGAGGCCGTACGGCTTCGGGAAGAACGAGACCCAGATCAATCTGTCCGTCGACCAGAAGATGGGCGGCGGCGCGGGCTATCAGCCGGGCTCGACCTTCAAGCCGATCGTCGCGGCGGCGGCGCTGGAGCGGGGCATCCCGGCGACGCAGAGCTTCCCTTCTCCGTACGAGATGACGTACCCGACCCCGGTGCAGACCTGCGACGGCCCGTGGACGGACCAGGACGTGCCGGTCGAGAACGAGAACGAGGCCGAGGTCGGGCCGTACTCGATGAAGGAAGCGACCGCCAAGTCGGTCAACACGTACTACGTGCAGCTCATCAGCGAGATCGGTGTCTGCCCGGTGACCGAGCTGGCCGCGAAGATGGGGGTGAAGCGGGCCGACGGGAAGAAGATCCAGCAGGTTCCGTCGATCACCCTGGGCACGCAGGAGGTGTCGCCGCTGACGATGGCCTCGGCGTACGCCACCTTCGCCAGCCGGGGTACGTACTGCACCCCGATCGCGATCGAGTCGATCGTCGGCCCGAACAAGAAGCCGATGCCGGTGCCGAAGTCGAAGTGCGAACGGGCGATGTCCGAGACCACCGCCGACACCATCAACACGCTGCTCAAGGGCGTGGTGGAGGACGGTACGGGACAGCAGGCGGGCCTCGGCAGCCGGCCGAGCGCGGGCAAGACCGGAACGACGGACTTCCGCTACGCGGCCTGGTTCGTGGGCTACA
>NZ_MAUD01000486.1 GCF_001700515.1 Streptomyces lushanensis
ATGGCCGCGGCCATGGGCTTCGTGCTCCTGATGGTCGCCAACATGCTCTTCAGCGTCTTCGGCGGCGGTGACGGCCTCGGCTTCCGCAGCGGCGGTCTGGGCATCGTCTTCGGCATCGTCGGGATCGTCCTCGGCGCATGCTTCCTGGCGCTGGACTTCAAGCAGGTCGAGGACGGTGTCGCGTACGGCGCTCCGCGCGAGGAGTCCTGGCTCGCGGCCTTCGGCCTCACGCTCACTCTGGTGTGGATCTACCTGGAGATGCTGCGGCTGCTGTCGATCCTTCAGGGCAACGACTGACGGCCGTGATGACCGTCTGACACGCAGGCCCACCACAGAGGGGTCCGCGGGCCCGATGCCCGCGGACCCCTTCTGTTGTGTGCCGGCCGTTCTGCCGTATGCCGTTCCGCCGTATTGCCGGTCGGTCGCACACCGGTCGGCCGTGCACGGGGTGCGGTGGGTGCGGGTCGGGTCGGACGGGTCAGAGCAGACGGCGGGCGGCCCGCCTCAGGTCGTACTCATGGACGATCGCCTTCGCGTGTCCGTATGCGAGGTTGTGCTCGCTTCTCAGCCAGCTCACCTTCTCCTCGAAACGGATGAGGGACGGGCCCTCCTCGACGGCGCGCAGCCAGTCGGAGATCTCACGACCGGTGCAATGAGGGATGCGGGAGAGCATGTTGCGATGGGTCTCTTCGGAGAAGACAAGGGACATCGGCGCCTCCGGACGCTCCGCGCTTACTGGTCCTTCAGGCCACCGTGCCCGAGCGTTGGCCCGTTGGCAACAGTCCCGTAGCCATTCCCGCGACCCTTGGCCTTCCGTGGCCGCGGTCCGGCCGGGCGCGTAGGGTCGGCCGGGTGCTCGATACAACACCGCTGACGGCCGCCGTGGACCGATTCGCCGACCGGCTGCGGGCCGCTCCGCAGAGCCGGCTCCGCAATGGCGCCGCGGCCGAGGCGCTGGCCCTGGCCAGGGAGCTGTCCGTACGGGCCCAGCGGCTCGACGCGCCCGGCGAGGAGCCGCGGATCATGCCGGACGCCGGTGTCTTCGTCGTCGCGGACCAGCTCACCGTCGCGGCGGCGGATCTGGCCGAGGCACTGAGAGCGGCCCCGTCCGTGAGGGAGCTGGACGAGGCCGTGAAGGCGGTCGAGCGGGCGGTCGGCCGCGCGGCCCTCTGAGGGCGGGCGGCGGCCGGCGCGATGAAGCACCGGAAGCACCGGAAGTACTGGAAGCGCCGGATCACGCGCGGGACGGCGGGAGAGCCCGGGACTACAGCGAGGCGATGACGCGGTCCGCGAGGATGTACACGTGCTCGGCGGCCTCTTTGCCGGCGCCGGCGTCCGGGCCCTCCGGGGCGGAGCCGGTGACGTCCGGGCCGCTGCCGCCGCCCTCGCCTCCGCCCTCGCCTCCGTACGAGAACGTCAGGGTGTACGCGCCGGAGACGCCGGAGCCGCCCAGCAGGAACGGCGCGTCGCCCGCGCGCAGTGCCGCGGCGAGCCGCTCGGCGGTCTCCCGGTGGCCCGGGGTCATGCAGAGCGTCGTGCCGTCGGCGAAGACATAGACGTCGAGCGTGCCCAGCGGGCCCGGCCGTACATCGGCGAGCGCCGTACGGGTCGAGGCGAGCTCTTCGAGCCGGGTGATCGTGCGCTCGTGGTCGGTGACGACGGGCGTCTGGAGCGGTACGAAGTCCGGGTGCGAGGGGTGCCGGCGGCGGGCCGCGGCCAGCTCCGGCGAGTCCTCCGTGAAATCGCCGACCTCGCCGATACCGCCGCCACCGCCCACTCCGCTCACCTCACTGATCTCGCTGACCTCACTGATCGCGCTGAGGTCCGGATGGTCGGCGAAGCTGTCGAGAGCCTCGGCCGCGTCCAGATCCAGCGGCTCAAAACCGGTGAAGTCGACCTGGCGGGGGATGTAGAACGGCCCGTCCTCGGCACCGAGCCCCGCCAGTCCGCCGAGCAGCGACGGCGTGTCGGCCGCGTCCCGCGCTTCCTGCGCGGCCCAGAAGGCGCGCGCCTCGGCCAGCTCGCGCTCGCGCTCCTCGGCGAGGGCCTCGGCCACGGCGGTTCGTATGGCGTCCGGGCAGTCGGTCAGGGCGGCGCTCCTGGCCTGCGGTACGGCGGCGGTGATGCCCCCCGGGTTCGCCGCGGCCAGTTCGCCACGCAGGGCGCTGACCTGCCTGCGCAGCCCATGAGCGGCGTGCAGAGCAGCGACGCCCACGGCGGTGGCGGCGGCTGTGGTCAGCAGCAGGGCAAGAGACATGGCGCTCACTGACTACTCCCGTTCCGATCGGTACCCCCGACTTCCTACCTCAGCTTGTCGTGGGCGGGATCCGTCCGGCAGTGCATTACGTCACGAAATGGACAGGTCTTTGGGCCTTAGGTTTACTTCCGCCACCGCTCTGACCTGGGCAAACGAATCTCCCCCGGGGCTAGGTCACATCCTGGGGGAGATTCAGTCACGACTGGGGATCGGTGGGGTTCTTCTGTGCGATTCCGGACTGCCCGGCTACTCTGCGCGACGAGTCTCCGCATTTCGGACAGTTCGCGCGCCGCCGGCGCCGCGGCCCGGGCACTTCGGCACAGCCTTTCAGCTCAGCCGTTCGACCACCATGGCCATGCCCTGGCCGCCGCCGACGCACATGGTCTCCAGACCGAACTGCTTGTCGTGGAACTGGAGGCTGTTGATCAGGGTGCCGGTGATCCGGGCCCCGGTCATGCCGAACGGGTGGCCGACGGCGATGGCGCCGCCGTTGACGTTCAGCTTCTCCAGCGGGATGTCCAGGTCCCGGTAGGACGGGATCACCTGGGCCGCGAAGGCCTCGTTGATCTCGACCAGATCGATGTCACCGATGGTCAGCCCGGCGCGCGAGAGCGCCTGCCGGGACGCCTCGACCGGGCCGTGGCCCATGATCTCCGGCGACAGCGCGGTGACTCCGGTGGAGACGATCCGGGCCAGCGGTGTCAGGCCCAGCTCGCGCGCCTTGGTGTCGGACATGATCACGAGTGCGGCGGCGCCGTCGTTGAGCGGGCAGCAGTTGCCCGCCGTGACCAGACCGTCGGGCCGGAAGACGGGCTTGAGGCCCTGCACACCCTCCAGCGTGACTCCGGCGCGCGGTCCGTCGTCCTTCGCCACGACCGTGCCGTCCGGGACCGTCACGGGCGTGATCTCGCGCTCCCAGAAGCCGTTCTTGAGCGCCTCCTCGGCGAGGTTCTGGGACCGTACGCCGAACTCGTCCATCTCCTGACGGGTGATGCCCTTGAACCGCGCCAGATTCTCCGCGGTCTGTCCCATCGCGATGTACGCGTCCGGGACCAGGCCGTCCTCGCGCGGGTCGTGCCACCCCGCGCCCTCGCTCCGCGCGACGGCGGCGGTACGGGTCTCGGCGTCCGCGAAGAGCGGGTTGTGGGTGCCGGGCATCCCGTCCGAGGAGCCGTTGACCTGACGCGAGACCATCTCGACACCGGCCGAGATGAAGACGTCGCCCTCGCCCGCCTTGATGGCGTGCAGCGCCATCCGCGAGGTCTGGAGGGACGAGGAGCAGTAGCGGGTGACGGTGCAGCCGGGAAGGTGGTCCATGCCGAGCTGTACGGCGACGATCCGGCCCAGATTGTGGCCCTGCTCGCCACCGGGCAGCCCGCAGCCGAGCATCAGATCGTCGATGTCGCGCGGATCCAGCTCGGGGATCTTGGCGAGCGCGGCCCCGATGATCGTGGCCGTCAGGTCGTCGGGCCGTACTTCCTTGAGCGATCCCTTGTAGGCCCGGCCGATGGGCGAACGGGCGGCAGAGACGATCACGGCTTCGGGCATCACGGCTCCAGGAGGGGAGAGGGCGGGCTGACTGGAAGTTACCGTTACGTAGCGTCGAGGTCACCCGGGCGGTCGTGTGACGAGGGCCTCTTTTCCAAGCGCTTGCTCAGCGGGTGGCGGGCGGGCGCGCGTCGGGTCACTCCTCCGGGTGGCGCGTTCCGTGTCACACCTTCGTGTCATACCTCCCGCGGCACCTGGCTCGGTTCCGTCGGTGTCGCCTCCGTCTGCGCGGGGAGACGGCGGCGTCTGCGGTGCTTCAGCAGGGCCCAGGGGGCGCGGGCCGCGGTGACTTCCGTACCCGCCCGGGACGCCGCCGCCGAGGCCGCCTTCGCCACCGGGAGCATGTCCTCGTCGCGGGACGCGTCGAGGTGGTCCGTCTCCGGCCAGAGGTCCAGCACCGCGCAGAGCGTGGGCAGGACCGCCATCGCCGCGGTCGCGTAACCCTCCGCCGAAGGGTGGTAGTTGTCCGGGCCGAACAGCTCCCGCGGGTTCGCGGCGAACTCCGGGCCCAGCAGATCGCCCAGCGAGACCGTACGGCCGCCCTGCTCGACCGCCACGATCGTCTGTGCCGCGGCGAGCTGGCGGCTCACCCGGCGGGCCAGCCAGCGCAGCGGCTGGTACACCGGCTCGATCGTGCCGAGATCCGGGCAGGTCCCGACGACCACCTCCGCGCCGGCCGTCCGCAGCCGCCGTACCGCCGCCGCGAGATACCGCACCGAACGGGTGGCCGGCATCCGGTGCGTCACGTCGTTCGCGCCGACGATGATCACGCAGACGTCCGGGACCCGCGCCGGGTCCGAGAGGAGCTGGGTCACCTGGCGGTCCAGATCGTCCGACTGGGCACCGGGCAGCGCCACGTTCCGCAGCTCCACGGGCCGCTCCGCGACCGCCGAGAGCCCCGAGGCGAGCAGGGCCCCCGGGGTCTGTCCCGCCCGCCGTACGCCCTGGCCCGCCGCCGTGGAGTCGCCGAGCATGCCCATCCGCAGCTGCTCGGCGTGCCCTTGTCCGAGCCCGTACGCCAGCCCGTACCAGCCGTCGCCGCTCGGCGGCACAGGAGCCACCCCGCCCCCCACCGACCGCTTCGCCAGTTGCAGTTCCGCCAGCACCACTCCGACGCCGGCCGCTCCCAGCAGGCCGATGCTCCCGCCGCCGTAGGCCGCGCCCGCGGCGATCCGCCGTGCCACCCTCGCCCTCGACACAGTCCGAGCCACCTCCCTCTGGCCGTACATACGAACCGCCGTGCGCGCGTGCGCACGACGCCGTACGCACGAGTATGGGTACGTACACCAGCTAACTGCCCCGTAAGGACCGTCGCCCAATCTCGCGCGCGTACGCATACCCTGGCCGGACCATCACGGAGACCCCGGAGACAACGGTGCAATTCCACGACTCGATGATCAGTCTGGTTGGCAATACCCCCCTGCTGAAGCTGCACAGCGTGACCGCAGGGATCCAGGCGACAGTCCTGGCGAAGGTCGAATACTTCAATCCCGGTGGTTCGGTCAAGGACCGGATCGCCCTGCGCATGATCGAAGCCGCCGAGAAGAGCGGTGAGCTGCGGCCCGGCGGCACGATCGTCGAGCCGACGAGCGGCAACACCGGTGTCGGTCTCGCCATCGTGGCCCAGCGGAAGGGCTACAAGTGCGTGTTCGTCTGCCCGGACAAGGTCTCCACGGACAAGATCAATGTGCTGCGCGCGTACGGTGCCGAGGTCGTCGTCTGCCCGACGGCCGTCGACCCGGAGCATCCCGACTCGTACTACAACGTCTCCGACCGGCTGGTGCGTGAGACCCCGGGTGCCTGGAAGCCGGACCAGTACAGCAACCCGAACAACCCGCGCTCGCACTACGAGACGACCGGTCCCGAACTGTGGAAGCAGACGGACGGACGGATCACCCACTTCGTGGCGGGTGTCGGTACGGGAGGCACCATCAGCGGTACCGGCCGCTACCTCAAGGAGGTCAGCGACGGGCGCGTGCGGATCGTGGGCGCCGACCCGGAGGGATCCGTCTACTCCGGCGGTTCCGGCCGGCCGTATCTGGTGGAGGGCGTCGGCGAGGACTTCTGGCCGAGCGCGTACGACAGCACGGTGACGGACGAGATCGTCGCCGTGTCCGACAAGGACTCCTTCCGGATGACCCGGCGGCTGGCCAAGGAGGAGGGCCTGCTCGTCGGCGGCTCCTGCGGCATGGCGGTGGTGGCCGCGCTGAAGGTCGCCGAGGGGCTCGGGCCGGACGATGTCGTGGTCGTCCTGCTGCCGGACAGCGGTCGCGGCTATCTCAGCAAGATCTTCAACGACGAGTGGATGAACGACTACGGCTTCCTGGAGCAGGGCGGCGGCGCGGTCACCGTCGGCGATGTCCTGCGGCACAAGGCGGGCGCGATCCCGACCCTCGTCCACATGCATCCGGAGGAGACGGTCGGCGAGGCGATCGAGGTGCTGCGGGAGTACGGCGTCTCGCAGATGCCGATCGTGAAGCCGGGGGCCGGACACCCGGACGTGATGGCCGCGGAGGTCATCGGTTCGGTGGTGGAGCGGGAGCTGCTGGACGCGCTCTTCACCCAGCGGGCCTCGCTCGGCGATCTGCTGGAGAAGCACATGTCGTGCCCGCTGCCGCAGGTCGGCTCGGGCGAACCGGTGGCCGATCTGATGACCGCGCTGAGCCGTTCCGACGGCGCCGACGCGGCGATCGTGCTGGTCGAGGGGAAGCCGACAGGGGTGGTGAGCAGGCAGGATCTGCTGGCGTATCTGTCGAAGGCCTGATCTCGACGGTTGTGTAGCGGGCGGTTCAATGGGCGATGGCGCGTATCCGCGAAAGTGGTACGAGCGCGACACGTCCGCGCAGCACCCGCTTAACACGCGTCCTGCACAGTAGTGGTTGTCGGCGTCAAGGACCTCCGGAGCGGCTCCCGGACCTCCATGGACGCCAAGGACACGCACACCGGCCCTGACCCGGACCGTGTCCCTCGCGGGGACCGCCGTCGTCCCGCCCCCCGGTAACGGGGGTGCGGCGGTCCCCGCGACTATCTTTTTGCTCTGCTCCGGCTCCGGTCCGGCTTTTGTGCTCCGGCTTTTGCTCTTGCCGTCCGTGGCCGGCGGCCCCCGCTCAGTTCTCTCAGTCCTCGCCCCACTCGTCCGACCGGCGGTGGCGCTTGCCGCGTGTCCAGGGCAGGCCGCGCGAGGCGTGCACCGCGTTGACTCCGAAGATCCCCAGCCAGCAGACGACCAGGCCCTCGATGTCCGCGTTCACCGCGGCGATGGCGGACAGCGGGATGGCCAGGATCAGGGAGATGACGCCGAATCCGAAGCGCTCCCCGAACCCCTCCACGGGGCCGGGCGTCCGGGCGTCGCGGGCAGCCGCCATCTGCCGCTCGGCCAGCTCACGCCGGACGCGGCGCTCGACCGTACCGTCCAGGCGCTGCTCGACCTTCTCCAGGAACGACTCGACGAGCGCGGACTCGTAGTCCGCGCCCAGCTCGTGGCGTGCCTGAAGGGTGGCGTTGAGTTCCTTCTTGAGCTCAGGCTTCAGCTCGGGGTCGCGGGCATCCATGCGAACCACCGTACGAACGCCCACCCGCCCAGGACATTGGGGCTAACCCCCCTCTTTGCGGCGGTCCTCACGCCTGCCCGGGCGGGCGTGAGGACCGCCGCAAAG
>NZ_MAUD01000487.1 GCF_001700515.1 Streptomyces lushanensis
TGCTGCTCGGCGAGTTCGCGGGCCGTCGCCACGATGAGACGTTCACGGCCCGCCCGTTCGCGCTCCTTGCGTTCCTGTACCGACATGATTCGATTCTAGCATCGCTAGACAATCGAGCGGCAGAAGAATTAGCATTGCCCCACCATCTAGCAACGCTAGATTCCAGCTCCAGGAGGGGTCGTCATGCTCAACGCACTCGAGGTCTTCACCACCGTGGCCGTCGGCGTGATGGTGGGGGTGGAATTCTCCGTCGCCTTCTTCGTCAACCCGATCCTCAACGGCCTCCCCGGCGACAACGGCCTGCGAGGCCGCACCCACGGGGCCCGGCTGCTCGGCGCCGTGATGCCGTTCTGGTACATCGGCTCGCTCGTCCTCGCCGCGATCTGGGCTGTCGCCGGACGGGACCACCACGGCGCCGGCCTCGTCGTCACCGCCGCCGCGCTGCTGATCCTCAGCGTGGTCATGTCGATCCTGCTGCTCGTCCCGATCAACAACCGGGTCAAGACGTGGACCGCGGACGGCCTGCCGGCCGACTGGAAGCAGCAGATGAACCGCTGGGACCGCTTCCACTACGTCCGCGTCGCCGTCATCATCGCCGCCTTCGCCCTGCTGGTCGCCGCCCTCGCCTGAGCGCGCGGGCCGAGGCCGCGCAGGTGGGGCGTGCTTCCACTGATCCGCGGGCGATAGCGGACCACCGAAGGCGCGGACGTCGGTGATTCGGACGTCGGTGATGCCGACCTCGGCAGCCGGGCGACGGGCGGCACGTTCGTTGTCGCCGGTCAGCGAGGCTGGGGGGGCTTCGTAGCAGCCGACCGCGGAGCCTCCGCGAAAACCCGTTGGTGGACCGCGGCGACCACTGCTACTTTCCCGGAGGCCGTGCGAGAGAACGAGGAGGTGGTACCCGTGAACGCAGTATCGACATGGGTGCTCCCCTCCGGGGTCACGGTCGGGCGATAGGTCGTCCGGGAGCGCCGCTCTGAGCACTCCCGAAAGGCACGACCATGCACTTCACTTCTGAACAGCGTCTCGACGACGGCGTCCTCGAACGCGAATTCACCCTCGGCGAGATCCCCGGCACCCTGTGGACGACTGAATCCGCCGCACCGGCCCCGCTGGTCCTGATGGCCCACAACAACGGCCTGCCCAAGGCGGAACCCCGGCTGGTCGCCCGGGCCCGGTACACCGCGGCGCGCGGCTACGCGGTGGCCACCATCGACGCCGCCGGGTGCGGTGACCGTCCCCGTTCCGCCGCCGACGAGCAGGCCCGCGCCGACCTCCGGCAGGCGATGCGGGCCGGTGAGCCGGTCGACGAGATCTTCGAGTCGTTCATCGGCCCGCTGGTCGAAAACGCGGTCCCGGAATGGCAGACCACTCTGGACGCCCTCCTTGAACTGCCCGAAATCGGCGGCCCGGTCGGGTACTCCGGGGGATGGGCCGCCCTCGGCATCCGGCTGGCGGTGGCCGAGCCGCGCATCGCGGCCGCGGGCTTCTTCGCCGGGGGGTACGTGCCCCGCGCCCAGCGCGAGGAGGCCCGGCAGGTCACCATTCCGCTGCTGTTCCTGTTGCAGTGGGACGACGAAGGAAACCCCCGGCAGCGGGCCCTGGACCTGTTCGACTCCTTCGGCAGCAAGGAGAAGACGCTGCACGCCAATCCGGGCGGGCACACCGGCACACCGTGGTTCGAGCTGGAGGACGGATGCCGGTTCCTGGACCGACACCTGAAGTAGGACCGGGCCGTCTGGCGGGCAGCCGACAGTAGGCGGCCTCGGCCAGGAAACCGTCATCGAGGACAGGCC
>NZ_MAUD01000488.1 GCF_001700515.1 Streptomyces lushanensis
ATGGCGTCGGCGGCGCCGCCGGGCAGCACCTCCTCGGCGGGCTGGAAGATCAGCCGTACGGCGTTGGGCAGCAGGCCCTGCCGGTCGAGCCCGGCGAGCACCAGACCGGCGCCGAGAACGGCGGAGGTGTGGACGTCGTGGCCGCAGGCGTGCGCGCGGTCGGGCACGGTGGAGCGGTAGGGAGCGTCGGTCTTGGTGTCCGGAATGGGCAGCGCGTCGATGTCGGCACGCAGCGCCAGCATGGGCCGTACGCCGTCCCAGGTCCCCACGTCACAGACGAGCCCGGTCCCGCCGGCGAGCACCCGGGGCGCGAGTCCGGCCCGCTCCAGCCGGTGCTTGAGCGCGGCGGTGGTACGGAACTCCTGATTGCCCAGCTCGGGATGCATGTGCATGTCCCGCCGGAAGGCGATCAGCTCGGCACGCAATCCGTCGCCCACCGCACCGGGCAGCGCGGCCGGCTCCGGCAGCACGCTGTCGCCGGGCAGCTCGTCGGTCTCGGGCTCTGGGGACATCAACTGGCTCACCTGCTGAAGACTAGGCCCCTTCAGGGATCAACGAAGTCACGATCAGCAAAATTTCAGCCACAGGAGCGAAGAAACCCGGCGTGGGAGTGCATGGCGGGCCGAGGCAGCGGGTATACCCGGCCGCTCCGCGGCGGGTCTCGTACGGCATGTCACGCAGAGGTCGTCACCCTCAGAGGTGGGCGGCCTGACGGCCCGGAAGTCACGGATGTCCCGGGTCGGGACGGTGTCGGTGTCGTACTCGGCCGTCAGGGCGACGTTCGGCGCGTCGACGAGATCGAGATTGAGGCCGAGGTCGAGGCCGAGGTCGAGGTCGAGGTCGAGGCCGAGAGATCCGTACCGGACCCGCACGGACAGAGCCGTGTCGAGGGGCCCGGGCGTGGCCGGGGCAGGAACCACCCGCGTTGCGCGCATCGCGTATGCGCGCCGTCAGCGACCGGAGGATTCCGTCGGCGGCGAGAAGGCCGCCCCGGCTGGTGGCGGCCTGGTGCACCTCGGGGAGCGCCAGGGGGAGGCGACAAGAAGGCCGCTGCCGTCGGCGGCCTTCCCGGCCCCTTGGTGAACCGGGTCCGCGCGGTTGAACAGAGCGAGCAGACCGGAGATGGCGGCGATGACGATCACGCCGCGTGCCCGTCGTTCCGCCGCGCGCACATCTCGTAACCGTCGGTCACGGCCGTACGGATGCCGTCCCCGTCACGGGCCCGCCGAAGTCGAAGGTTCTCCTCGTCGGTGACGAACGGCTCCTCCCGCACCCGGTGCGCCGCGGCGATGCGATGGATGCCCTCACGGATTGTCCCGGCTTCCGGGACACCCGGACGCGCCGCGGCCGGCTTGACGAACTGGGCCGTCCGCGGCGGACGTTGGCGGACATCCTGCACAAGCAGGGCGGCAGGGCCGCGGAGGCCGCCGAGTACGCGCTGAGGCTGCCCACTCGTTCGACGCGGCCGAAGAGCCGACGGGCGCGGGAGCGTACGCGCGGCTGCTCCTGGCCCAGGCGTACGGCGATTCCGGGCGCCGGGCCGGGGCGGCCGAAGTACTGGAGTCCGCCCTGCCGGATCTGCTGGAGCACGGCGAGGAGCGGACCGGTACGGGCCCGGGAGACGCTCGGCCGGAATTTGGGGCGCCCCTCGGCGACCGGCGGGCCGCGGCGGAGCAGTATCTGCCGGCCGCCGAGGCAGCCGGGGCGGGGAGGACGACCGTCCGCAGGCCCAGTCGGCCACGCTCGCCGCCGAGTCCCTGCCGGAGGCGGGCCTGCGCGCCGTACGGACGCCGGCGCCGAGGTCTGCGCCGGGGCCTCAGAAGCCTGGGGGCACCGGCCGGTGCCCCNNCCGGTCGCCGCCCGCTCAGACGGGCGTGTGCCAGACGAAGATCTCGGTGCTCGGCTGACGCTCGGAGAAGCGGCCGGCGGCGGAGTGCTCCCGGAGCAGCCGATCGAGGTCCGCCGTGAATGCGTCCAGGCGCTCACCGAACAGATGCGGCGCGGAACTCGACAGGGAGAAC